>JAKSBZ010000386.1 GCA_022360875.1 Cytophagales bacterium | reverse complement strand
GCTGGAACCGCTCTTCGATGAGCTGGAATTCCGAACACTCAAACACCGCATTCTGGGAACCATACCGCCGGCGGCTCAGCCAGCAGCCAAAACAGCTCAACAGAAGAAAACCGCCGCCGCGCCGCAGCAGACCGGCCAGCTTGACATGTTTGCCTCCCCGCAGCAACAGGAACCGGAAGAGAAAACAGAAGAGGCTCCGGAGGAAATTCGGAATCTTCTGAACTCGCGCCACGACTATTTTGCGGCTGATACGCCTGAGCTCCGGCAGAGCCTGGCCAGGCACCTGGCTGCTCAGAAAGAGTTCTGCTTTGACACCGAAACCACTGGCCTCGATGCCAATGAGGCAGAACTGGTGGGGCTTTCTTTCTCCTACAAAAGCGGAGAGGCTTTCTATGTGCCTGTGCCGGCCAGCCGAAAGGAAGCTCAGGAAGTTGTTGAATCTTTCCGCGCGGTTTTCGAAAACGGTCAAATCGGAAAAATCGGGCAGAACCTGAAGTACGACCTCATGGTGCTGATGAACTACGGCGTGGAAGTGAAAGGCTTTCTGTACGACACGATGCTGTCCCATTATCTACTGGAACCCGATGCCAAACACGGCATGGACGTGCTGGCAGAAAGATACCTGAATTACCAAACAGTGAAAATTGAGGAACTGATCGGGAAAAAGGGGAAAAACCAGGGTAATATGCGTGACGTGGAGCTTTCGAAAGTGGTGGACTACGCCTCGGAAGACGCAGACGTCACTTGGAGGCTAGCCGAAATTTTCCGGCCCCAGATGAAGGAAAACAACCTTGACGCGCTGTACCGGGAAATCGAAGAACCTTTGGTAAGAGTGCTGGCGCGCATGGAAAACCACGGAGTGAAAATCGACACCGGCGAGCTCAAGGAGCTTTCTCAGCGGTTCGGAGATCTGAGTCTTGTGAAGGAACAGCAGATCTACGAGCTGGCAGGGGAGACCTTCAACATCGGATCGCCCAAGCAGCTGGGCGAAATCTTGTTCGGCAAGATGAAACTGGTGGACAAACCCAAGAAAACCGCTTCCGGACAGTACGCCACCGGAGAGGAAATTCTCAGCAAACTGGCGGGCAAACACGAAATCTGCCAGCTGATTCTGGATTACCGCGGGCTTCAGAAACTGAAGTCCACTTATGTGGATGCCCTGCCGAAACTGATTAGCCCGAAGGACGGCCGCGTGCACACTTCATACAATCAGGCTGTGGCCGCCACCGGCCGGCTGAGCTCCACCAATCCGAACCTGCAGAACATTCCTATCCGCACGGAAGAAGGACGGCAGATCCGGAAGGCTTTTGTGCCGACCGACGAAAATCATCGCATCCTGGCAGTGGACTACTCGCAGGTTGAGCTGCGCATTATGGCAGCTTTTGCCCAGGATGCCAGCATGATCGAAGCCTTCAGGGAAGGAAAAGACATTCACGCCATTACGGCCAGCAGAATTTTCAAAATTCCGCTTGAGGAAGTAACCCCGGACATGCGCCGCAAAGCCAAAACCGCCAACTTCGGGATTATCTACGGCATTTCCGCTTTCGGACTCTCGCAGCGCCTGAACATTCCGCGCAAGGAAGCCGCTTCAATCATTGATTCTTATTTCGAGGAATTTCCGGCTGTCAAGCGCTATATGGACCAGGTTATTCACAGCGCCCGGGAGAACGAATACGTAGAGACCTTCTCGGGAAGAAGGCGCTATCTGCGCGACATCAACTCGCGGAACGCCACCATGCGTGGATTTGCCGAGCGGAACGCCATCAACGCGCCTATTCAGGGAAGCGCGGCCGACATTATCAAGAAAGCCATGATAGAGATTGACGAATGGATGCGGCGTGAGAAGCTAAAATCGAAAATGATTCTTCAGGTGCATGACGAACTGGTGTTTGACGTGCCGACGGATGAGCTGGAGCTAATGCAGACGGAAATTCCGAAACGCATGGCCGCCGCCGCGAACCTGGAAGTGCCTCTGTCGGCGGAAGCCGGCGTGGGAAAAAATTGGCTGGAGGCGCATTAAGCGCTTCTTCCGATTTTTTTTGAACTGGGACAAAAAAATGGAAGAGCATGTGGATTTAAAGTCTTCATGCTCTTCAAAAATTTCTCTACAAAAACTAGAAACGAAAAGTATCCGAATACCTGTTTCCTGCGCTTGACGGCATCAATTGACATCATCAGGCGCAGGAAATATTTTTTTAATCCAGCACTCCCTTCAGCTCGTGCAGCTTCATCATGGCTTCCAGCGGCGTCATGGTGTTCAAGTCAATTCCCTCCAGTTTCTCTTTCAAGGTGTCAAAAGCCGGATTGTGGGCGTCGAAAAGGCTGAGCTGGTAGCTTTCGGCCGGAATTTCTTTGAGCTTCTCCTGGGTCTTTTCCTGCGTTTTTTCTTTTTCCAGATAACCCAGAATTTCATTCGATCGCTTTACGATGCTCTGCGGCATGCCCGCCAGCTGCGCCACGTGAATACCGAAGCTGTGTGCGCTTCCTCCTTCTTTAAGTTTTCTGAGGAAAATTACTTTTCCGTTGTGTTCCTTTACGCTTACGTTGAAATTCTGAATGCCCTTGAAGTCATTAGCCAGCTGATTGAGCTCGTGATAGTGCGTGGCAAACAGGGTTTTTGCCTTGGCGGTCGGATGGTTGTGCAGGTATTCCACAATCGACCAGGCAATGGAAACGCCGTCGTAGGTGCTGGTGCCGCGCCCGATTTCATCCATCAGCACCAGGCTGCGGTCGCTCAGGTTGTTCATAATGCTCGCCGTCTCCGTCATTTCCACCATGAAGGTCGACTCGCCGCGCGCCAGGTTGTCCGAGGCGCCGACGCGCGTGAACACCTTGTCGATAATGCCGATTGTCGCCGCACCGGCCGGAACAAAGGAACCCATCTGCGCCATCAGCGTGATGAGCGCCGTCTGGCGAAGCAAAGCGGACTTACCCGACATGTTCGGTCCGGTGATGATGATGATCTGCTGGTCGTCGTCGTTGAGCTTCACGTCGTTCGGCACATAGCGCTCTCCGGCCGGCAGCTGCTGCTCGATTACCGGGTGGCGTCCGGCCTTGATGTCCAGTGCTTTGCTGTCGGAAATCTCCGGACAGACGTAGCTGTATTCATGCGCCGAAAAGGCAAACGACGACAGGCAGTCAACTGAGGCGATGAGTTTGGCGTTCTGCTGTATGGGCGCCACATAGTCCGCCGCACCGCGCACCAGCTCGGTGTACAGCTGCTGTTCGATTACCACGAGCCTGCCTTCCGCGTTCAGAATTTTTTCCTCGTAAGTTTTCAGCTCTTCAGTAATATAGCGCTCGGCGTTCACCAGAGTCTGCTTGCGGATCCATTCTTCAGGAACTTTGTCCTTGTGCGCATTCGACACTTCCAAGTAGTAACCGAACACTTTGTTGTAAGCGATTTTCAGCGATGGAATCCCCGTGCGCTCGATTTCCCGGCGGCGGATCTGCTCCAGATAGTCTTTTCCGGAAAAAGCGATGGAACGCAGCTCATCCAGTTCCGCGTGAATGCCCTCGCGGATCATGCCTCCCTGATTGGTCACAAGCGGCACGTCGTCGCGCAGCTCTTCCTGAATGCGCTTCACCAGGTAGTCGCACGGGTTCAGCTGGTCGGCCAGCTTGCGCAGCTGTTCAATTCCGCTCTGCGCCAGCAGCTCCTTGATCGGCGCAATCTGATACAGGGCTTTTTTAAGCTGAAGCATCTCGCGCGGATTGATGCGCCCGACTGCAACCTTCGAAATCAAACGCTCCAGATCGTTGATGTTCTTCAGGTATTCCGAAATGTCATCATGCAAATCATCCGCCTCGAACAGTCCCTTCACCGCGGCCAGGCGCTCCTCAATCTCCGCTTTGTTTTTCAGCGGCAAAACCATCCATTTTTTCAGCATGCGCGCGCCCATTGGCGTAAGCGTTTTGTCAAGCACCTGAATGAGCGGTACGCCGCCGTCCTGCTGCGGATACAGCAGCTCCAGATTGCGCACGGTAAACTTGTCAAGCCAAACGTATTTGTCTTCCTCCAGGCGGTGCAGCGAGCCGATATGCCCGACCTCGTTGTGCTCGGTTTCCTGCAGATAGTACAGGATCGCTCCCGAAGCGATCACTCCTTCCTGAAGATTCTCCACGCCGAAACCTTTCAGGGTCTGCGTCTGAAAATGCTGCATGAGTTTGTCTTCGGCGTAGTCTGCCGTAAACACCCAGTCCTCCAGCGCGTAAGCGCTGTATTCCTCGCGGAACAAATTCAGGTAAGCCTCCTTCTGCGGCTTGGCATAAATGATTTCCGACGGATGGAAATTCTGCACCAGGTTGTCAATATACTGCGCATTGCCGCAGGAAGTCATGAATTCGCCTGTAGAAAGATCAAGAAAGGCGATTCCGATCAGGCCTTTTATTCCGAAATAAACCGAAGCCAGATAGTTGTTCACCTTGCGGTCAAGCACGTTGTCGTTAAACGACAAGCCCGGCGTCACGAGCTCGGTCACGCCGCGCTTCACGATGCCCTTTACGGTCTTCGGGTCTTCCAGCTGGTCGCAAATCGCTACGCGGTGTCCGGCGCGCACCAATTTCGGGAGGTAGGTGTCCAGCGCATGGTGCGGAAAACCGGCAAGCTCAGGCGCAGTCGGGTCGGCGTTCGAGCGCTTGGTCAGCACAATGTCCAGCACCTTGCTCGCTGTAACGGCGTCCTCGCCGAAAGTCTCGTAAAAATCGCCAATCCGAAACAGCAATAAAGCCCCCGGATACTTCGCTTTGATCGCATGATACTGCTTCATCAGGGGCGTCACTTTTCCCGCTTTATTTGCCTTAGCCATATAAGAATTCTCTTGTCCTAAATTTTCTGTCCGTCAATAAGAATACAAAAATAGAGAATTATTGAATGGAAAAACCCGAATAAAAAAGAAATGAAGGGCGATTTTTATGCCTGTCAAATTTTTAGTTTTTTGAGAAAAGAGAATCTTTGTAAGATCAAATCAGTTGGAACAAAACAATATATAAACAATCAACACTATGAAGAATCTGTTCGCATGGGTGCTGGCTATAGGTTTTATTATCACCGGAAGCCAGGTTTCTGCCCAGAAAAAAAAGATATACGATCCGCACAAAAACGGAATCAAACAGCTGAGCGAGGCCGTGACCCTGGCCAAAGCCGGCAAGCAGCATGTGCTGGTGATGGTCGGCGGCAACTGGTGCTCCTGGTGCCTGAGATTCGACAAGTTCGTCAAATTCAACCACGAGCTGGATTCGATCATCGAAAAAGACTACGAGCTGGTGCACCTGAACTACAGCCCGGAAAACAAAAACTACGAGGCGCTGGAAAAACTCGGTTTTCCGCAGCGTTTCGGATTCCCGGTGTTTGTGGTGCTGGACGGCAACGGCAAGCGCCTTCACACGCAAAACTCGGCCTACCTGGAAAGCGGCCGAAGCTACGATAAAGAAAAGGTAAAGCAGTTTTTGCTGCACTGGCGCCCTGAGGCACTGAAGCCGGAAAATTATAAAAAGTAAAATAAAGGGCAAGCTAACCCCGCTTGCCCTTATCCTGTTATTTAAAATATGTGCGTATTTTTCCAATAAAATAAAAAACTAAATGTAAAACTCATTTAGCCCCAAATACTAAACATTCCAGATCATTATGCTCTGCGTTGCCATTTTTTTTGCCATTATCTGTGCGCATCTCTCCTATTATATCAGTAAAAGCTTGTATTGATTTCTCACTGGATAATTTAGAGTGATTCCTGAAAAAATCTGCCGATTTTTTTACCACTTCATCACTTCCATAAATTGCGAGCTTAGCTCTCGAACTTGCAAGCAGGCTTATGTCACCATTAAATTTTGCATCTTTGATCGCGTTAATAAACTCAGAATACACCTCTTTCTTAATGGAGCTTAATTGCTTTTTTTCATCGTTTTTTCTTGTAAAATAGTATTGTAGACATGCTCCGACTATTGCTCCTATTAGCGCTGTTATTGCTGGAGAAAAAATGTTAACTAACTCTTTCATATTAAAAAATTTTAAATGAATATTTTATTATAGAATAAAGATAGTTAATAATTTTTAATAACTATATGTTGTTTTTTTGATGTTTAATAAAATTTGAAATTGAGTCCAAAAAATAATATCTGAATGCTTGATGTGCTAAGTCCTTCCATTTGATTTCCTTTGAATTAAAAATTCCCATACGGCATCATTTCCCCGCGCTTGTTCTCCCTCACCCAGGGATCTTCGATTTCCTGCAGCCTTCTGGCCAGCAGCAGCAAAAGCGCATCCGCCGTTTCCCTGTGTTCCTCCCAGCTGAGCGGATGCTGCTGGTACGGATCTTTCTGGTTGTCAAAAAGCAAGTCCTTTTCTTTCCCGTCGCCGCTCAGCACCATTGAGTAGCGGTCAGTCCGCAGGCCTCTTTTGTCGTTGCCATGCGTAATGAAAAGCGAAGCCTCAGGCTTTCCTTTTTTCTTGTTTCTTACAAAAAATTTTGAGAAGTCGCGCCCCTGCACATCCCCCGGAATTTGTTCGTTCAGCCCCATCAGCCCCAGAAGCGAAGGCATAATATCAGGCGTATCCATCAGCAGGTCCGTGGTGCGGTGGCGCAGCTTTTCCGGATAGCGCACCATAAACGGAATGCCGAAAGCCTCCTCGTAAATTCTTGTTTTCCCCATATGCCCGTGGCTGCCCATCATTTCTCCGTGGTCGGAGGCAAAAACAACTATTGTGTTCTCCGCCTGTCCGCTTTTTTCCACAGCCTCCACAATCCGGCCGAATTCCCGGTCGACTCCGCTCACATGTGAGGCGTAATAGCGAACGCACCGCTTGCTCGGCCTGTGCTCTTCGGGAATATTGGGGCGGTTCAGCAGCTCCCGCACATCGCCAATTTTTTCTTCGGAATAATGCTTTCTAAAAACATCCTCGTCAGTGTCTTTCAGGCTGTGGTAAGGTCCGTGCGGAGGATTCATGGAAACGACAAGAAAAAACGGCTTTTGCTCGTCCCGCTGGCCTTCCTCATTGCGGATATACGAAATGGCTTTGTCGGCCTCATGAATCGGCGACCAAATTCCGGGCTCGTGTTTCTTCCCTTCGCTGTCCCAGTAATGCGGATTTTTATGCACATCGAAAGTTCCGTACGAATGCCAGTAATCGAATCCGTGGCGAAGGGGCTCCGGGGTGTAGGCATCCCAGCATTTCTGCTCAGGCCTGGTGCTCCCGTTCACATAGTGTCCCGGATTGTCCGGGTCATTGGCTTCCGGCCGGTCAAGGTGGTATTTGCCTATGTAGCCGCAGCTGTACCCCGACTTTTTCAGCACATCGCCCAAGCACTCGGCCCTGGGGTCTAGCTGGTTTTCTCTGTCCGCGCGGCAATTCCACTTTACGCCGTTTTTATGCGGGTATTTTCCGGAAAACAGCATGGCACGGTGCGGACTGCTGAGCGGAGTGGTGGAAACCGCCTGAGTAAACACCAGGCTTTCGTCGGCAAACCTGTCAAGGTTGGGCGTGTGCACCGGATCGCTGGTTCCGCGAAGCAGGCTCGCGTACTCCGGCTTTTTCCAGAAACCCATTGCTTGCCGGCGCATCTGATCGGGAAAAACATAAATCAGGTTGGGCTTTTTTCCGGTTTTTGGCCTTGCCGCCAGCCATTCGGGAAGCAGGGAAATCCCTGCAAAAGCAACTCCTCCCTTTTTCAAAAAACTTCTGCGCTCTTGTTTCATCTGTTTTTAATGTTTTTCCAATGGCCAGATGGAGCATCTATCACAATCATGTCTTTCGTATGCGTTTATGCCGGTTATCACAGATGTTTCATCACAAAAAAAATATTGATTCATTCTGATTTTCAGTGTTTAAAGACGCAAATCAGCCATCAGGATACAGCTTCGCGTCAGTCATATCAATATAATCAAAATAGTTTGGTTTGTCAATATAAATAATGGATCATGCAAATACTGGATAAGAATTATCAGCTGTTCAAAAGCAAGCTTTTCACAGTTGCAGCAAACCGGCAGACAGGCCTCAACCGGTTTAAAAAATCCACAAACCCTCTTTCTTCACGGATTTATTACATCTCTTTCGGAATGCCGATTTTTGAATCGAAATTCATTTTTGAAAACCAACAAAACCGCAAATATGAACCGATTCAAGACCATTATGCTGCTGTGTTGTTTGCTGGCGCCTGTCGCTTTGCAGGCGCAGCAGGCCGACTCCGCCTCAAACTGGACGCGGAAAGGAATATTCAGCCTGACCACCAACAACTCGGGCTACTCCAACTGGGTGCAGGGAGGCGTTGACGCCTTTGCGCTCAACGTAAGCGTGGATTATCTGACAGAGCGAAAAGGCGAATACAGCACCTGGACCAACATTTTTGCAGTAGCCTATGGACTTACCCGGATTTCGGGACAGGATTTTCCGACGCGCAAAACGCAGGACAAACTGGAAATCGGTTCCAAATACTCCTACAGACTGAATGACTCTTGGGATTATTCGGCAAGTCTGCTTTTTCAGTCGCAGTTCACTGAGGGCTATTCGTACACGGAAACAAACGACCGGTCCCGCCGAAGCCTGATTTCCGATTTTTTTGCGCCGGCGTACTTAACCGCCGCCGCGGGCTTTACGCTTAAGGAGAAAAATCTGCTTCGCGTAGGCTTTTCCCCGCTCTCCATGCGCATGACTTTCGTTGCGAACGAAGCGCTGTCCGATGCGGGGGCTTTCGGCGTGGACAAGGGAGACAGGATGCGTACGCAGGGAGGCGCCAACATTGACGCGCGGCTTGACTGGGAATTTATGAAAAACTCGCGTCTGAAGTCACGGCTGATCCTGTTTTCGGATTATGAAAAATTCCAGAATGTTGACATAAACTGGGAAGCCATTTTATTTTTCAAAATCAACAAACTGTTGTTTGCGCAAATTGACACGCAGATGATCTACGACGACGAGATAGATGTAGTGCGTTCCGACAACACTACTGGACCGGACCTGCAGCTCAAATATGTGCTGTCGTTCGGGCTTAGCTGGGAGTTTTAACACTTCCGCGCAACTTGTTGCCTTTCAGTGGTTTCGATTGAGTAAATGCTTGATTGTTTTTGCAGAGCTTTTTGAACAGAGTGGCGAAACGCGGCTCTGTTCAAGCAGTTTTTGATTTTTTGACAGCCATTAAGCCGTTATGGCTGCGCAATGCGCATGTTTGAACAAAACACCGATTTTTGCCTTCACTAAAGAAAATCGTTCTGATATGAGTTTCTGCAAATGTCTTTTCGCTTTTCTTTTGGTTCTGCCGGCCTTATCCTGCACCAACAAAAAGGAGCGCGCGCAAGAAATTGACGAGTGGGCTACTGAAAAGGCGCTGGGCACGGAACTGCCCCGGCTGAACGACGTTATTCTGAGCCTATCGGCCGAACATGAATTCAGCAGCCGCAAATCCAAAGACCGTTTCCGCATAAGCCTTACCGGCAAAACCCTGCTAAGCGGCCAGGTGCTGCTGGAAATCTTCGACTATCGCCGGCAAAAGATTTACGAAGAGCATTTTCCCGCCCTGGCGCTGATGTCCGAAGAGATCTGGAACATGCCCGAGCCATCGGAAGACGAACGCTCCAAATATATCTTAGAACGCATCAAGCATTTTTTCGACGAGGACCGTTTCCAAAAGCCCGCCATTGGCTCCAGCCAGGCCTACGACAAAAGCGCAGTCAACAAATCGCTCTGGCGAATGATTCAGGCAGATCCAAACATCATAGGGTTCGAGTATGTGCTTGGACAGGACAAATTGAAAAAAATCTGCTATGTTCCTTCTTTAAAAAAGGTGATAGTCTACGTGAATTGTTGCTGAGCGGGTAATAGAATTTTCTCTTTTTCGTTTTTAGAAAGAAACCAAAATCCTATTTTCGATTTTGGCATTCGCCGTTTCGGTTTGCTCATGCATCGGAACACAAAATTTCTTTATCCAGTACATTTTTAAAAGCTCTTCTCATCGGTGCACGCAAATTTTACTTATCTTTGGCATTCAATGAGAAAAAGAGAGATTATTAGCCATATTAATATGAAAAAGTATTTATTGATTTTTCCAGCGGTCCTGTTTTTTCTGTCCGCTTCCTGGGCACAGGAAAACACCACAACGGATGTTGCAAAAATGAAGAAGGGAATGCCGGATCTGCCCGGCAATTTCACTGTTGATTTTGGCTGGAACATTCTGTCCGACCGCCCCAGCGACATCGGTTACAGCTGGTGGGGATCGCGCGTGGTAAACCTGGCGTATCAGTATGAATTTCCGCTAAGCGCCAATAAAAAATTCAGCTTTCGTCCGGGAATCGGGCTGGGCTTCGAGAATATTAAGTTTTCCGACGGCAGAACACTGTATGAAAATGAAAGCGGCAATACGGAACTGATCGAGCTTTCTGAGCTGAAAATTGGAGGCAATTCGCTGTCCAGCTCGGTGAGCAAATCCAAGCTGGCAACGACTTTTCTGGATATTCCTCTTGAGATTGGATATGATTTGAAGCCGAACTCAAAGAACAGTTTCAGAGTGGCGCTGGGTGGTCGTATCGGTTACCGAATCAGCGCCCACACCAAAGTAGTTTATAAAAACGCGCAGAACGGCGATGAAGAAATCTATAAGCAGCAAGGCGACTATAACCTAAATGATTTTCGCTATGGCGCTTATATAAGAGTTGGCTTCAACTGGATTAACCTGTATTATTATGAGAACTTTTCCAGCGTCTTTAAATCAGACAAAGGCCCTGGAAGAACTGACATGACAACCATGCAGCTGGGGCTTAGCTTCAATTTGTTTTAGAACTGAAGACACACAAGGATATAAAAAAAGCAACAGATCTAGGTTTGTTGCTTTTTTGTTGTAATAGCTTTCGGGTTTTATTGTGATTTTTGTAATTCTCCAAATTTTATTGCTTTTTATGTTCGATTTCTAAAATAATAGTCGGTAATTTGAAGTAATGACTCCTGAAAATTCAAGAGTCATATTTTTGAACATAGATTTTAGGAAACATCCTGTCTGAGGATGTCATTTGTGCACACGGGCTAGGTTGCGGCATACGAACAGCGCCTGTTTTGCACAGTTATTTTAAATACTGTAAAGTAATGAGTGGTCACAAGTTGGATAAGATAGACCGAAAAATTCTGGCTATCTTACAGAAAAGTGCTAAAATCACCAACGCCCAGCTGTCCAAGGAAATTGGGCTGTCGCCTGCTCCTACCCTGGAGCGCGTCAAGAAGCTGGAGCAAATGGGTATCATCAAAAGTTATCATGCAAAGCTGGACACAGAAAAGATCGGGCTGGGAGTTACCACTTTCGTGCTAGTGACGCTGAAAGGACACAACAAGGAGAACATCGGCCGGTTTCTGAACGAAGTTAACAATGTGGACGAAATTATTGAGTGCCATCATATCACGGGATCGGGCGATTTTATTTTGAAAGTCATCGCCAAGGACATCTCGTCTTACCAGCAGCTGATGCTTGAAAAAGTAAGCGACATAGCGGTGGTGGACAACCTTTCCTCAATGGTTGTGCTGTCGACTTTCAAAGACAGCAAAGTAATGCCCCTTCCTTAGCGCTAGCTGGTGATAAATTAAAAGGGCTATTCTTCGAAAAAAGAATAGCCCTTTTAGATATCGCTCCTTTGGATTAATGTTCGGCCAGGAGCGGTGAAATGTGCTTCTTAATGTAATTTATTAGCGCTTCTATGGTTCGAAGTTCCGAAATGTATCCTTCCGAAATTTTGATGTCGTATACAGACTCCACGCTGAACATCAAATCGACCACTTCAACCGACGACAGCCCAAGGTCGCTGACCAAGTCTGACTTTAGGGAGATTCGCTCCTCATCCACTCCTAAACTTATCAGTATCGTTTTTATTTTGTTAAAATAAGAATTCATTTTCTCCCTGGAAATATGGTTACCCGGCTAATATAACGAACCGGAGATAATTATTATATAATTAAAATCACATTCTTGATTATATTGGCATTTTCGGTTTGATGTTTCCCGTTTAAGCATTAATTAGAAGCAACATATTTCAATTTTATTAAAAAATATTGTGGCAATGTGGAAAGAAACAGAATTCTGCCTGAGCAAAAACTTTGTGTTCGGCGATTTTGGCGAAGCCTTCGGATTTATGACCCAGGCGGCCTTGGCGGCCGAAAAAATGAATCATCACCCCAACTGGTCCAATGTATATAACCGGGTAAGCGTTGAGCTGTCTACGCATGACGAGGGCGGGAAAGTAACAGAGCTCGACCGCGAGCTTGCCAGAAAAATGGATGCCATTGCCGAAAAAATGCGCTGAGCCGCCTTTTGCCTTTCAGAATCTTCCTACCTTTGAGGTATGAACGAAAACGGAAAACTCTACTTGGTGCCCACGCCCATCGGGAACCTGGAAGACATTACGCTTCGGGCACTGAACGTGCTGCAGTCTGTGGACTTGATTCTTGCCGAGGACACCCGGACATCCGGCAAGCTGCTGAAACACTACAAGATCGACAAACCGCTTAAGAGCTATCATATACACAATGAGCACCAAACGGTGCAGCACTTGGTCAGCCAGCTTAAAGAAGGCGCTGTCTTCGCGTTGGTTTCGGATGCGGGAACCCCCGCGGTTTCCGATCCCGGCTTTTTGCTGACGCGTGCCTGCGTGAAGGAAAACATAGCAGTGGAATGCCTGCCAGGCGCCACGGCTTTTGTCCCTGCGCTGGTAAACTCAGGACTTCCGTGCGACAAATTTGTCTTCGAAGGATTTCTGCCCCACAAAAAAGGACGCCAGACACGTTTGCAGCTGCTGGCGGAGGAATCCAGAACGATGATTTTCTATGAGTCGCCTCACCGCCTGCTTAAAACTTTGGGACAGCTCGGAGAGCATTTCGGCAGCGGCAGGCAGGCATCGGTGTCGCGCGAGCTCACCAAGATGTATGAGGAAAATGTGCAGGGAACGCTCGAAGAGTTAACGGCTCATTTTTCGGAAAAGAAAATCAAAGGGGAAATCGTTGTTGTCGTAGAGGGAAAAAGCAAATAGCAGTGAACAGCTGAATCGCCGGGCATTTTCCAGACTGTTTCTTTAACACGAATACGGTACAGCACCATAAAGCATTTAATAAAAATGGATATCAGCCAGTTATTGCCGCAAGTTATCGCCATCGCCAAGCGGGCCGGACAGTTTATCCTCAAAGAGGGAGCTGATTTTGACCGCTCAAAAATCGAAGAAAAAGGCCTGAATGACCTGGTATCGTATGTAGACAAGGAAAGCGAACGGCAAATTGTGCAAGCTCTGCAGAAGCTGCTGCCTGGCTCAGGCTTCATTGCCGAAGAAGGAACTTCTCCGACTGGAGAAAAAGACTGGACTTGGATCATTGACCCGCTGGACGGCACGACGAATTTTCTGCATGGACTGCCGGTGTTTGCCGTAAGCATTGCGCTGGCTTTCAAACGCAAAGCGGTGCTGGGCGTAGTATACGAGCCCAACCGGGACGAATGTTTTTATGCCACCGCCGAAGGCGCCTTTTGCAACGGCGAACTGATGCGGGTTTCGGAAGTCGGACAGCTCAAAGAAAGTCTGATCGCCACGGGCTTCCCCTTCTACCGGTTCGGAAAAATGCCTGCTTATCTGAAAATTTTAGAAGAGTTCATGCGTTCCTGTCACGGACTCCGGCGAATGGGAAGCGCGGCCGTTGACCTGGCTTATGTGGCCTGTGGACGCTTTCAGGGATTTTTCGAGTACAACCTTAAACCCTGGGACGTGGCGGCCGGTGCCTACATTGTAAAACTGGCCGGCGGGCAGGTAACCGATTTTGGCGGAGGGAACAACTATATTTTCGGGAAAGAAATCATTGCAAGCAATTCTATCGCTGCGGAAATGAGGGAAACCGTGCAGAAATACTGGAAAGATTGAGAATTTACAGCTGAAAAAAATTAAACGGAACGGACATGGATTATACGATACAAGAATTTATCATTGCTTTGATTGTGGGATTTGCTGCATTCACTCTGATAAAGAAATTCAGGCCAAAAAAAGGAAAGGCCTGCGGCAAAAACTGCGACGGATGCCCGGTTCCGTCTGATCAAACAGAGGTAGACGATTGAACCGCCCGTAGAATTTAATCTTAGGCTGCTTACAGTTCGCTGTCTTGAGTCTGTATTTCATTGATCAGACAAAGGATTTTTTCTAAGCGTTTGCCCGAACCGTAGACTCCGAGGTATTTTATCTGCAACGTTACTATTTCTTTACGCGCGTTCATCCGCTCGTCTATTCGTTCAAAAATCCCATTTTTCTCAACATAACGCCAAAGTTCGTCGGGCGTCTTGCTTTTATGCGTATCGCTGGTCAAGAACATTTTTGCACTTTGTCCCAGCAGAGCGTTTCTGGACACTCCGGCGATTTTCTCAAACTTTGAATTAACATCAAGAATCGTTAACTGGCTGTCGAGGCTCATCATTGCAAGTCCCCGGTCGAGTGCGTTAATAAACGCCTGGTCTTGACGGGATTTCCGCTCTATTTCGTCTTGTGTTGCATTCAGCTCTTCCATATTCTGCCTCATTTCCTCTTCCTGAGCCTGCATTTGCTGGGTCATGCACTGAGCTTCCTGCAGCAGCTTTTTTGTGTTGGCGCTGCTTCTTACTGACAAAATAGCGGATGCAATAAGCTGCGAAAGCTGCAGCAGGAATTCGCGGTGCGCTTCGTTAAACGTCTGGAAGCTCGCCAGTTCCATTATTCCAAAAAGCTCGTCGTTGGATATCAGCGGAAAGATAAAGAGCGAAGACGGATCGCTCGCCCCCAAACCTGACTGAATCTGCACATAGTTTTTGGGAAGCTTGCTGAAATACAACGGTTTTCGCAAATGCCAAGCCTGTCCCAGCAGCCCTTCTTTTTCCATAAAGGATTCTTTCAGCGCATGCTGGCAATCCCGAGCGTAAGACCCCGTCAAACGCATCGTTTCGCTTCCCTGCTCTTCAGTTACGACATAGAGTCCTCCAAGCGAAGCCTGTACATAGGGCACAACGCGGCTCATAATGGCTTCAGCCATTCCCTGCAGGCTGTCGGAATGCTGACTCAGAAGTTCCGAAAACATGGCCAGTCCTTCATTGTGCCACTGGCGTATTTCTCGTTCTTCGGCAATGCTCTTCAGTCTGTCCCGCATTTCGCCCAAAGAACTTCCAATTTCTCCGTTGTTGGAAAACACCTGAATGTCCGTACCGTATTTTCCCTCACCCACATCCAGAGCAAATTTTCTGATATGCCCCAGATTGCGGCTTAATTGGTCAATTTCCTGACGCACTTCGTCGAGTTCGTCGCCTCGGGGAGGGATGGACGCCGGCAAGTTACCCTTGCCAAACACTTCCATTGCCAGCTGAATATCCCTGACCGACAGTCTTATTTTTTTCCTCAATCCTCGGAAAAGCAAGTAACCCAGCAGGCCTGCCAGACATATGGCTACCAGCTCGATGAATTTAAACAAATCAAAATGATTGTAAAATTCCGCTAAATCCCGTTTTCTGTGGGAATGAATAAGTTCTATCGCGCTGTTAATATTTTCCCTGATTGACTGAAGCAATGCTTTTGTCTTCCCCAGATTTCCGTCAAGCTCATGTTTCAAGTGCTTTTCACTGAGCGAACGGTACTGGCCAATTTCGTCTATGACTTTGCCTATAAGGATCTGGTCAGCCGCCTCAAGTCTTGGCATTGTTGCTTTTAGCGAGTCCAGGCTCGGGTTGATGTGCTTTTTCCATATGCTGCTGTAGGCCTCTCTGTCTTTTGTGCTTAGGTGAGAATATACCTGAGAGAATGCAGAAGTTTGTTCAAGTCCTGCCAGTGTGTTGGCAAGGTGAAGCTGGCTGGGTTGAAAAATGCGAGTGGATCTAATCCCCAGCCCGGCCATTGTAGCTGTTTGATAAAGAGTTAGAACAACCAGGGAAAGCGTAATACCGCCCATTCCCAGAAAGCTCCAACTTATTTTTCGGCTGAAAGATTTTTGAGCTTTTTTACCCATAACGACATTAATAAAAAAATTTCCGGGTGGAATTAAAGGAAAACCAGAAAAGTAAATTAAGTTTCTGAAATCGTGAAAATAACTAATTTGAATTAATTTGAGAAACTGAAAAGGAATATAAATAGTAGATGGTTGGGAGGGTTTATTTATATGTTAAAATTATTAAATATATTTCCGTTCTCTTTTTTTTAAGCCAAAGAAGTAAGTTTGTCCTTACTGGTTCCTCTCGGGATACCATCACAAACGGCATCTGAAAATCTCTTTAAATTCAGGTTTGCACACGTCAAAGTCCTGAGTGTAAAACACAAGTCAAGTAAAAGATCAATAGGGGGAAAAGAAAAGGATGAGGGAAGAAGGGAAAGCAAAAGAAACATCTGCTCAAGCTTTCCCTTCTGCTGCTTAGGCCAGAAGCGATTCAATATCCTCCTTGGTAAGCTCTTTGACAAAGCTCTCTTCGGTAGCGATTAGGTTCTCAGCCAGACTCTTTTTCTTGTTTTGCAAGGCAAGAATTTTTTCTTCGATGGTATTCTTGCCGATGAATTTGTAGGTAAACACCTTGTTGCGCTGTCCGATCCGGTGCGCGCGGTCAACTGCTTGCGCCTCCACTGCCGGATTCCACCACGGATCCAGAATAAAGACATAGTCGGCTTTGGTCAGATTGAGGCCAACGCCGCCGGCTTTCATCGAGATCAGGAACACCCTTACGTCCGGGTCGTTCTGAAATTTTTCCACCTGTTCTTGGCGGTTACGCGTGGTGCCGTCCAGATAGGCATACGGCACTTCTTCATTGTCCAGCAGCGATCTTACCAAGTCCAAATGCTTGACGAACTGGCTGAACACAAGTATTTTGTGCCCTCCCTGGATGCCCTTCTGAACCATTTTTTTAATTTCCTTCAGCTTCCCGGAATCTCCGTCATAGTCATGGTCCACCATTTTGGGATGGTTGGCAATCTGCCGGAGTTTAGTCAGTCCCTGAAGCAGCAAAAACTGGGACTTGTTTACTCCGTGTTCCTCAATCTTGTCCAAGATCTGATTTCTGAAACTGGCTTTGGCTTCTTCGTAGTGTTTCTCCTGATCCTCGGTCATTATCGAATATTTCACCTGAATAACCTTCTCAGGGAGTTCGGTGGCTACCTGCGACTTGTGCCGCCTAAGGATAAACGGCTTGATCAGGGAGTAAAGACGCCGGGTTTTCGCTTCGTCGGCTTTTTTCTCAATAGGGGTAAGAAACTCATTTTTGAAAAATGGCTGGTCTCCCAAAAGACCCGGATTCACAAAATTCATCTGCGACCACAAATCGAGAGTGCTGTTTTCCAGCGGCGTGCCGGTTAGCACCAGCCGCTTATTCGAGTTCAGTCCGCCGACCGCCCGGGAAATGCCCGAATTCGGATTTTTGATATTCTGCGACTCATCCAAGATTATGTAATTGAAATAGTAGGATGACAAAATATCCACATCCAGTCTGGCAATGCCGTAGCTGGTAAGCACCAGGTCGTAATCTTTGAATCTCGAAGTGTCTTTTTCCCGGCCTGTTCCCGTATAGGTGAAAACCTTCAGATCGGGAGTGAATTTTTTTGCCTCTTTCTGCCAGTTGTAAACCAGCGATGTCGGCATAATCAACAGCGAAGTTTGCTTTCCTTCCTCCTTCTGGGCCTGAAGCAGAGCGAGTGTCTGCACGGTTTTTCCCAGACCCATGTCATCGGCCAGACAGCCTCCGAAGTTGTATTGGTTCAGAAAACGCAGCCAGTTGTAGCCTGCTTTCTGGTAAGGACGAAGCTGGCCATCAAAGCCCGCAGGCAGCGGAGTGTCCTCGATTTGCTCGAAGTCGATAAGCTGCTGCAGCTTGCGGTTGACCTGTACTTTTGCGAGTTTGTTATCCTCCAGTTCATGAAGCAGCGCAATGTGGTGTTTTTTGAGCTGCATCGTCTGGTCGTTTTCCCTTCCTTCGTCCAGGAATGCCAGCAGTTCGGAATATTGTGTTCTCCATACCATTGGTATGACGGCAATCTCTCCGTTCGGCAGCAAAAATTCGCCTTGCTTGCTGATGATGTATTTGCGGAGTTCTTTAAACGGGATCTCGTATTCTCCGAATTTTATTATGGCTTTTATGTCAAACCAGTCGATGTTTTCGGACACCTCCATGGCTATTGACGGCACGCCAACGAAATACCGGTGTCCGTTGGTTGCTTTTCCCTGCTCGAGCTGTATTCCGAAATCTTCTAAAAACTGTTCTTTTTTGTGGCCGATAATTTCCAGCGCGGGCTCAACCTCCAGCAGGCCTTCTCCCTGAACAAGCGACACGCCTTCTTTTTCCAGGTATTCAAGCACTCGGGCTTCCTGAACCCGATCCCTCTTTAAGCGGTGAAAAATGTATTCATCCTGAATCCTCTCCACCTTGACGCTGATTTTTCCTCCGTCGGACTTGAGCATGTACTCGCCATAGCGGAAAAACAGCTCGAAAAGCATTTTTCGGGAAGCCCCCGCTTCCTGTTTCAGTTCGCTGAAACGCAGCACCGGCAAAGGAAGGTAATTTTCAGTTTGAATCATGAACCCTTCCGCATGCACGTTGTAGTTGGCAACCAGATTGGCCACGAATGTATTGTAGTACTTCTCCTCAATCGCTTTGGGAATAAGCACAAATTTTTTGTTGAAAAAAGGTTTCAGCTTCTTTCCGTCGACATGTTTCGCAAAACCGTAAAGCTTGCCCCGGCATATCATCCAGGCCGGTTGGTTGCACACCAGGAAAGCGCCTTTGTATTTGAAGTCGACTCGCTCATTGTAGCTCTTGATAGTGGGAAAATAATGCGTATTGTCTTCATTTTTCCAAAAATGGAAAAGCACTTTCGCTTTTTCACGGATTACCTCAATACGCTTTTGCGTAGGTTCTCCGTCATTTCCCATTTCAAACAAAGGCTTGCTGTGCTGCTGAATCAGCTCAAGCACCTTTGCTCTCTTTGTTTCCAGATAGCTGTCAATTTTGGGCTTGTATAGCTTTTTTCCTTTTTCGGTTGAATAGCATTTAATAAAAAAGTCCGAAGGCTTGATTTTCTTTTCGTAAAATTTTCTGACCACCACATCCTGTTGCATGGAGTCCATTAGTTCTATAAGCTCGAAGTCAATATGGTCCAGTTGTGCGGTAAATTCGCGCGCATTGTGCGAAGAAATGTTCTGATGTTTGAGCGTAAGTTTTCCACTGGTATCCAGCTGTACCATAAAGGACTCAAACAAGTACCCCAAATACTCGTGCTCGAACAGCGCATAAACAACTTGCGAAGGTTGAGATCTAGAAACTTTCATGTCGGCTTAACAACGTAATAAATGCCCTGTAAGCATTTTTTCCGTGACAAATAGTTTTTTTTATAGGGAAAATCCCTTGTGAATAGCACAAAATCCTCAAAGATTGCAAGGCGGCTGTCCGCCCCGAAACATCCAAAGCGCTCCACACTTTTGTCTGAAGGGATTTCGGCATGATAAAACAAAAAATAAAATATCTAAAAAAAAGATAGAAGCAAAGGCATTGATGTATTAAATTTTTAAAATAGGATGAAACGTTGCATTTCGGCCGTTTTTAAGTGAAAAACTGGCAAATAATAACTACTTTCGTTCTTTCTTTTTTTAAGAAAAGGAAATAAAGATAAGGCTTATCCTAATCATTTCCGAAAAAACGAATTCCGGTTTCGTCAATCAACTTGCGTACACCATGAAATACATAAAGATAATTGTGTGGGGCCTGATCTCTTTGGCAGTTGTATTTTTTTGGATAGGACTCCGAAAAGACGAGCAGGGAATGCTTGAGACTTTAATAGCTTTGGGGTTGTGTCTTGGAGCACTGTCTTTGGAACAGTATATCAAGCATAAACAAAAGAAAGACTGAAGCTAGCTTTCGCTTTCCATTCCTTTTCCGGAATCAGCCGATTCCCTCCGCTATATAGCAGAATACCTGTTGCATTTCAGATAATTTTCCATTTTTTTATGCAGCATTGCCTTGTCATTTGCATGGGTCTAAATCAATTATTCTTTTCATAGTCGATCATTTATTTGTAGTTTTAGTGTTATCAAACAGGCTTATTTACAAAATAATGAACAGGCTGTTTTTCATTTTCTTTCTTCTTGCCAGCCAAACTATGCTGGAGGGACAATCGCTTCCCGAAAACAAGGTTCCCTTTCTCTCCTTTGGCGAATTCGAACCTCTTCTGCACAGGCAGTCTGACACAACTTATGTTTTGAACTTCTGGGCGACGTGGTGCGGGCCCTGCGTCAGGGAACTGCCGCATTTTGAAAAACTGGGGAAGGAAATGGCTGGCCGGAAAGTAAAGATAATTTTGGTAAGCCTGGATTTCGAGGAGCAGATACAGTCACGTTTGCTCCCCTTTCTAAAAAGGAAAAAAATAAAGTCAGAGGTAAAGGTGCTCAGCACCGAAGGCCAGCAGGATTGGATTGACCGGGTCGATCCCAGCTGGTCGGGAGCCATTCCGGCTACAATTATCTACCGCAATAACACGAAAAGGGTTTTTTATGAAAGGGCCTTCAACTACAGCGAGCTGAAATCCACAGTGCTGACTTTTCTTGAACAACAGTAAAGCTCCGCGCTTGAGACTGACCGACACACAGAGCGCTTTTTTAACCATAAACAATTTCATTAACCATAAATAATTTCATTGACCATGAAAAGACTATTCTTCACTCTTGCAGCCGTTCTTTTTTTGTCTTCGCCGCTTATTTCTGAAGACAAAGAATCGCCGGGTTACAAAGTCGGCGACCGGGCCGCTGACTTTAAGCTCGAAAACGTAGACGGCAAGACAATCTCGCTCTCGGACTACAAAGAAGCCAAAGCATTTGTGGTGATTTTCACCTGCAACCACTGCCCTTACTCCAAAATGTACGAAGAACGGATCAAAAAGCTGAGCAGCAAATATGCAGGCAAGCAGGTTCCCGTTATTGCAATCAATCCAAACACGGCGGCCAGAAACGACGAATCGCTGCAGGCAATGAAGGTAAGAGCCGAACAAAAAGAATTCAATTTTCCTTACCTGGCTGACGCCGACCAAAGCGTAACCAATATGTACGGCGCCACGCGGACTCCTCAGGTTTTTGTGCTGGACAAAAATATGAATGTGCAGTACATCGGAGCCATTGACAACAACTCCAGCAGCGCCAAACGTGCGACATCTTTTTATGTGGAAGACGCCGTGGATGCTCTGCTGGAAGGTAAAAAACCAACGGTAAGCTTTACCAAGGCAATAGGCTGCTCTGTGAAACGGCCAAAATAGCTACTTCGTGCTTATTGTTGTTGGTCCTTGTATCTGTTTGCCGGCGATTTAGTGCAGACAGATATTTGAAAGCACAGTTGTAAAAAAATTGAATGCCTTGCGTTCCTGCTCAATGTGACGCAAGGCATTTTGCTTAAAATTATTTTTTTTGAAATGAAATCCGCGGAGAATTCCTAAAACGCACTCAGTCAGAGCGAAAGCCAGCGCTATTTTCTGTTGTCTTCCCCTGTAAGCATGCTGAGGTAGTTTTCGTAGCGCGGAATGGCAATTATTCCGTCTTCCACTGCCTGGCGAACTGCGCACTTCGGCTCATGAACGTGCGTGCAGTTGTGGAACTTGCAGCTTTCGGCATATTTTCTCATTTCGGGGAAGTACATAGCCAGGTTTTCATCCTTGGCATCCCAAAGACCGAATTCCTTGATGCCCGGCGTGTCTATTATGTAGGTGTTCGGACCCGTTTTGAACATTTCGGCAAAGGTAGTCGTATGAACTCCCTTGTTTGCAAAAGTGGAAACCTCGGAGGTGCGCTGCTGGATAGCAGGATCGATGCGATTGATCAGCGTGGATTTTCCCACTCCCGAATGTCCCGCCAGCAGGGTTTTCTTGCCGTTTAGCTTTTTAAAGAATCGGTCCAGCCCATCTCCCGTCTCTGCAGAAATTTCCAGACATGAATAGCCGATTCGCTCGTACATCGCCATCACCTCCCGCTGATATTCAAGCGTGTCTTCGTCAAGCAAATCATTCTTGTTGAAAAGCAGAACCGCCGGAATGTGATAAGCCTCGCAGGTTACTAAAAAGCGGTCGATAAATCCGAAAGAAGTCCTTGGCATCACAAGCGTCGCCACCAAAACGGCCTGGTCCAGGTTAGAGGCAATAATATGTCCGTGATAGGCCTTTCGGCTCGACTGGCGAATCAGGTAGTTGTCACGGGGAATGATTTCCAGAATTACGCCTGTTTGTTCTTCGCCTTCTTCCAGCTCAAACTTTACATAATCGCCCACAGCCAGCGGATTCGTTACCTTCAGTCCCTTAATCTTGAATTTTCCCCGCAAACGGCATTGGAACAGCTGTCCGTCTTCTGCCTCTACTTCGTACCACGACCCGGTGGAACGAATCACTAAGCCCTGCCTCATATTTTCTGCTTTGTCTGCCAAAATTTATTAGTTGTTCATCTATTATTATTCTCTCGAACGGCCAGCACTTCATTTTTTGCTTTTGTAAAAAAAAAGATGTCCCAGAGCCAGTATCAGGTATTGTTGTTTAAGCTTCCCTGCCCTTTTGGTTCAAATACTCCACAATGCGGGCCGTTGCTCCCAGATTTTCTTCAATATAAGCCTTTGAGCGTTCTCCGGCATTTTTCTTCAATGTTTTATCATTGTAGAGCGCCTCAAACTTCTGAGTCAGATCGGCGGCGTCCGAAACCTCAAAAGCGCCTCCTGCGTGCACCAAATCCACCGCTTCCTTAAACTTTCTGTTGGTTTGGTCGTGTCCGAAGAAAACCGGACACCCGTACACTGCCGCTTCGGCTGTATTGTGCAGTCCTTTGTTGAATGCCCCGCCCACATAAGCGTAGTCCGCATACCGGTAAAGCGACGAAAGCATGCCGATGTTGTCGATCAGCAATACCTGCCGGGAAGAGGCTTCCGCCGGATCAGTTTTGGAGTAGCGTATGCAAGAAGCCTCCACTCCATTTTCAATGTCCGAAAGTTCATTTTCTCTGATGTTGTGCGGCGCGATAATGAATTTTAAATTCGGTAATTGCCGGTTGATAAGCGGAAAAAGCACTTCCATATCCGACATCCAGCTGCTCCCGACAATCATCACTTCAGAGTTGCCGATAAAGGCGTCCACCGCCGGAACCGGCTTTGCCTGCTCGCTGATTTCCTTCACGCGGTCGAACCGCGTGTCGCCCACCCGGATGCCGGTCTCTACACCAACCGAGCGAAGCAAATCGACTGACTCCTGGTTCTGCACGAACAGGCGGTCAAAGAAGTGAAGCATTTTTCGATTGAAAGCCCCGTGTCTTTTAAAGAAAATCTGGTCTTTTCTGAAAATAGCTGAAAAGATAACAAGCGGAATGCCGCGGCTGTGCACCTCGTTTAGGTAATGATACCAAAACTCGTACTTCACGAAGCAGACCATTCGGGGACGAACAAGGTCCAGAAAACGGCGGGCGTTCGATGAGGAATCCAGCGGCAAGTAGAAAATATAATCAGCGCCCCCGTAGTCTTTCCTGACTTCGTATCCCGAAGGAGAAAAGAAGGTGAGAACAATTTTGTAAGTCGGATTTTCTTTGCGGAAACGCTCCATAACCGGACGCGCCTGCTCAAACTCGCCCAGCGAGGCACAGTGGAACCAGATTACAGGCTGTTTGTTGCCGCCCAGTTCCTTTTCGATGCGCCGGAAAAGCCCTTTTCTGCCTGCGGTGAACTGCCTGGCTCTCGGATTAAAAACCGAAGCCGCTGACAAGCCCGCCGACATTAGCGCCATGGATAAATTATAAATCGCTTTCCCCAACATCGTACTATTTGTTTGCTGTTTACCTTTTACTGCCGCAAAAATAAAAAACCCTCTCGAAAGGAGAGGGTTCGGACTTCGATTATTTTTGATGCATAGGATTTTTGCGTCTTGATTCGGGCCAAACGGGCGTTAATGGTTGGCCAGGTATTCAGCAACTCCTTCGCGCGTAGCGCTCATCGCGTCTTTGCCTTCTTTCCAGTTGGCCGGACAGACTTCCCCGTGCTCCTGAATGTGATGCCAGGCATCCACAATGCGAATCATTTCATCAATATTGCGCCCCAGCGGGAAGTCATTGACAGTCTCATGGCGTACAATGCCCTCTTTGTCAATAAAAAATGTGCCTCGAAAAGCAATCGGCACTCCTTCGAAAATAAGCTCGCCTTCTTCGTTGTAATTCCAGTCGCCGGCCAGGATTCCATAGTTGGAAGCAATAGTTTTTGCAGTGTCTGCAACCAGCGGGAAAGTTACCCCTTCAATTCCTCCTTTGTTTTTTGCTGTCGTCAGCCACGCAAGGTGGGTTTCTTCTGTATCAGTTGAAGCGCCGACAACCTTTACGCCTCTTTTTTCAAATTCAGCCAGTCTTTCCTGAAAAGCCAGAATTTCCGTTGGACACACAAACGTGTAGTCTTTCGGATAAAAGAAAAAGATCACTTCGTTTTTGCCGATATACTGTTCCAGTGAGAAATCAGAAACGATCTCCGAGCCGTTGACGGCTGCGGGAGCTTTGAATACGGGGGCTTTTTTTCCTACTAATGACATGATATTTGGTTATGATGTTTGTTTGTAACAGTCCGTTATTCCACCCTGCAAATATCTTAATCCCAACTAAATTTAGTGAATTTGACCAACATTTCCTCAATTGATTTTCTTTATAATAAAATCGGCCTTCTTTATAGGTCCACACCGATTTCCTATGAAAAACCATTGCTTTGTTGCTGCAAAAATTCTCTTTATTTCCGTTTCGTTTTCCCTGCGTGCGCAGGTAGTCACTATCGATCAGGCGTTAAAGCTGGGCAGGGAAAACGCCCAAATTTATTTCGACAGCTATATGGACGATATAGGTGACGCATTGTCGTACAGCGCAGTGTCCCACTGGGTTCATTCGGCTCAAGCTCGTCCGCGTTGGGGCTTCGAGTTAGGAGGGCGTGTCAGTTTTATGCTTATTCCCCGCAAGGTTCGGCACTTCTCTTTTGACTCGGCTCGGTACACCAATCTGCGGCTGATCAGCGGGGATGATGAAGTGCCCACGCTGTTCGGTCCGGATAAGTCCTCCGCGCGGATAGGATATTCGGTCACTTATCAAACTCCGCAGGGCTCTATTACCGAAAACGGCCAGATTCAGGCTCCTTCCGGCTTTGATCTCGAACGGGCGTTCAGCGGGCATGTGTTGCCTGCGGGTTTTCTGCAGTTCGATCTGGGTGTGTTGAGGAATGTGGAGCTTAAGCTTCGTTTTGCTCCGAACTTCGGCAGGAAGGAATTCCGAACGCTTGCTTTTGGCGCAGGCGTTTTGCACTCGCTTTCGGACTATGCTTCGGAAAAAGCAGAATTTCCCGTGGACCTAGGGATCTTTCTGGGCTATATGTTTACCCAAAATTCGTGGGCGCTGGCTCCCAGCGATATCCAGAAGTCATCCGGCAGCGCGCTGCAGGTCCGGTCAAATATTGCTACTTTCACGATGGTGGCCGAGCGGGAACTGGGGCGTTTCAGTATTTACGGGGCTGCAGGGCTTGATTTTCTTTTTACAGAAGCTACACTGAAAGGTACCTATGAGTATTCTTTGTCTGCATTTTATAATGAAATATTTACGGATCCATTGGATAGTCAAAGCCGCAGAGGTTTTTTGCACGCTGAAGCCGGCGCAGTGTTAAAGCTTTCATTTCTGCATATAAGTGCGGGGTATTCTTTTCAGCGGTTCAGTTCATTTCAGGCGGGCGTGAGCATTCCGTGGAATCCAAAGTAAGTACTTTGAGCTGCTTTTACTTAGTGGGTAGTCTGTTTGCGATTCGGCTTGAGCAAATGCCTGAAGATTTTGAGCGGTTGCTTAGAGGCAGATTCTCCATGAAAAAATGTCTCGGAGAATCTGCGTTTAAAATTTTTATGAAACCGGAAGGCTTCTTTCAGTCCGTTTTTCCAAAAAGGAATCCAGCATGTTACCTAATACGCCCATTGCAGCTGTAGGCATTGTCCATGAAAATCCGTAGGAGTCCAAAGGTATGGCATGCAGCCAATCGCAGGAGATTATTTCATCCAGCCCCAAAACCGGCAACACGGAAAACACCCCAAATGCCAAAGCTGTATAAAAGGCAAACTGGTGTGTGTGTCTCGAATTTATGCGTTTGCTTCCCAGGTTCAGGAAAATCAGAGTAATAATAGCCGGATAAATCAGCAGCAGGAGCGGAGCCGAAAACTGCACAATCTGATCCACTCCAAGATTTGCCAGCAGAAAACTTGAAATAACTACCAGAATAACAGTTGTCCGGTATTTCAGCTTGCCTTTGGTTAATCGTTCAAAATACAGGCCTGAGGTAGAGGTAAGCCCAATGGCTGTAGTAAAACAGGCAAAGGTAACGGCGACGGACAAGGAATATGTCCCAACGGGGCCTAAAAGCTTTTCTACCAGTGCCACGAAATAGCCTGTCCGGCTTAGCCCTTCTGACACCGCGCTCTCTCCAGTGGCGCCCAAAAACAACAGTCCTGTATAGATAAAGATAAGACCCAGGCTGGAAATTGCCGCTGATTTTCTTAATATGCTGTTGCGAATTTTTCTGTCAGTGTATCCTTTTTCCGTAATGGCGTTCAAAGCGATAATGGTTACAATAATTCCCCCCACAGGATCCAGGGTTTGATACCCCTCTACAAAAGCGTAAGCAAAGCTCTGAGGTAAATGGCCGGGAAGTGATTCGCCCAGCGGATCAGCCAATGCTTTGAAAATAATCAGACAAAGGGATACCACAAGGAAGGGGGTGAACAGCTTTCCGATTTTGTCCATGATTCCCTGCCGGGAAATCGAGAAAAATAAGACGCCCAGAAAATATAAGCCGGTCACTGCCCAGCTGTTTACCGGAAACGATTCTGGAAGCAAGGGCTGAATGCCCATTTCCAATGTTGTAGCTCCGGTTCGGGGAATAGCCAGCAGCGGACCCATTGCTAGAATCATCACTATGCCCAAACATGCTTGAACAGTGGGCTGAATGTGCCGTGCCAAGTCTTTGAGTCCCGAACCCGACCGGGATACTGCAACCATGGAAAGAAAAGACAACAGGTTGGTAGCCAGGCAAAAGCCCAAGGCTCCTGTAAGCCAGTCAGTTCCCAATTTGGCTCCAAGCGCAGGGGGAAAAATCAAGTTCCCTGCTCCAAAAAATAGAGCGAAGATGGCTCCGGCCATTATGAGCACATCTTTGTTTTGTTTTGTGAACATGTAAATATTTTACTTTTCTATTATAAAAAGCAAAAGTAATGAATAATATAATGCATACACAAATGTCAATGAATTAATTGGAGTCTTATTTTTTTTTCTGCCTCTTTTTGTTCGCTTTTAGAGGTTTTCTACACAAGTTTTGCTTTGCTGCCAAACAACCGATCCTTGATATTGGCTGCAATAGCTGCAAGCAACGTAGGAATTACCCAAGCGAAACCATATGAAGATAAAGGGAT
>JAKSBZ010000374.1 GCA_022360875.1 Cytophagales bacterium | reverse complement strand
CCACTAGCATTATATGTATCCGTTTTTCCCATAACAACAATAAAATGATCTGTCATTTTATCAGCCCATTTCCCCTTATTATGAGTTTGTTTAGGTTTCCAATCAACACCAACAATAATTGGCTTACCATTTTCAAGTGTTGTATTCAAAACATCTAAGCCTGTACCTAAAGTATTTTTGGCTGTTGTCACAACTCCGTTCTTATCATGATTTGTCAAAAGAACTTCATTAGTTCTAGTTGATTTTGCATCAGCCTTTGCAAGCATTTTATCTGAAGTCTTTTTACATCCGTCCCATTTAGTTTTGCCATCTGCCCCTTTATATGCCTGTGTTTCCCAATCAGCATCACTTAATGTTGTTGTTGTAACGGAAGTGGAAGCTATACTATTTTGATTATACGTCACACTGATTCCATTACCTGCATTGAATGTATATTTCGACCCTATATTTTTATAACCTTCAATGTCTTCACTTCCTTTTCTCCACATTGTGGATTTTCCATCTTCGCTAGTATACCAATCCATTCCATTTGGATCAATGTACAATATTGGATTATTAGCTGTGTAATGGTAAGGCGTCATAGAAATACTGTGCGCTACATCCGCCAACGGATCAACCACATGCCACCTGCCTATGGCCGGGTCGTACATCCGGGCGCCGTAGTCCAGCATGCGGGTTTCGAATAGTTCCTTGCTGTTTATTTTGCATCAATCGGCCGAAGCAATTTTTTGATCACTTCAAAAAAATTCCCTCATCCAAACTCAACCGGTGAATTCTATTTAAAATTGCGAGGGGCAAACAAATATTGCTTGCCATTGACTCAAAACAAACCGTCCGCCCACTTCTTCCTGAACTCTCTTTCATGAATTTCCGGGCGCTTTACCAGCTGCCTGTACCATTCCAGCCGAAGGGCGTTTTTCTCATCCTCGCCAATCGCCCAGTATTGCCCGCTTTGGTGAAGCCGGCATACGACATCGTGCAGACAGATCGCCGCTGTTACTG
>JAKSBZ010000156.1 GCA_022360875.1 Cytophagales bacterium | reverse complement strand
TGCTCCCCCTTCCCGGCCGTCTCAGCCTGCAGGTCATGAACCAGCCATTGCATCTGATAAGGATCCAGTATGATCTCATCTAGCTCACCGGTATGAGTCTCTCCGGTCAGAATATCCAACCAGTCTTTCCTGTCTTGAGCCATATCCAGCGACTGTAGAGAAATATGCAATGTGCCAGGCGTCACATTATGAAGAGCAATCACTACCCGGGAACTGTTCGAACTGGTTCTGATAACCGTAAACAGCCCTTGGTTTAGATCTGGAATAATCTGGCTGCAGTCAGGATGAAAACAGGGTTCCCCCCGGCGAACCTGCAATAGATGTTTCATCTGATTGAACACAACACTGTTTATTGTTGAGGCGTTTTCAAGAAAGGCCATCAGTTCATCCAGAGTCCACTTCTTGCGATTAATTGAGCGGGTGCGTCCGGTCTGCTCCACCAGTTCAAGATCATTGATTGTTCCCAGCATGCTGTGGATATACACCGCTGGAATCCCTTTTAGCACCAGCATCACTGCCTGGGAACAGAGAAAACGCCCCACCTGCCAGGTGTCTTCACCACGGCGGGTTCCCTTCATGGCATCAATCAGTGAAATATTGATTTCATAAGGCTTCTGACTGCCATCGGGCATCATCCTCATACTGACAAAGCCACCAAACCTGTGCATGCTTTCCACCAGATCATCCACTTCCCGCTGGGGAATAATCCCTTCCAGGGCCCGCAGCCCAATGCCGTCATGGGAGGCGGTAAAATTCAGAACAGTACATCCCTTTGGATACTTGGGAAGGCTGGCGGCCCATTTCGTCAAATGCTTGGCCGTACCCCGGTTCAGTGCATGTAGAAGCAGAGGCGGCAGGGGAAACTGATACACCATCTGTGCTTCATCGCCATGACCGAAGTAGGACAGATTCTCTTCGTGGGGAACATTGGTTTCAGTCAGCAGAATGGAATCGGGGCGTAGGCAGCCCATAATCAGGCGAATAATTTTCACTACTGCATGGGTCTGGGGAAGATGTATGCATGTGGTACCGGTTTCTTTCCACAGAAACGCAATTGCATCCAGTCTTAGCAGAGAGGTACCCTGCTCCATGTAGTAGAGCAGAATGGCGATCATCTCCAGCAGAACTTCGGGGTTGCGAAAATTCAGATCGATTTGGTCTTTGCTGAAGGTTGCCCACACATGACGAATACCCCGGCGGGTCCAGATTGGTGCAAGAAGCGAGGAGTTTCTTGGCCGGACTACCTTAGACAGATCTTCTTCCTCGCCAGGTTCAAGAAAAAAATCATTACCGGGAGGATGACCACTGACAAAATCGGCAAACCAAACACTGTGCCTTGAGATATGATTAATAACCAGATCGGTCATAAACCGGTATTCCCGGCTCAACCGACGAATATCTTCCCAGTTGCCAAGGGCCGGATCGACTATCCGGTAATCAATAACAGAAAAACCATCATCAGAGCTGTAAGGGAAAAACGGCAGCACATGCAGGCTGCTAAAACAACCCGGCATATGGGTTTTCATAAAACCGGCCAGGGTCTCCAGGGGAGGCTCATCGGGTGTTTGAATAGTATCCCCGTAGGTGATCAACATCACGTCCGTTTCATCCCAGGACTGGTCATGTCCATGGGGGACAGTTCCCAGATGTCTGCGTACCAGATTCAGGATTTTTTCCAGTACATCCCCTGCATCACCGGGATAGAGGTGCCGAAGGTGTGGTATCAAAGCTGGAGCCAGAGTCCCTTCATCATGGGCCCGACAAAATTCCTGGTTACAACCGTACGAAAGATCATCCATCTTCATACTCTCTTAATGTACTTAACCCAGAATAAGCAACTGGCATTTATTCTG
>JAKSBZ010000147.1 GCA_022360875.1 Cytophagales bacterium | reverse complement strand
GGCGGCGCTTTCCAGAACCGGCCAGAGTGAGTCCTGTCCGGCGATGGTTTGGTAGTAAGTCTTCAGCAGTTTTTCCGGGAGAGTACCAAAGCCTTCACGTCCGTCAGCTCTTTCCTGAAAATTAAAGTTGGGATAGATTTTAGTGCGGTTCAGATGTGCCAGATGCGTGGGAACAGAGCTGTACCGGAAGCTGAGAAAGCCGAGATCGGTAATAAAATCCTGAATCTCCTGCTTGATGACTTCGAGAGAACGGGCGGAATGCGTAAATATATCTTCTGCTTCCTGTCCTTTCTTTTCCTGGGTGAGTTGACTACTCAGTACAACTCTCCCCCCTGGGGCTGTTAATGTCATGGCAATCCTCTAGCGTTCCAGGAACGAGCCTACTCCCTTGTGCCATGCGGAAAAACGACCACTGACACTTAGATTTTATGATGGAATTTTGTCAGAAATACCCACTCTTTGTGAATACTTGTACGATAGTAATAATTTGTTGTGGTAGTGTGTTCTTGTTTTTAGGCACAAGTTATCGCCACTTTTCCAGAAGATATGGGAAAATGGGAACCAAGTTATTCTTGTAAGAATTCCGTAAAAATTATTAAAGTTGCTGTCTTGTATCCGATTACGTCGCTCTGCGAGCCATAAATGCCAGTTTTTCCAGAAGTTGCACGTCCTGCTCATTCTTTACCAGTGCTCCAGCAAGAGGAGGAATAGCCCGGCTGGGATCCCGTTCCTGTAGAATATTTTCTGGTACATCATCGGTCATTAGCAGTTTTAACCAGTCAATCAGTTCCGATGTAGAGGGTTTCTTTTTTAGTCCGGGAACCTTTCTGACATCAAAAAAAACTTCGAGAGCTTCCCTGACCAGGGCATCCTGTATGTTTGGATGATGGACATTGACGATCTCTTTCATGGTTTTCCGATCAGGGAAGTTGATGTAATGAAAGAAGCAGCGCCTCAGAAAAGCATCTGGCAGATCCTTCTCATTGTTACTGGTAATAATGATAATCGGGCGGTGTCGGGCCTTGACCTGCTGCTGGGTTTCGTAAACATAGAATTCCATACGGTCCAGTTCGAGCAGCAGGTCGTTAGGGAACTCAATATCAGCCTTGTCAATTTCATCGATCAGCAGAACCACTGGTACATCCGATTCAAATGCCTCCCACAGCTTGCCTTTAACAATGTAATTGCTGATCTCGTGAACGCCCTCAACACCCAGCTGGGAATCCCTCAGGC
>JAKSBZ010000384.1 GCA_022360875.1 Cytophagales bacterium | reverse complement strand
GCGATGATATTTATTTTATTACCGGACGTACCGGTTCCGAGTGTGAAACCACAACTCAGTACCTGAAGGGTGTTTTCGGTATCGAGAATATGCACAAGGTCATCTTTGCCGGTTCCAGCAAGCAGGTTTACCTGAAGGTTGCCCATATCAAAGATAACGATATCAAGGTGTATTACGGAGACTCTGACGGTGACATTATCTCCGCCCGTCAGGCTGGTGCGGAAGGTTTTCGCATTATGCGTTCTGCTGCTTCCGGTTATAAGCCAACGCCAAAGAATGGCATCTATGGTGAGAAGGTTGTGCGTAACTCCCAGTTCTAATACTGGCTCACAATTCTGAATAGAAACGCGGATATACCTGTAATCTTCAGGAATATCCGCGTTTTTTGTTTTTATTGCTGAAACCCTGCCGCCAAAGTCTATGCTGTTGTGCGTCTGCTCATCCGAGAACGCTTCCATGAAACAAACACTCAGTAACCAGATGGTATTAGCCGTAGCTGTTGCTTTGGCTGCAGCCGGTTGTCGAAATGAAAATCCTGCCGATGTTCAGCCTGAGCTTCCAGCCGATCAGGTTATTGGTGAAGAAGGTGTGCTGGTTGAAATTTCCGGTGACCAGCTTGCTTCCCAGCCTATTGTGATCCCCGGTGAGGATGCACTTGAGAAGACAGACAGTGCTGTCCTGGAAGAGATCGACGCCACCTTTTATTTTGGCTTTGATCAGGATTCTCTGGGCTCTGCCGAGATACTGGATCTCAAAGCTTTAGCAGAGGATCTCGGGAAACTTCCCGGTACCATTATGATTGAAGGACATACCGATGAGCGTGGCCCTGCCCGCTATAATAAAGGCCTCGGGTTGCGTCGTGCCAGGGCTGTGGCGGGAGTGCTGGAACAAAATGGTATTGATAAAGCACGAATCCAGTTGACCAGCTATGGCAGTGAAAGACCTGCGGTAACCGGTTATAACGAGAGATCCTGGGCAAAAAACAGGCGGGTTGAGCTGACCCTTGTTTCGGCAGATTGATCATTATATATCGCTAAACGGAGAAGCCGTGTTTTATGTTTCTAGGCGTATTGCTGTTTCGTGTCGATTTGCCTGCCTGAGTCAGGGAAATT
>JAKSBZ010000382.1 GCA_022360875.1 Cytophagales bacterium | reverse complement strand
TTGGAAGCTCAAGCAGCAGGTTGTCCTTGTATAACAACTGATATTTGGGCATTACCTGAAATTAATAATGAAGAAGTGGGATGGTTGATTAATGTTCCCAAAGATAAGTTCGGAAATGGTAAGATTAATACGAATTTAGATAGGGAATTTTTCTCTAATACTATTGAAAATAGTTTGACTGAAATTTTAACAGAAATATTAAATAATCCTTCAGTGGTTAAACAAAAGGGTATGAAGGCGTTAGAGCGAATAAAGAGAGAGCATAATCCAGTTGATCGTGTTAAAAGATTGGAAGAGATTTATTTAAGTGCGAAATGCTAATAGGATTAAGTCTATTAGTTTTATTTTTTTATCTTCGTTCATGTTTAATTTTCTTAGAAAACAGAAGACCTTTTTTTACCCGGCGCTGCTTGTTTTTTTGCTGGGGATCGCCTTCAAGCCTTTGGCTTTTTTGGCCTTGCCTGTGCTGTTGTTTGCCCAAAAAGGGCGGGAAGAGTATCATTATATTCTGGGACTGTTTTGGCTGGTGCTGGTTTTTTCGGACAGCCGTTTGGGAATGTTCGGCTTTGCGGGGATGGTGAAGCCAGTTGTGCTTTTGCTGGCGGTGTATTTTTCGTGGAGCATGCGGGAACGATTGGCTGAGGCACTGGTGTTTCGGGCCTTGTGGTTTGTTCCTTTTATTGTATGGGCGCTTTTTTGCTGGGCTCAGGGGGAGGAAGGATCTTTTGTCGGTCTGGAAAAAACGCTTTCATATCTGTTGCTGCTGGTATCTGTTCCCGTTTTGGTGCAGTTTGGGTATCAGGAAAAGAAAGAGGAGTTGCTGCGTTTTCTGCTTCGGCTGGGTGTGGCGGTATTGGCTTTAGGCTTTTTTTTTTACCTTGTTTCCTCTGAATGGTCGCATCTGGCAGGGCGTTACCGGGGCGTATTCGGGAACCCCAACGGTCTGGGAATTTTTATAACGTTGTTCAGTGTGCTGTACGGGGTGCTTTTTATTCTGAAGCGTGAGTTGTTTTCTGTAAGGGAGCGGTGGGTTCATGTGATAATTATGGTTGTTTCCTTGTTGTGGTGCAATTCACGCACAGCCTTGGCGGCGGTGCTGTTGTTTTTGCTTCTGGCTTTTCCGCTGCGCCAGCTGATTTGGGTGCAGGTTTTGGTTTTGGCGATGATCCTGGGCATGCGCACCTTTTTGGAGCAGGAGGCTGTGGCCTTAATCATTAATATGGGCTGGCAGGACATTTTCCGTATTGAAAGTTTTGAACAGCTTGAGCAAGCTTCCGGGCGCAAGGTGGCTTTTGATTTTGCCTGGAATTATATTCAGTCGCATTGGTGGATTGGCGAGGGCTTTACTGCCACCGAAAATCTTTTTGGTTTGCATCGTGAGGAGCTGATGCTATTGAATCACCAGGGCAATGCCCACAACAGTTTTTTAACGATTTGGATTGATACGGGATTTATTGGCCTGTTGCTTTTTCTTTTGGCTTGGCTGGGTAACTTTCTGCGCAATACTTTGGAGACAAAACTCTTTTTTCCCGTTTTAATTCCCATCGTGTTTTCGGCATTTTACGAGTCGTGGTGGGCCGCTTCGTTGAATCCTTTCACGATTCAGTTGGTGATGGTTATTACCTTATCAGGAGTGATCACCCGGGAAAAGGATGAGCAAGAGGCAAAAGGAGAGACAGAACCAATAGCGGGCAAAGCAATTTAGTTGGCAGCTGCGTGGAAGGTTTTCTTCTTCAGTTTTATACGGGACAGGTTTTTTGTGAATAGGCAAAAACTCCGAGACAATAGATTTCAATACACAGGAGGTGTGAGTATTATTTATTTTCTCTTGAACAATTGAAAAAAATCAAAAAATTGATGAATCCAGTAGCGAAAAAAATCCTCTTCTTATATTCCGAACTGGCGGGCTATATGGTGGCCTGTTTCAATCAGCTGGCTTTGCAGGAGGATATTGAACTGCATATTGTGCACTGGCCGCTGAACGCCGAAGCGCCCTTTCGGTTTCGGCTGTCGGACAAGATTCGATGCTATGACCGCAGCGGGCTTACGGCGGCGGCTTTGGAACAGTTGGCGGAAGAAATACAGCCTCACCATATTTTAGTGAGCGGATGGATTGACAAGGGGTATTTGGCTTTGTGCAAGAAATGGAAAGGGCGCGTGCCGGTTACCGGAACCATGGATACGCCCTGGAAGGGAAGCTGGCGTCAGCGGATCGCTTGTTTGGCCGGCGCCTGGACGGTTAGGAATTGGTTTGATATGATGTGGGTGACAGGCGCTCCGCAGGAAGGGTATGCACATCGCTTGGGCTTTGATGAGAATGCGGTTTTTACGGGTTTCTATTCAGCGGATACGTCTTTGTTTGGGCAGCATTTTCATTCTATAGGAAAGGGTGAGGCAAAGCCTTTTCCGAAGCGCTTCCTGTATGCTGGGCGTTATGCAGAAGAAAAGGGCTTGGCTGAGCTTTGGCGGGCCTTTATGTTATTGGATGATCCGGAATGGGAATTATTATGCTTGGGAACAGGTGAGCTGGAAGCCGAAAAGCCGAATCATCCGAGGATCGGGCATGCGGGCTTTGTGCAGCCGCAGGATATGGAAGACTATTTGAAGCATGGGGGTATATTTGTTTTGCCCTCCCG
>JAKSBZ010000105.1 GCA_022360875.1 Cytophagales bacterium | reverse complement strand
AGCTAACAGATAATAGCAAAAACGCTGGTCCAGACTCAGCTCCGAATTGTCAAGCCATTCCTCCAGCAGCGCCCTCTTCTGCTCTGAATCTATATGCAAGCTCTGCCGCTCATTCAGCACGCCTTCCTTGAAAATGATCGTGTTATAGAAAGCACCGTTGGTTTTGTTGAAATAGATATGGGAAATCCCGGACAATATTTCCGACACAATTTCACTTCTTCCCCCAATCATCTCGCATGTCGACCTTAAATAGCCCTTGTACCGGCTGTCCTGCATTATCGTCGGAATGAGCAACTGAGGCAGCTTAGTCGAACAGACCTCAATCATTTTCGCATTTTCGATAATTGAGCACATTCGGTCAAAATCCTCGTCTTCGGAGCGGTTGTAAAACTCCATCCAGCCGCACCGGCTGCCCGGCCACGGGAATTCTTTTGATATTCCCTTCAGCGAAATCGCCGGATGCTTCCCGATCATCATCGACAGGGGTTTGGTCTTGCCGCCATTGTAAGTAAGGTTAAGGTAAATCTCATCAAAAATCAGCAACAAATCATACTCTTTGGCGATCACCACCAGTTCCTTCATTATCTCTTCACCGATCACTGTACCTGTCGGATTCCCGGGATTCACCACCAGAATCCCAACAATGCTCGGGTTGTATTTTACCTGATTGCGAATATTCTCCAGATCCGGCATCCACCCGTTTCTAGGGTCCAGCGGATAAGTCAGTGGCTCATCATGCGCATGGGCAGCCTCCGAGGAAGAATGCGTCATGTATGCCGGCGACGGAATAAGAACCCGAGCACTCGGCACCAAAAACTGATAAAGCTTTGATATAGCATCTCCAAGACCATTGAAGAAAAGAATATCTTCAGCCGTAAGCTGCGCTCCTCCCATTTTATTGTTGTAGTCAGCCAGAAACTGCCGGGTTTCCAGCTCCCCCTTCGAATGAGTGTAACTATAGGTCTGATTCTGCTGCACAAAAAACTGTACATGCTGCTTAATCCAGTCCGGAACCTGAAACCCCTTGGCAATCGGATCACCAATATTTTCCCAAATGATGTCCTCCCCCAGCGCTTGAAGCTGCTTCGCCTTATTCACAATTCCTCGAATCTCGTAACTCAGCTCTTCCGCGCCTTTACTCATCAACTGATGTCTCATGGTATTTCTTTATTCATTCAATGTCAAAATCAAGCAATAAAAAAAGCTATTTCTCCTGGAAGAAAAATAGCTTCAAAAAATTTATCGGATTTCCCTTAGTAAAGGGTTACGCTGTCATCCACTTCTTTCCCGTAAGCCAAAATTCCTCCTCTGAGATTATAAAGTTGCTCAAAGGCGGCGGCTCGCTCCAAGGTCTGAATAGCCTTGGCGCTCCTTACTCCACCTTGGCATATTACTACAACGGGTTTATCTTTTGCGATTCTATCGATGTTGTCCTTCAACTCTCCCAGCGGTATCAACTCCCCACCAATGTTGTTCAGTTCGTATTCGCAAAGCTCGCGAACATCCACCAGCTGAAAGTTCTCCCTCTGGTCAATCATCTTTTTTAGCTCGACTGGACGAATTTCCTTTATCATGCGCTAGTAAATCAATGGCCGCAATATGCGGGATTTTTTAGTAGAATCCAACCTCACAGGATACAGATATGTACTAATTCTCAAAAACCAAGCTCATTTTTTAATAATTCCCCAATAAACAATTGAATAATATGATATTGTTTCGGTAAATTCCCCCCTTCATAACAAAATACATAAACAATGAAAGTAACAATCGACCGCCTGGATCAGGCTTTTCATATGCAGGCCAACAATGAAAACGGCAACCAGATCCTTATGGACACCTCCGTGCAGCACGGCGGAAGCGGCAAAGGCTTCAGTCCCATGCAGCTGCTGCTGGCCGGCGCAGGAGGCTGCAGCACAATAGACATTGTCAGCATACTCAAAAAACAACGGCAAGACCTGAAGGACATCAAAATAGAAATTACCGGAGACAGAAACCCGGAAGAAGTGCCTGCGCTTTTCAAAAAAATCCACATGCACTACAAGGTCTACGGAAACATCGCCGAAGAAAAAGTGGAAAGAGCTATTTCGCTCTCTCTTGAAAAATACTGCTCCGTTAGCCTGATGCTCGAAAAAGCCTGCGAAATCAGCAGCAGCTTCGAAGTCATCCCGGTTTAAACAGAAGACACTTGCCCCGGTTAACGGGGTAAGTGTTTTATATGCTTCATACTTTTAACATACGCCCTTTTCCTATCTGGAAAATCCTCAGCCTGAAAGCCTTCCTGCTTCTTTGCCTTCCGGCTGCCTCGCTCTTCATAAAAGAATGGACACCCTCTTTGCTTCTAGTATCTTTCGGATGGATATGCACACTGTCCGGAGCCTCCGGATTATGGAGCACTCTTTACTCAGCCGCGGCCAGCAACAAATACCTCATTGCCGCCTGGAGCATACTAAACACCATCATCGGCCTGGTAATAATCTTTTTTCCTATTCCCGAAGCAGAAGTGATATTAATCTTTTACATAGGCTGGTGCGCGTGTTCAGGCACTCTGCTGCTATGCTTCCTGAAATACCTCAAACCAGACAAAAGCGCTGGTTTCTTTCTTGGCTCTACTTTGCTGGTTACCGCCGCTTTCACTGACCAACTTTCCGGCAGCAGCCCACATCTGCTCCTGTTCTACCTCGAAACCGGCTTGCTTTTCACCGGCGTTTTCCTGTTGTTTTTCTCTTTCAGTTTTAAAAAAAATTTTGAAAACCCGGCCAACGGCTCAAGATAAACCCCGATAAACGAAAACCCCGGCAGCTGCCGGGGTTTTCTGAAAATATAAATCTTGTTCTGAATGGAGATCAATCAGCAAACGCCATATCAAAATGGTTGGTTTCTTTGTACGCTTTGCGCGGTTTTAGATTGAGCAGCTCAAACATTTGCGTGTCGTCTGCAAAACCCGGATTCGGCGTTGTCAGCAGCTTATCGCCCGCGAAAATTGAATTAGCGCCGGCCATGAAGCAAATAGCCTGCTCTGCTGTCGGCATTTCCAAACGTCCTGCCGAAAGTCGAATCATAGACTTCGGCATAATCAGGCGGGCAGTGGCAATCATACGGACCATATCCCAAACCGAAACGCGCTCGTTGGACTCCATCGGCGTCCCCTTGATCGGCACCAAAGCGTTCACCGGCACAGACTCCGGATGCGTCTCCAGATTAGACAGCGTGTGCAGCATACTTATTCTGTCCTGCTCGCTTTCGCCCAGTCCGATAATGCCGCCCGAACAAACAGAAATATTTGCTTTCTGAACATTCTCTATGGTTTCAAGACGCTCGTCAAAAGAACGGGTCGTAATCACTTTGTCGTAATATTCGCGGCTTGTGTCGATATTGTGATTGTAAGCGTACAAGCCCGCTTCTTTCAGCTTTCTGGCCTGCTCTTCAGTCAGCATACCCAAAGTGCAGCATACTTCCATTCCCATAGCCGAAACGCCCTTCACCATTTCCAGCACGTGATCAAAATCACGGTTGTCGCGAACATTTTTCCACGCGGAACCCATGCAGAATCGAGTGCTTCCCGCTTCCTTGGCTTGTTTGGCTGTTTCAAGAACCTTTTCAACTTCCATCAGGCGCTCCACCTTCAAATCCGTATCATAGCGCACCGACTGCGCGCAATACTTGCAATCTTCGGAGCATCCGCCGGTCTTCACCGACAGCAGCGTGCATACCTGCACCTCGCTCGGATCGTGGTATTCTCTGTGCATTACCGCCGACTCAAAAATCAGCTCCATAATAGGTTTATGATAGATCTCAGCGATCTCCTCTTTCGTCCAATCGTGTCTTATTATATTTTCTGACATCACAGCATCTGTTTCGTATCGCAATAAAATTCACGGCAATCTACTAATACAGAAGGTATTTTCTAAGAAACTCAGCACAATTTTTCCCGGGAAAACACGCCTGAAGCGGATAATCTGAAGGATAAACAAAATCCGTATATGAATTTTATTCCACTAAACCTAAGGACTGATACAGCATAAGAAAAAATACAATTTTTAACAAACTCAGTTAACTATGTACCGAAGCCAGTACTTTTTTACTATGTAATCTTTTATTCATTTTCGAAAAAGGCCTGGCCCTGAATACAACAAAAACTGAAACAAAATGAGCCGAGAAAACAAAACACAGCCGACCGATCCGCTTTTCAACAATCCGCTTTTGGAGAAACTGACCAAAACCCACATTGCCGTTCCTATCGGCAGTTTGCTGCTCTACGCAACAGGTTTGTTTGTCTGGGGAAAATGGCAGGCAGGAGTCAGCTACTCAACTCTGGCCTATCTGTTTGTTTCCGGCCTGTTTCTTTTCACCCTGGCCGAATACCTTATCCACCGCTTCGCGTACCATTTCGAAGCCCGCACCGAAAAACAGAAAAAACTTCGCTACAGAATTCACGGCGTGCATCATGCCTTTCCCAAAGACAAGCGGAGACTGGCCATGCCGCCCATTATTAGCATTAGCCTCGTTACTGTTTTGCTGATTATATTAAAATTCACGATAGGATCCTACACCTATGGCTTCCTTTCTGGCTTCGTCACAGGCTATGCGCTGTATCTTTTCATGCACTACATCCTGCACGCCTATCCGCCTCCCAAGAATTTCTTCCGCTGGCTTTGGATATACCACAGCATTCATCATTTCAAAGACGACACGATTTACTTCGGAGTATCCTCCCCTCTTTGGGATTTCGTATTCGGAACAGTGCAAAAAAAAGAGGCCAACTAGGCCTCTGGTTTTTGTTCTTCCGATTTTCTGTTTTTATTCTTCTTTCTCTTTCTTCTCGCTCCAAAAGTCTTGTTTGTAATCTTCCCTCGGCGAGTTTTGATATCTCCTTTTCCCATATTAATATTAATTATTATTTACCTTATTAATTTAGGTATTTTAAAATAATAATTCAACAATAGTTATGGAAAATAGGGCTAAACTAAAAAATCAAATTCGAAATCGCGGTAAGGTATCTCCGGATTGTTCAAAGCCACCGAAAAACGAATATACTCAATTCCCTGCCGCCGAAGCTCGTCACGGAGGCTTTCCCGGATAAGCCTGCACACTTTCCAGAACTCCGCGCAGTTCTCTTCACGCAAATATTCCAAACGAACAAAAGCGCGCAGCGGCTTCAACTGCTGGAGCCGGAAAAAGGGTTCTTGAACTTGTTTTTGGGTATTCTTCAGGCAAGTTTCAACTTTGCAGAGAGGGGAGTTAACAGATTTCATGCTGTTTTTTATTTTACTGAACCACTAAATAACAGCATCAAGAAATACAGGAAAGGTTACTGAACATTTTTCCCTATGGGCACATCCCTTTTAGCACCGTGGTGTTCACTCGGTTGCTGTCTTGCGACTCTTGATGCACCACAAATATACTAGATATCTTTTTATTAACAACTTTTTGTCTGCTTCTGCAAAAAAACTGTATTTATCCGCAGGCATATTCCTTCGTCAAAGCATATGAGAGACACTTGCCTTCGAGGCGGAAGAAATTATGACTGGAATCAGCAAAAAAACACCAATAATCCGCTAAATTTGACTCCGCTTTTTAATGCTGCTTTCTGTTTCAGCCACAGCCGGCTACCGGAGAAAATATCTGAAGCTCCTCGAAATCAGGATCGAATAAATAGAAACACTGATCCGGACATTCGAAAACAAACAGCATTATGAACTTTTCAAAAAAATAAATCCGGGGAAACCAGAGCAATATTCAAAACAGCCTGCGCACCCCGGCAGATTATAATAATAGACTAGAATTTTTATTTATAATAGGTTATGTTACACACTGACAATCCAACGCAAACTAAAGCCTGGAAACATCTGAAAGGCCATTTCAAAAAAATGAGCCAAGTAAAAATGAAGGATCTCTTTGCCTCTGATCCGGAGCGCTTCAACACATTCTCGCTTCAGATGCATGGCATGTTGCTGGACTACTCAAAAAACATCATTGAGGCCGACACAATGAAAGCTCTTGTGGAGCTTGCCAAAGAGATGAATCTTGAGGATGCCATCCAGCAAATGTTCAGCGGAGAAGTCATCAACCAAACCGAAGGCAGAGCCGTATTGCATACTGCGCTGCGCAACCGCGAAAACACGCCGGTTTATGTAAACGATGAAGACGTTATGCCAAAAATCAACAATGTTTTGGCTAAAATGAAACGCTTCACCGAACTGGTGACCACAGGTGAATGGAAAGGATACACCGGAAAGAGCATTACCAGCATCGTAAACATCGGGATCGGCGGGTCGGACCTGGGTCCTGTTATGGTTACCGAGGCTCTTAAACCGTACGCCTTGCCGCACATCACCACATATTTCGTGTCGAATGTGGACGGAACCGACATTGCCGAAACGCTAAAAAAAGTGGATCCTGAAACGACGCTTTTCATGATCGCTTCAAAAACATTCACGACTCAGGAAACCATGACCAACGCCCACACGGCCCGCGACTGGTTCTTGAAAAGCGCCGGCGACTTGAAACATGTTGCCAAGCACTTCGTGGCGCTGAGCACCAACGAAGCAGCTGTGAAAGAATTCGGCATCGACACCAAAAACATGTTCGAATTCTGGGACTGGGTTGGCGGCCGCTACTCGCTTTGGTCGGCTATCGGCTTGTCTATTGCCTGCACCATCGGATTCGACAACTTCGAAGAGCTGCTTGAAGGCGCTTACGAAATGGATCAGCATTTCCAGAATGCTCCGCTGGAAGCCAACATGCCAACCGTTTTGGCCCTGCTGGGAATCTGGTACAACAACTTCTTCGAAGCTGATTCGCACGCCATTCTTCCTTACGACCAATACCTGCACCGCTTCCCTGCCTACTTCCAGCAAGGCGACATGGAAAGCAACGGAAAGTACGTTGGCCGTGACGGAAAAAAAGTGGATTACCAAACCGGACCGATCATCTGGGGCGAGCCGGGAACCAACGGACAGCACGCATTTTACCAGCTGATCCACCAAGGCACCAAAATGATCCCTTGCGACTTTATCGCACCGGCAATCAGCCAAAACCCTATCGGCGACCACCACGACAAACTGATGGCCAACTTCTTTGCGCAAACTGAAGCGCTGATGAAGGGAAAAACCGAAGAGGAAGTAATTGCGGAATTCAAAGCTCAGGGCAAAAAAGAAGAGGAATACAAAGAATTGGTTGCCTTTAAAGTATTCGAAGGAAACAAACCGACCAACTCAATCCTTGTAGAAAAACTGGATCCTAAAACACTGGGAAGCATGATTGCCATGTACGAACACAAGATCTTCGTTCAGGGCGTTCTCTGGAACATCTTCAGCTTCGATCAGTGGGGCGTTGAACTGGGCAAACAACTTGCGAAAAACATCCTTCCGGAGCTTACACAGGAGGGAGACGTAACCAGCCACGATGCTTCAACCAACGGACTGATCAATGCTTTCAGAAAATTGAAAGGCTAAAAAAACACTGCTGATAAAAAATAGAAAAGGCTTCTGAATCAGGAGCCTTTTTTTATCTGCATGCCGTACAAGGTAAAAATCCCCAAACATCCTGCACTTTCATTCCATACTCAAGCGTCATTCCGGCAACTGCTCTGTCTTCCGACTGAAACGGACGAAGCCGATAATAATCAAAAGAATGCCCACGAGATCGCCCAAAATCCTTGTTTGCAGGTCTTCTTCAAAAAACAGTTCGAAGTAAAAAAGAGTGAATCCTCCCAAAAGGACAGTCAGAAATGCTGTGATTTTTTTTCTCATGTCTCCGGCGTTTTGCTGTTTTTTGAATAACCCGGAAATATTCACTTCACAAAGAAGAAGCTCCTTCAACAGGAAAAAACATCCCCGCGCTTTCGCAATAATTTATCAAGAAAATGCCAGAAAAACAATTCAAAAAATGGAGGCAACAAAATTGGTCAGCGAATATAGACTCGCTCAGTGAACTGTTTGCCTTTCAAACGAAAATGAATTAAATAAGTACCAAAAGACGAATTTGGAAAAACAAGACGAGTGAAGTTTTCCCACGAGCTGATATCTACATGCACAGCTTTTCCCGCTAAATCAATCACCCGAACATCTTCCAAAGCGGCGCGAATAGACAGCACTGACTCCGAAGGATTCGGATAGAACCGATGCTCGTCACTGCCCACAGAAGTCACAACCTGCTCCACATCCCGAACAACTGGCCGAATCATCAGGCTTCCTTCCACCTCAGTATTTTCCCTCCACATTCCGGACACACGATAAAACATCCTTTGAGAAGAGTTGGTGTTTTTGTCCAGGCCCACAGCCAGAAAATCGTCCGTGCTCTGCTGCCAGCCAATGTAAACCGTATCTTCCACGATCACCGGACTGGACAGTTTATACTCAGCAAAAGGCTCTGATTCCGTACTCAGTTGTGTTACAAAATTTTGAGCGTGGAGCTCGTGCATAGTATCCAGCTTCGACCAAAACTTCATCTGAAAAGGAATCTGAGGACCGCTTGCACCTATTTTCGGAAAATAAATCCTTACTGCGGTAATTGTATCCTTCTCACCGAACACATACTGATAAGCAAGCTCTCCATTTGCCTGGTTAATGCCGGCCGCATGCTCCGCCGTTCCGTCGTCATAAGCGAAAAAATCCCCGAAATGCACTTGCGTACGCAGCGTATCATTTTCCCGCAAATCCACTTTTGCGTAATAAAGCGTATCTCCGGCGCCGCCAATCCGGTTGATAAGAAAATTATCTCCCGAATTCAGGAAAAAATTAACGTCCACCGTAAGCGAATCCTTTCCTAACCCCTCCAGCAAAGCCGGATCTACCGCTCTGCTGCCCGTCAGCCTCAAACGCGACTGCGCCGGCAAATTGTCCGGAACCTCATTTGCCAGCCGCTGAAATTCCGTTTCCGTTTCATGATCCTCCAGTCTTACCGTATAGCTTACCGGCTGAATGCGGCTGTTTAGATTGGTTGCGAAAAGCGACGGTATCTGAGAATATTTGACCGGATCAGCAAGAAAATGATGCAGAGGCATCGAATAATATGGCTTGAGCAGCGACGCGCTCTCCGTCTCAATAGACCGGTCAAAATAACCGCTTTGCTCGCTCCGCCAGCGGTTGGTTAGCAATATGTAGTCTAGCAGCCACACATCATAGGCCCCGGACTGATTGCCGAAAGCCCTGAACCGAAACTGAAATCCGTCGTGGAAAAGCGTATCGGGTACCGAAACAAACGCCTGCGTAAATCCTTCAGGCATATTGTCCTCCACCTGCTTTCGCCAGACCGTATACCAGCGGTCTCCGGAAGTTCCCTTAAAATCAAGCAGCAAAGAATCTCCCGCGTTGGGCTGAAGCCCCCGGCCGCCGGCCTGCCAGAAGAAGCTCAGACGCACCTCGGGCCTCAGCGCAGTCGGAACGCGGCTCATTGCTACCGCCTGCGATGTCAAAGAGTCCAGCGGACCATAGAATTTTTTCAGCGAATAAGTCGTCCCGTCTGCCCGCATAGCATCCAGCACAGCCACTTGCTGCGTTGGATTCTCAACTCCTATCCCGATTTTTACCGCGACGTTTCGGCTGCCGAACCACAATGTATCGGAAAGCGCTCCCTGAGCTTTGGAAAAATCATCCCAAAAAGGGAATGTAACCGTACGGGAAGCGGCCCTGCGCGCCGAATTTGCTGCTGATTGTGCAGAATGCAAGGGCAGAGGCACTTCCACCAATTGCGCTCTGAGCTCCTGGCTTACAAAAAACGCCAGAAAAAAAAATCCCAGAATTTTACTTTTCATAGTATTCAGTGTTGGCCTTCACTATTTTCAAATTATCATAATTTGCGACCCACAAATCCACCGTTTCTCCTTCTCGTATTCTCTCTCCGGGCTCAGGACTCTGTTTCAGCACCAAGCCGCTCAGCGAGTCAACTTCTGCCACATGAAAAATGGCTCCAATCGTCAGGTTAGCTCCCTTAATGGCGACCATCGCCTCATCCAGCGGAGTATCCAGATAATTGTCCAGCTCGAACTTATCTTTGCCAATTCCGTCAGCTACCACCAAATCAATTTCCGAACCTTTAGGAATCAACCTGCCCGCCTTAATCACCTTTCCTTTATACAGCTGCTCCAGAATTGCATTTTCTGCCCGGTCAGGCTTATAAATCAGCTTGCCGACTTTCAAGCCCAGACTTTCCAGATGGATCTTCGCATTTTTCAGCGAACCGTCCTTCAAGTTCGGCATTTTCACTCTAGGAGCATTTACTGCATTAAGCGTCACATATATTTTCCGGTTTTCCTTTACCTTCGAATACTCTTTCGGGTACTGCTTAAGCACGGTCAGAGGCTCAGCGGAACTCGAAAAGCCCGAATCCGGCACAACCTCGTAGCGCAAATTTTTCTGGGTTAAAAACTCTTCCAGCTGCTCTTCAGACAGACCCACAATGTTCGGCACAGTAATCGTCTCGCCGTGATTGGTCGTTGCGGGAAGGTAAACATAGAAAAACGCCAACACCAATGCTCCCACAACAGCGGCCATGCCGCCAAGGTTCAGCAAGAATTTCAAACACTCTCGTTTAGTCCAAGCCATAAATTGTCTGCATCATTTTTTTACAAAATCTAAAAAAGAAACGGAAAATCTAATGATTTTCTTAATAGTTAACGGCGTTTCCGCTTAATTATTTAACCCGGAATTAAAATGCGTCTGCAAGAGCTTGCTTTCCGCATTTCGGTCCAGTGCCATCTTTATCAAATGCGTAAGCAAATCCCGGTAAGCAATGCCTTCGTTTGCCCACAAACCCGGAAACATTGAAATGTTCGTGAAACCCGGAATTGTGTTTATCTCATTAACAAGTACCTGCCCGTCTTCTTTCAGAAAAATATCCACCCGGGCAAAATCCTCACATCCCAGAGCCTGATATGCTTTTACAGAATACTCTTTGATTGCCTTTGCATGCGCTGCGCTCATCAGAGCGGGTATAATTATCTGGCTCGCCTGCTTATCCACGTATTTTGCCTCGAAAGAATAAAACTCATATGCCGTATCCAGCAGCACTTCGCCAGGCGCAGACGCCACCGGCTCATGATTGCCCATCACCGCACACTCCAGTTCCCTGGCCGTTACGAACTCCTCGAGCAGCACTCGCTGGTCAAACTGAAAAATCTCCTGAAGAGCATCCTTGAAATCTTCCTCACTCTTCACCTTCGAAACTCCAACAGACGAACCCAGCGTGGCCGGCTTTGCAATAAACGGCAGGCCGATCTTTTCAACGACATCTTCAAACGCCACTTGCCCCTCTTCCCGTTTGTGAAAGGCCACATATTTGGCTACCGGAATTCCCTCAGACTCCAGTATTTTTTTTGAAAAAATCTTGTCCATACAAAGCGCTGAACCCAAAACGCCAGAACCCACAACCGGCACGTCCATCGCTTTGAACAATCCCTGAATGCTGCCGTCTTCCCCGTCAGTGCCGTGCAGCACTGGAAACACCACATCCAGCTCCTTCAGACTTTTATGCTCCGGCTGGCTAAGCCCGCCCAATGCAGGATTGAGTGACAAACTCAATGGCTGTTCAGAAGAACGAAACGACGACGGATCGGCACCCAAGTGCCATTTCCCTTCTTTGTCGATGCCTATCAGAACAGGCTCAAACCTCTCCTGATCCAAATATTTAACAACATTGACAGCTGACAGGAGCGATACTTCATGCTCCACAGAACGCCCGCCGAATAATATTCCTACCTTCGTTCGCATTTCTTAATAATAAATTTTCATGGACTACGTCCCAATAATTAGCTGCCGGATGCTCTGGCGTACAAAAACAGAATTTCTGCCAGCATGCCGGCTTATTTACCACAATTGCCCGCACTAGCCGATCCGCAGCAGATCAAAGATTTTCACTTGAACCGTCTAAAAAATTACGACACACGGCGCAATGTGCTTGAGGTGTAAAAATAAGAGGAAATAACAGAAAAGAATAAAACTGAACAGAAAAGAAGCGGAAAAAGAAAAGTCTAAAACGAACAAAACAAGCCTTCGCTATTGAAAAGGCTTGTTTTGCTATTACTCTTATGCTTGCTGTAAGGCAAAGATTAAACTTCTATGCCTGCAATTACTTTATTAATATCCGAAGGATAATATTCGCCTTCGTAACGTTCGCCCTGAATAAACAATGCCGGCACTCTCACAAGACCGCATCGGTTGGCTGTCTCGATATCCGTAATCAGCTTGTTCAGACACTCCTGACCATTGATGTTCTTGATAAACTGAGGCATATCCAAACCGAGCTCCTGAGCAAACCTCATCAATTTGTCCTTGTTCACATCCCCCATTGCCTCAAAAATCCGCTGGTGCATTGCCAAGTACTTGCCCTGCAAAAACGCAGCATGCGTAGCACGGGCAGCCAAGTCAGCAAACGGATGCCTTTCGCGGTCCGGAAAGTTCCTGAAAGTATACTTGATTCGTCCGCGATTAGCCGCGATAACCTGCGACATTACCTTGAACATCTTCTGGCTGTAAGGGTTGAAGTATTCCCCAAACTCAATGATTTCAATTGGTGCGTCTTTCTCTCCCTGCACATGATCACCTACATTAATTCTCGGCTTTAATGTAATATAACTCATATTCTTCCCTCAATAATCTTCTCTTTGACTCACTATTTAATAATTCAAAATTAAATTGTGATGCTCACTTATATTTTAACATACTTAATAAAACCGACCGTAAATTCTCGATTTTAAACCAATCCCATCCTTAAATAAGTTATATTT
>JAKSBZ010000381.1 GCA_022360875.1 Cytophagales bacterium | reverse complement strand
TTCCTGGCAAGCCTGACAGCCATTGACGATGACTTGAAACAAGCCTCACGGCTCCGGATTTCGGGTTGGCAGCTTATCGGAACTTCCTCTCCGTATTTCGCCCGATATTTTTCCGTATTAGCGCGAATAGTCGTCTCATCCTCGCAGTGAACGGCAATAAGCATTTTCACCTGCGAAAACAACCCCTCCAGCGTTTCCTCCTTGTCCACCAGCATATTGCCGGTCGAGGAGCCCATAAACGCCTTGACGCCGCACACTTTCTCCGGATCGGTTTTCAGCACCTCGTCCAGATTGTCGTTGGTCGCGCCCATGTAAAACGAATAATTAGCCAGGGAAACCTCTGACGCCCGCTTATACTTCTCCTCCAGAAGCTCCTGCGTAACGGTTTGCGGAATTGTATTCGGCATCTCCATATAAGAAGTCACGCCTCCGGCCACGGCCGCGCGCGATTCGGTATACAAATCGGCCTTGTGCGTCAGCCCCGGCTCGCGAAAATGCACCTGATCGTCTATCACTCCGGGAAACAGATGCTTGCCCGATGCATCGATTACCCGGTCAGCGCCTTCCGCAGACAGGTTTGCGCCGATTTTCCGGATGATGCCGTCTTTTACAAATACGTCGCCTGCAATTACTTGCCCTTCATTTACTATATTTGCATTCTGAATTAAAATAGATGGGGTCATGCTTCTTTTGTTTGGGGCGTTGCCCTTGGTTTGGGTTTCGGCCCTTGCACGCACTGCCGCAGCGGTCTCGCGCAAAGGCATACAAATTAGACAAATGTAGGTTTTTGTCTATAAATTTTAAACCCAACAAGCCATAAAATAAAACCGAGGCGTAGTTTTAGAAAAACACTGCGCTCCAGTATAAGTAAACAGCTATAACAAGACTGTCACGGATTCGCATTTTCATGAAAGAAAAATACAACACTTTTGAGGATTTCAAGCTCAACCGGCAAATTCTCAACGCCCTCGGCGACCTTAATTTCCAGCAGCCCACCGGCATCCAGCGCAAAGCCATTCCTTTGATTAGCGCAGGCCACGACGTGCTGGGCATTGCACAGACCGGAACCGGAAAGACAGCGGCCTTCGTGCTGCCGATTCTGATGAAAATAAAATACGCGCAGGGAAATGATCCGCGGGCGCTGATCCTTTCGCCCACCCGGGAGCTGGCCATGCAGATCGGCAAGCACATCGAACAGTTCGCCAAATACCTCGACATCCGACACACGGTGGTTTACGGCGGCATAGGGCCTAAAACGCAAATCGAGGAAATCGAAAAAGGCGTGGACATAGTCGTGGCAACGCCGGGCCGCTTCATGGACATCTACCTGAAGGGGAAACTCAACACCAAAATGCTCAACACCATGGTGCTTGACGAAGCGGACAAAATGATGGATATGGGCTTTATGCCGCAAATCCGGCGCATTCTTGAAGTGATTCCGACCAAACGCCAAAATCTGCTGTTTTCGGCCACTTTTCCGCCGCGAGTCGAAGAGCTTTCTCACGAGTTTCTGGAATTTCCGGAAAAAATTGAAATCGCTCCGCAGGCAACCACCACGGAAACCATCGACCAGTACGTCTGCAAAGTGCCGAACTTCAGGACAAAAATCAACCTGCTCGAGCACCTGCTCAAAGACACCGAACGCTTCTCGCGCGTCATCGTGTTTGTCAACACCCGCACGCACGCCGACAACGTGTCAAAGTTTCTGGAGCGGAAGGCTGAAGGGAAAATCAGAGTGATACACGCCAACAAAGGACAAAACGCCCGGACCAACGCCCTGGAAGAGTTTAAAAACGGCGATATCCGGATACTGGTAACTACCGACGTTTCGTCCCGCGGAATTGACGTAAGCGATGTAAGCCACGTGATCAATATGGACGTGCCGCCGATTCTGTCTGATTATGTGCACCGCGTTGGGCGCACCGGCCGCGCAAAAAAATCCGGCGAGGCATTCAGCTTCATCAATGAGTACGAGGAAATCCAGTTCAGGAAAATTGAAAAGCTCATTCAAAAAAATATTGAAGAGCTGAAAATCCCTGAGGAAGTGACTATCGCAAAAACCGATTTCCAGGAACAGCAGGATATCGCCCGCGCCATCGATGACTACAAAAAGAAACTGGACCCGACGTATAAAGGGGCTTTTCATGAAAAGAAAAACCCAAAGAAAAAGAAGGAAGAGAAGCTAAGCAAAAAAGCCAAACAGCTCTACGGAGCCGCGGTGAATTCCAAAAGCGCTTCAGACCGCAGACCGAAAAAAGGAGGCGCCAAAGGAAGAGGCAAAAAGAGAAGATAACTTGCAGCTCTTCATTTTCAGAGCAGGAAAAAGGATTCCCTCCGCAAATAACAACAACATCAGCTTCGGGAGCGCGCAGTCTTCAGCAAACGAGGACTGCCTGCCCGGGGCCAATGACAGATTCAGAAATTTCCCATTAAAGAAAAAACCTGCTCATGGTTTTTTCCGGCATTCCGGACAAAGCCCTTCAATCAGCAAATTGACCTCCTGCGCCTGATAACCTTCAGGAAGGCATATTGCCGGGATTTCCAAGCGCTCCAGGCACTCAGTGGTATGGCACTGCTTGCACTGAAAATGAACATGCTCGTGGCGGTGTTTGATATCTGAGCATTCATGGCCGCAAAGAGCGTATTTTGTCGCTCCGCTGTGGTCTAGTACTTTGTGGATCAACCCCGACTCAAGAAAAGTATTAAGCGTGCGGTATATTGTAACGCGGTCGTAGTGGTGCGAAAGGCGCTTTTCGATATCGCAATGCGCAAGTGCAGCTTTCTCTTGCTGAAAAAGCTTAAGAATGTCTTTCCGGCAACCCGTGTTCCTTAGTTTGTGCTTTCTCAATAATATTTCAGGACTCATCATTCAAAAAATAATTATTTTCTTTTAAAAAGCCTCGCAATCATTCTTCCCAATTTTTTCTCTTTTTCCCAGAAAAACCGGAACTGCCCCAGCAGGGTTCCGTACACAAGGATTAAGGCCTGATAAGAAGGAAACACGCAAAGCAGATAAGTAACAGTTTTTAACCATAGCGCAGTGTCCTCTGTGTATCCCAGTAAGGCAAAAAGAAATTTGCGCATTTGCACCACAGTCAGTCCCGTCAGAGTAAACACGGTAAGAATAGCGATTACCTGCCAGGCAGACTCGACTCCCCATTTTGTTTTCATGCGCTCAATAAATCCTGTCGACTGGTTGACGGCGGTTGCTCGTTGCTCTTCTTTCATTTTTGTATTCAGGTATGATTGTTCGCAAAACTAAGAATTATGTCTGCTTAATAACATGTATTTAAGAAAAATATTGCCAATGAAACTATAGAGATTAACTATAATATGACCAAACCAACAACAAACGACTACCCACATGAAAAAACACACCATTAAGCTTTTAGGCATTGTTTGCCTGTTGCTTGCTCATCTGCAGATCCGGGGCCAGGGATGCAGCGACGCCGGAGTATGCACTGCGCCTTCGCTGCACAGCGCCCAGCGGCCGGGCGAATACCAAAACACCGTCAAACTGGCCGCCACTTTTGGCGCGGCCGACGAGGGAACCGCTGTCTTTTCCCCGACGCTCTATATGAACTGGGCCATCGCAGAAAAAACGCAGCTTCAGGCCCGTCTGCCTTACCACATCATCAGCGGCGATTTGGCCGATGTTTCCGGTCTGGGTGACATCACGCTGAATATCGCCCAGCAGCTGTACAACGCAAAAGGCTACCAAGTACAAGCCAGCGCGGGAATAAAACTTCCGACCAACGACGCCGACAAAACAGAAGACGGCAGACCGCTCCCTATGGTTTACCAGACCAGTCTGGGAACTGTAGACCTGCTGCTGGGCGCCTCTGTGAACTACAAGCAGTGGATGCTCGGCATCGGCTACCAGCAGCCGCTGACAGACGCCAACAAAAACGGCTTCCTGACACAAACCTGGATTGCGGACCAGAGCTTTTCGGATGCAAGAGAATACGAAAACTCCCGCGACCTCGAACGAAAAGGCGATCTGGTGCTCCGCGTGCAGCGCAACTTCAAATTCCGGAAGCTCAACCTGTCGGCCTCGCTGCTGCCCATTCTGCATCTGGGCAAAGACAGCTATCTTGACGCCTCCGGCACGCGCCGAGAAATTGACGGTTCAGACGGACTGACCTTGAACGCCACGGTAAACGCCGCGTTTAAGCTTGCCAAGCACATCGATCTGAATGTGTTGCTTGCAAGCCCGCTGGCCGTTCGGGACCATCGCCCTGACGGCCTGACCCGCGCGTTTGTAATTTCCCCGTCTCTGACCTATCGGTTCTAAATGATTTCAGTAATCCGGTTGAAAAGCCCCGCTCCGCCGCGGGCTTTTTCTTTTCCGGGGCTTTCCGTACCTTTGACCGATAGTTTGAGTGAAAAACTCCGGCGGTCAGCAATATTCTTCAGCGCTCTTTCTGCAAATTATCGCAATCAGCGGCTGCGAATATTCTCCGATACGGCAACGCGCTCAGAAATACCGCAAACAAAGAATTCATGTATTCAGAAATTTCCGCTTTCGGCGAAATCCTGCTCTACGGGATAGGCGCATCGCTTTTGGTGCTTGCCACGTTTTTGATTTCATGGCTGATAAGACCAAGCCGTCCGTCTGCCGAAAAGCTGACAACTTACGAATGCGGCGAAGACCCCTCAGGTTCGGCCTGGGGACAGTTCAACATGCGGTTTTATATCGTAGCCCTCATGTTCATTCTCTTCGATGTGGAAATCGTGTTTCTGTTCCCGTGGGCGGTGGTGTTCGGCAAC
>JAKSBZ010000059.1 GCA_022360875.1 Cytophagales bacterium | reverse complement strand
TGACTCGAAGTTTAAGTCGGGAATTGGCGGGCCGAAAACTAACAGTCAATGCAGTTGCTCCCGGTTTCATCGAAACTGATATGACTGCCGAACTGCCCGAGAAAGTTGTCGAGGGTATGTTGGCACAGATTCCGCTTAAGTCCCTCGGGCAGTCCGAGGATATCGCAGCTGCCGTCGCCTTCCTTGCCGGACCCGGAGCCGGGTACATTACCGGTCAGGTTTTGGGCGTCAATGGCGGCATGTACATGTAACACGAAATCAAAACCAAGCATTGATACTGGAGGAAAGTATGTCCGACGTTGCAGCAAAAGTGAAAGAGATCATTGTGGACCAGAATGTTGGATCGGGAGCTGTGGAGGCAGGTTCTGCCGTGGCAACCGGACTGGTGATTCTTGGGTCCATCTACGGAGAAGGCGGTTCGGTTCTTACGGTTCTGATCTACTTTGCTATCGGACAGCTGATTCTGGTTCTGACGAGTTTTGTTTACAACTGGATCACGCCTTATGACATTCACGAACACATTGAGCGAGACAACATTGCGGTGGGTATTGGTTTTGCCGGGGCGCTTGTAGCCATCGGAAACCTTGTGCGCAATGCGCTGGTTCATACGTTCGTGGACTGGGAGACCAATATTTTATGGCTGGTTCTGGAAGTGCTGCTGGGCTTGATGCTGCTGCCTTTGGCCCGTTGGATGGCTGATAAGATCTTGCTTCCGGGGCAAAATCTGAATGATGAAATCGTCAATCAGGAGAAGCCGAATGTGGGCGCGGGCTTGATTGAAGCCTTTGCTTATGTCGGAGGATCGATGCTGATTTGCTGGGCGCTGTGATTAACTGAGCAAAACAATTAAGAATTTATTCCATCTATACTGCGGCAGCTTACTGCAGAGAAATAAATAAATTGCACGAAGTGCAAAAGAGGGGTTATTGAATGAAATTAAAATCAAATGTCCTGAAGCTCTGTCTGTTTGCGACAGGGCTTTCAGGCATTGTGGCTGAATATATACTTTCCACGCTGGCCACATATTTTCTGGGGGATTCGGTGTTCCAGTTCACCATGATCATGTCGATCATGCTTTTTTCCATGGGGCTGGGATCGCGGCTGAGCAAGTTTATCCATACGGATTTGTTAAAAGCGTTTGTAGGCGTGGAGTTTCTGCTTTCCCTGATCGTCTCGTTTGTATCCATTCTGACTTATCTGACGGCCGCATTCACTTCTTATACAGGGCTGACTATTTATCTGCTGAGTATCATTGTCGGCCTGTTTATCGGAATGGAAATACCGCTTGTAATTCGCCTGAATGATCAGTTTGAGGAGCTGAAAGTGAATGTGTCATCTATTATGGAGAAAGATTACTACGGTAGTCTTTTGGGCGGCGTGTTTTTCGCTTTTATTGGTCTTCCCTATCTGGGGCTTACTTACACGCCTTTTGTGCTGGGGACCGTGAATCTGCTTGTTGCGCTGTTGCTTTTGGCTGTGCTTTGGAAACAGGCAGGCGCTCGCATGCAGCGGCAGCTTGGAACAAGCGCCGTGTTGGTTGTGCTCTTGATCGCCGGCGGCGTGAACTATGCCAAAGAGGTGGTGAAATACGGAGAAGAGAAGCGCTACAAGGATCCGGTGATTTTTTCCGAGCAGACGCCATATCAGCGTATAGTTATCACGGAATCGGGCAAGGATTTTTGGTTGTTTATCAACGGCAATCAGCAGCTGAGCTCCATTGATGAGGGGATGTATCATGAGCCATTGGTTCATCCTGTGATGGGGCTGCTGAAAAATCCGCAAAAAGTGCTGGTGCTGGGCGGAGGAGACGGCTGTGCCGTGCGGGAGATTTTGAAATACCCGAGTGTGGAGGAAATTGTTTTGGTAGACTTGGATCCGGCCATGACTAAGGTCGCTTCTGAGCATCCGCTGCTGAGCACTTTGAATCAGCGAGCCTTCAGCCATCCGAAAGTGCGCATAGTAAATGCAGACGGATTCACTTATATGGAGCAAGACCGGAATTTTTATGACGCCGTGATCATTGATCTGCCTGATCCCAAGAGCGTGGAGTTGGGAAGACTCTACAGTTTTGAGTTTTACAGGATGTGTTACAACCGGCTGCGTCCGCACGGCGTGATTACCACGCAGGCCGGGAGTCCGTATTATGCGGCCGAGGCTTTTCAGTGCATTGACCTGTCAATGGAAAAAGCAGGCTTTACCACGGCGCCGCTGCATAACCAGGTGGTTACGCTCGGTGAATGGGGGTGGGTGCTAGGCGTGAAGCAGGGCTCGAAGGAACAGCTTAAGCGGCGTTTGCAAAATCTGAAATTCGGACATTTGCCCGTTAAGTACATTAGTCAGGAAGCCATGCAGCTGATGACTTCTTTCGGAAAGCCTTTGTTTCTGGAAGGAAAAGTTCGCGTAAACAGGATTCACGATCCGGTTCTTTACCGATATTACCTGGATGGTGACTGGGATATTTATTAGGCAATTGATGCCTTTTGGGCAGGAGCTGTGGGATAAATATATTTTCCGGAGGTTTTAATTTTGGAAACGCTGTTTTTCAATTGGATGCTGATTTATTCTTTGAGAAATTTCACGGCTTCAATTTGTCCTATGGGGATGTCCTGTTGCTTTTGAAAACAGTAAAACTGATAGTCCTGCCAAAGGAGTTGGAGAAAGGATTTTTGGTCGGTGTTTAAAAGAGTGTCAGTGTCCTGGCTCCATCGGATGAACGCCTCGGCTTCTTCAGGACTGATATGCAGAATCTCAGCGACAACTTGCGGTTTCAGACGTTTGCGGATTAGCTGGTTTCGTTTGTTTTCTTTTGCTAAAAAATCCTGGTGTTTGTTCAGAATACGGCTGAATCGGCGTCCTCTTCTGGCTTTTTTGCTGAAATAGGCAAATGGGTGCGCAATCACGTTACTTGCAGGGCTGTCTTTTCCCCAGTTGTCGACAAATATTTGTTGGCTGTTCCGCTTAAACAGCGAGTCCTGCCGGATTTTCTCAATTTCCCAGTTTTGGGCGGTTTGTATTTGGAACTGCCAGTCGTGAATGGAATCCATGTCCTGATAGTAGTGCTTTAGAAAGGAATGGTCAAAAACAGTTACGCCTCTGAGCCGGTAGGCTTTGCTGCGCAGGATAATAATTTGTGTTTTTCCGGTGAAAGTTGAAATATAAGTTTTTGATTCGTAGCTCAGGTGGCTTGTCCGGAGCATTAGACCGGCGTAGCGAGGAGCGATCAGACATATTCCTTCTTCATTCGATATAGTCGCCAGCTCGTTTTCGTGATAGACCAGCACATCCTGTACAGGCCGTCCGGACAGCGAGTCTTCCCGAAACTGAACCGCTGCTGTTTTCTTGCTTTGGCTGAAGGCTGGAGAGGAAATAAAAAACTGGACCAGACAAAAAAATAGAAGGATTTTTTTCATGTCGCCAATCAATAAAAATAATTTTTCTTTTTCTATCACTTAACCTTTTTTAACTTATATTTTAATAAAACCAATTTGATTTGTCAATGGCTATGCGCATCAGTTATAATTCACCAGTTGTTCTGAGCTTTACATTTTTGTCCACTTTATTGCTCATTATCAATCAGTCCAGCAGCGGAGCGCTGACGCCATTTATCACAGTCGGCGGACATATGGACTGGAGCTCGCCGCTTAGTTATCTCCGGCTTTTCACTCATGTGCTTGGGCACTCGGGCTGGGAGCATTTGCTGAGCAACTTTACTTTCATTCTGCTCATCGGACCTATACTGGAAGAAAAACACGGCTCCGGCAAACTGCTGCTGATGATTCTTGTAACGGCTTTGGTCACCGGTCTTTTCAATCAGCTGTTTGAGTCCAGTCTTTGGGGAGCCAGCGGCATTGTGTTTATGATGATACTGCTAAGCTCTGTTGTCAATGCCAAGAAAGGCACCATTCCGTTGACTTTTATCCTGATAGCGACTTTGTTTTTGGGAAAGGAAATCGTTAATATTTTTCATGAAGACCAGGTTGCTCAGTCGGCGCATATTGTAGGCGGAATATGCGGAGCGGTGTTCGGGTTCATGATTGTTCAGAAAAAATCGAAAAAGAAAACAGGCGAAGAATCTGTGGCCTTTGATTCGAGTGAAGAGCTTGATTTATAAAAAATGATTCGTTCAATGGAAACGTTAAAGCCTCTTCACAGAGGCTTTTCTTCTATTTCTTCAAGCACTTTTTCTGCCAGCGGTCGGATCCGAACCCCTGTCCGGTCGTCGCTCAGCAATGCGTCGGTGAGCGGCTTTATCGCCGGATATTTTTCGTGATCCTGTTTGCTCAGCCGGCGGAGCACCAAAGAAGCGGTTTCGTAAATCCATTCTATCGGGTCCCGTTTGATAAGCTCTTCCAGCAGCGGCACCAAACCAAGGTGTCCGAACCGGGCCAGTCCTTTGGCTGCCAGCTCGCGGATATCGCCTGACGGATCTCTTTCCATTAGCCTCAAAAAAACAGGAATGGAACTTTTGTCTGCAATTTCTTCCAGCGCTTTTACAGCTTCCCATCTAAGCGTGTCTTGGTTCGTGATCAGCAAATGCTCTAAATAGGTAATTGCCTCTCCGTCCATAGCCACAAACTTTGCCCGGCCGCTTTCCCGGGTGAGTCCGTTGGAATCGTTCAGCAAAAGAACTAGCTTCTTGATACGTTCAGGAAACTCTTTCAGGTCAATATCAAGCTCTTCGTGTTTCATGGGTTGGTATTGAAGGAAAACAGGTAAATGTTTTTATTAGTACAGTTCTTTTGTTTTTAATAAAAAATTTGAAAGTCTTTTGTTTATGGAATGAAGGTGATTTCGGTTAGAATATGCCGGTATTACCCGCATAAAGACGAAAGCTTATGGAGGTACAATAAGGAATTCGAGCTTGTTTACACGGATGTTCAGGCTTGTGTACTCAGACAATTTGAATAAAAAAGCTAAGGGTTTGGTTAAAGTTTGATTATATTTTTCACACAAAACTTTGTATATTACTTACTAAACCTCAAAATCTCTTTTGTTTGAAATGCAGGCATTCAGATCGAAACTCGACACAAATTCGAAGGCTTATCTTGAAAACTATGCTTACAACACGGCTCTGCTGGAAGAGCTGGAGACCGTTATGAAAGAAAGCCGTTTTCAGGGAAAACAGAAATACATCGAAAAGGCAAGGCACAGCAAACAGTTGTTGGCACGTGAGCGGGTGGAGCTTCTGCTGGATCCCGACAGTCCATTTTTGGAACTGCTTCCGCTGGCAGGATTGGGTGAGGGCGGTTTCGGTCCGGGCGGAACCATCGTTGCCGGAGTAGGCTTGGTGAGCGGAAAGATCTGTTTAGTCGTGGCCAATGTCGGCACGCTGAAGGGCGGTGCAATTGATTATGCCACCGTGCAGAAGCACAACCGGCTTGGTGAAATTGCCAGTGAAAACCGGCTGCCGGTCATCTACCTTGTTGCTTCGGCGGGAGTGAATTTGCCTGAGCAGGAAAAAATCTTTAACGCTTGCGGCACGCTTTTCCGCGGCATTACCCGGCGTTCGAAGGATAACATACCTACTGTTAGCGTGGTTTTCGGTAATAGCACGGCCGGGGGAGCGTACATTCCGGGCATGTCGGATTATGCAATCTTCGTTAAGGAACGTGCGAAGGTCTTTCTGGCAGGTCCTCCCTTGGTGAAAATGGCAACGAATGAGATTGCCGACGATGAAAGCCTTGGCGGAGCCGAAATGCACAGCCGCGTGTCCGGTGTTTCGGATTATCTGGCGGAGGACGATTATGACGCCATTCGCCAGGCGAGGGAGATTATGGAGTTTGTGCCGCAGCCTGCCAACGCGGATTTTACGCTTCATGAAGTTAGGGAGCCCAGGTATTCGCCCGATGAAATCAAGGGGATAGTTCCCAAATCGTTCAAAACGCCGTTTGACTGCCGGGAAATAATGGCGCGTCTGGCGGACGGCTCGGAGTTTTCGGAGTTCAAGCCTGAATACGGCAAAACGCTGGTGACGGCTTTTGCAAACATCAAGGGCATGCCGGTTGGAATTCTGGGAAACAACGGCGTGCTTTTCAGCGACTCGGCCAACAAGGGAGCGCAGTTTATACAGCTTTGCAATCAGAATCAGACGCCTCTGGTTTTTCTCCAGAACATTACGGGATTTATGGTGGGGAAAAAGTACGAGGCAGAGGGCATAATCAAGCACGGGGCAAAGCTCATTAACGCTGTGGCAAACAGCGAGGTGCCGGCAATCACTATCATGACGGGTGCATCTTTCGGAGCGGGCAATTATGCGATGAACGGCAGAATGTACAAGCCCCGGTTTTTGTTCAGCTGGCCCAATTCGGTGATTTCAGTAATGGGCGCCGAGCAGCTGACAGGCGTTATGGAAATTATTGGCCGAAACGCGGCTAATAAGGCGGGAATTCCTTTTGATGAAGAAAAGGCGAAAAAACAGAAAGAGGAGATGACAAAGGAAATCGATCGGAAATCAACGGCTTACTATTCTTCGGCCCAGCTCTGGGATGACGGAGTGATTGATCCTTCTGAAACCCGCGAATACTTGGGAATGTGTTTGGAGCTGGTTTACCGGGCAGGTTTCGAGAGCACTCAGCGGTACGGAGTGTTTCGCATGTAAGTATAAGCCGTTTTTCCTGAATAGCTGTGCTATTGCATTCAAAATCATGAGCGCATTTTTTAGAAAAATCAGACAATCAGATTGAATATAAACCCAGTAAAGAAAATGACCCGTTTCTTTACGCAAAACACGACAATTATGTATGAATTCAGAGAAGAGCACCAGATGCTCAGAGAGTCCTTGCGGCAGTTTCTGAGCAAAGAGGTGCTTCCCCGCGCGGACCAGTGGGAGAAAAACAAGGAGTGCCCGAAAGAGCTGTTCCGGAAAATGGGCGAACAGGGATACATCGGAGTGAATTATCCGGTGGAATTGGGTGGCAGCGGGATGGATTTTTGGGCGGCGGTGATTGTAATGGCGGAGCTTTCTTATGCAAACATTGGCGGATTCACAGGCTCTTTTTATGCGCATACTTATTTGCCATTGCCGCTCATTAATGCGCTGGGAAATGAAAAGCAAAAGGAATGCTGGCTGAAGCCTGCGCTGCAGGGCAAAAAAATTGCCGGCTTAGGCATTACCGAGCCCAATGCCGGCTCGGATGTGGCGGGCATTCAGACCACAGCTGAAGACAAAGGCGATTATTACTTGGTCAATGGTTCCAAAACTTTTATCACCAACGGGACAATAGGCGATTTCGTGGTGCTGGTTACCCGCACCGGGCCTAAACATGATATGTCGCTGCTGTTGGTGGATTTGGAAACTGAAGGAATAAGCCGGAGCAAGATTGACGATAAACTGGGCTGGCATACCTCTGACACTTCTCAGCTCTTTTTTGACAACGTGAAGGTGCCAAAAAAAAACTTGCTGGGAGAGGCTCATAAAGGTTTTTATTACCTGATGAACAACATTCAGGAAGAACGTGTGCTTATGGCGGTGATGTCGACCTACACAGCCAAATATGCCTATGACAAGGCCGTGATTTATGCCAAAGAGCGGCAGGCTTTCGGCCAGACGCTGTCTCACTTGCAGGTGATCCGGCACAAGATAGCAGATATGGCGATTAAGCTGGAGGCATGCGAGGCAATGACGTTCAGAGCCGTCGGGGATTTTATCGCAAACGGAGCCAAAGCGACCAATCGCGTGACGAAGGCGAAGGCCTATACCGCTGATGTTTGCATGGAAATCATTAACGAGTCAATCCAGATTCATGGCGGCGTGGGCTATACGGAAGGCTACGGTGTGGCAAGGGCTTGGCGAGATGCCCGGCTGTTTTCTATCGGAGCCGGAAGCTCGGAGATAATGAAGGAAATCATCGGAAAATTTGAGATCGACAACATCATTCACGATAAATTATTCATCAGCTCAAGAAAAGGCGCGGTCGATTTGCAGGCTTGAGTGTATCCTTTCCGGAGGAATTGTATGCCAGCAAGCGATTGCTTGAAAACAATCACTCTGGAAAAATAATTAGCGAGAACTGCTTAAAGCTCACACATCACACCTATGATCAGGAAAATATTAATTGCCAACAGGGGAGAAATTGCTCACCGCATTATACTCACTTGCCGGAAAAAAGGAGTTGCCACGGTGGCTGTATTTGCAGTGCCCGACCGTGATTTGCCCTTTGTAAGAGAAGCTGACGAAGCGGTTGCTCTTAAAGGAAACACCCCGGCGGAAACATATTTGGACGGCGGGCGTATTTTGGAAATTGCCGGACAGATGAAGGTGCAGGCCATCCATCCGGGCTACGGTTTTCTGTCCGAAAATGAGGGCTTCGCGAAGGCCTGTCGGGAAAAGGGTTTCATTTTTATCGGTCCTTCCGCCGAGGCCATACGTTTGATGGGAGACAAGCAAACAGCCAAACGCCTCATGCGGGAAGCGGGAGTTCCTGTGGTTCCCGGCTACGAAGGAGAGGACCAGTCCGAGGAGCGTTTTGCTGAGGAAGCCGAGCGCACCGGTTTTCCGGTGTTGCTGAAGGCTTCAGCCGGGGGCGGAGGAAAGGGGATGCGGATCGTTAGGAAGCCTGAAGATTTGCCAGAAGCGCTGCAGTCTGCCAGGCGGGAAGCAAAGGCGGCTTTTGGTAACGATAAAATGTTGCTGGAAAAGTATTTTGACGTTTCCCGACACATCGAAGTGCAGATATTCGGGGATGATTATGGCAACCTGGTGCATATGTTTGAACGGGAATGTTCTATACAGCGGCGTTATCAGAAAATTATAGAGGAAAGTCCTTCGCCTGCTCTGGAAGGAAAGCCGGAGCTTGCTGAACAGATTTACCGCTCGGCAGTAATGGCGGGAAAAGCGGTGAAGTATAAAAACGCCGGTACCGTCGAGTTTATTTTTACGCCCGAGGGCGAGCATTATTTTCTGGAAGTTAACACAAGACTGCAGGTGGAGCATCCGGTAACGGAGTGCATCACTGGCCTGGATTTGGTGGACTGGCAGCTTGAAGTGGCTCAGGGAGAGCCTTTGCCGCTTTCGCAGGAGCAAATCCGAAGCAGCGGACATGCGCTTGAATGCCGGCTTTATGCCGAAAATCCTTACGATCATTTCCTTCCTCAAACAGGCGAGCTTCTTATGTTTCGTCCTTTCGAAGACGAGCAAGTCCGGTGGGATGCCGGCGTGGAGGAAGGATCGGCAATCAGCGTGTACTTCGATCCGATGATTGCCAAGCTGATAACCTGCGGGAAAAACCGGAAAGAGACTGTTCGGAAAATGCTGCAGGCGCTTGGCAAATCAGCGCTGCTGGGAGCGGTTTCCAATCAGAGTTTTCTCAGCGACATACTGGCTCATTCTGAGTTCCAGTCCGGAGACTTCGATACAAAGTTTATTGAAAGAAATTCCGAATTGTTGAATCCCGACGCTTTGGGAAAGGAAGAGCTATATTGGCTGGCAATAACCGCTGCGCTATGTGAATGGAAAATACGTGACGATGCGCGAACGTTTTTTAAGTCGACCTTGTCGGGCTGGAGAAACAGCATGTATCAAATGCAGTTTTCGGAGTGGGAGCTGGACGGCGGCCTGGTGAAAGTCGAATACCAGGTTCAGAAAGACGGAAGCTTTATGGTACAAGCGGGCGGAGAGGCTTCCGTTGCTCGCTTGCTTTCGATGGACAGCAAAGAAGTGGAAGTGGAGTGGAAAGGCTGGAGAAAGATTTTTCTTTATAAAAAAAATGAGAAAGCGGTCTTGCTTCATGAACCAAATCTGGGCGGCCATGTGCTGAAATCCGTTCCCCGTTTTCCGGCCAGAGAAGAAAAGCAGGAGAAGGGAGCCTATGTGGCGCCAATGCCTAGCGAGGTGGTCCGAGTGCTTGTAAATGTCGGCGATAAAGTCGAAAAGGGCGATGCGCTGGTGGTCTTGAGCTCAATGAAAATGGAGAATACTATTGCCGCGCATTCTGCCGGGACAGTGGAGGAGGTCTTTGTGGAGGAGAGAGCTCTGGTGGACGGCGAGCAAATGCTTTTGCGGGTATCGGAATGAGGAGAGGGCAAATGCTCCCGGGAATTGAGTTTCGGGGGCAAAAAAAATGTTATTTGCTTTGGGCTGAGACGTTGAGCAGTTTTTTATTGATCATGTGCTGGAATGTCTGCATCTGAGAACGGACATGGCAGTCCATTTTTTCTGCTTTTTCCTTTTGATCTTTGTAGTGATTTTTTTTCATAATCGGCAGGAAAACCGGGACATGTAGTCGTCGGGAACGCCCGGTGTTGACTTTACTTCATTGGCGGGATAGTTTTTTTCGCAGATTACTTCATCGAATTCATTGGAACGCAGAAAACCTTCCACGTTGTCAAACTGTCCGTCGTGCGCAGTGAATAACATGTTAAGCAGCCGTTGTTTTACAGCGCCGAGCTGATGCCCTGGTATTTTCTCATTTGCTTCATGGGATGCTGGCGGTAAAGGGCCGGAAAGGAAAACAGGCTGCCGAAAATGCCACTGAAGATGTTTCTGGCTGTATAAGGTTAGAAAAACAAGACCCCTCCGAAAAATCGAAGGGGTTTTGGGTTGGGATAATATTTTTTAGTGAATGGCCTTCAGCGATTCGAAGCTTGCTTTCAGAAATTTTTCTACAAGCTCTTCGGTCAGGGCGTTGGAGATGAAATAAGTCTCGAACTGCGACGGCGGCAGGTAAATGCCGCGGTTCAGCATTTCATTGAAGTACCTGCCGAAAAGAGCGGTGTCGCAGCTCTTGGCGTCTTCGAAATTGCGCACTTTTCTGTCCGTGAAGAAAAGGCTGTGCATCGAACCGATTTCGTTGGTGGTGTACGGCAGATTCAGCGTCTTGAGATTTTTTCTGGTGCCTTCCGCAATGTGCTGGGTGAGCGTGTCAATGTGTCGGTATACTTCCGGTTCGTCGTTCAGGAAGGAAAGCATGGCAAAACCGGCGGCCATCGATATCGGGTTGCCCGACAGCGTTCCCGCCTGGTATACCGGTCCCTGCGGCGACACGTAATCCATGATTTCTCTTTTTCCTCCGTAAGCGCCCACCGGCATGCCGCCGCCGATGATTTTTCCCAGGGTAGTAAGATCTGGCGTTATGCCCAGACGCTCCTGTGCGCCGCCTTTGGCCAGCCGGAATCCGGTCATCACTTCATCGAAGATGAACACGATGTTTTCCTGGTCGCAGATCGTGCGCAGTCCTTCCAGAAAACCTTCTTCAGGCAGCACACAGCCCATATTTCCGGCAATCGGTTCAATGATGATGGCTGCTATGCTCTCAGGGTTGGCCTGGACGAGTTCTTTCACCGCCTGCAGATCGTTGTACGGAGCAGTCAGCGTGTCGTTGGCCGTTCCCTGCGTAACGCCCGGGCTGTTGGGAGCACCCAGCGTGGTTGCGCCGCTTCCGGCGGCAATCAGGAAAGAGTCGCCGTGGCCGTGGTAGCATCCTTCGAACTTGATGATTTTGTCGCGTCCGGTGTAGCCTCTGGCAAGCCGGATGGCAGACATGGTGGCTTCGGTGCCTGAGTTCACCATGCGCACTTTTTGTATTCCCGGCTTCATTTGGCAGATCAGCGTGGCGATGTCAACCTCCGCGGGAGACGGCGTTCCAAACGAGAGCGAGCGGGGTACGGCTTCCTTCACTGCTCCTTCGATGTCCGGATGGCAGTGGCCGAGAATCATAGGCCCCCATGAGTTGATCAGGTCAAGGTATTTGTTGCCGTCCACATCGGTCATGAAGGCGCCTTTGGCTTCTTTCATGAAAATCGGATCTCCGCCGACTGCTTTAAATGCGCGGACCGGAGAGTTAACGCCGCCAGGTATGTGCTTTTGGGCTTCTTGGAAAAGCCGGATGCTGTTTTCTTTTGTAGCCATGTGCTGTATGTATTGATGCCAGTGCCGCTATGCCAAGCAGCTCAGGCGTGTTTAACTTCATTTAAGTTGTGTTCCTGCTTCAGTTTAGGAATGCAATATTCAGTTTAGGACTGGTGTTATTTTTTGGGATTAAGTATCCGGACTTTCGCATTTTCTATCTCAATGATAGGAACATAAGCATTGCTGCGGGTGGAATCGGCCTGGTAGCCCTGAAATAGCGGTTCGTAAATGAATTCGCCTTCGCTTTCCGACATGAATCGGCGGCCTTTATTATGCAGCAGTTTGCCTGTCATATACAGCAGGTCGTAACCGATGATGGCAAAGCGGTTGTTCGGTGACTGAAAAGTCTGCTGTTCATACAGAGAGGCATAAGCCTGGAAGCTTGCGCTTTCGTAATCTACATAAGTTGGCGCGGCCAGGTACACGGCATTTTTTTCCAAAGTTTTTAGGCCTATGGAAGGGTTGTAAAGCCATTTGCCGCTGCCTACAAGCACGATAGTATCCGGGCGGCTGTCAATGCCTGTAATGGCGTTGGACGCAATCAGGTTGTCTTCCGAGGCAATGTAAATATGGCCGATGCTGTCGGGCTGCAGGAGCAGCGAGTCCTGCATGATCGGGTCGCCGAATTCGTCAAGCGAGTCAGTGGGCACTTCAACGGTTTCTGTCAGTATTTCGTTGATCCTCCGGGAAGTTTCTTTCGTGAATTTCTCTGTCAGGACAACCTGGTAGCCGGAGTCTTCTACCTGTTTTTTGTAAGTATAAGCATTGACGGAATCCATCGGCTTGGAGCCGTAAAAGATGAATGTCTGTTTGTTTTCCAGATTCTTCTTGTTGATGAATTCGGCAGCGTTTTTTGCCAGATTTTCACTAGAAGGCATAAACAGATGTGCAAAGCGGTTTTCCTGAACGAGCATGCCGTTGTTCGACAGCGGACTGAACCAGTTGATCTGATATTGCCGGGCAAATTTTTCAGTCAGACGGGTTGGTTCCGGATAGAGCGGTCCCACGATTAGGTCGGCTTGCTGGAGCTGGTCTTTTTCCAGGATTATGAGCGTAGTGTCCGCATTTCGCTTTGTGTCGTAGGCTAAAAGTTCGATTTCTATGTTTTCCTCGGCCAGGGCTTTTTGCGCGGCGCGCATGCCTTCGTAAAGGTCGTACACCAGGTTTTTGGGACGCGAGTGCATGGCGGCTGAGTCTTGCAAATACAGAAAAGGCAGCAGTACAGCCACCCGGTACCTTTTTTTGAAGACTTCGGCGCTGTCGGGCAGGTGGTATCGGGAGTTGTCAAGTTTAAAGTCTTTGACAAGCCTGTCAAGTTCTTTGAATTTTTTCTGATTGAGCGGCAACGCCTGCAGTTTGTCGGCGGCGAGTTGTGCAAGCGCTCTTGAAGGAACCTTGTTGAGGGCTTTAAGGGTGTTTTTTACCGAAGCGCTGTCAAAGGCAACCACGAGCAGCGATTCAAGCTGCTTTTTTATCTGCGGATTCCGGATTTCCCTGGCCAGACTAAGCGCCTCGTTTGGTTGTCTGTTTTTGAAGTAGAGCTCAGCCAGCCAAAGGTTGACATCGTCTTTTTTATTCCAGCGCGGAAATCGACTTTTAATCTGAAGGAACATGTCTTTGGCAAGCGGCAGGTTACCTGTTTGGTATGCGCAGTATGCATAGTAATAGCATGCGTAGGGCGCTTGCGGAAAGCTGTTGGTTTGCGGACTTGTCAGCGGACGGAAGGCGTCCAGGGCCAAAGCGAATTGCTTGTTTTGCATGAGCTGTTTGGCCTTGATAAAAGCGCTGTCGGTATTGTTTTGCGCAAAACCGGCAAGCGGGCCAGCGATTAGTAAAAAAAGAAGTGCAAATCTCTTCATGTATCTAAAAGATAAGGGATAAAAGCCAAAATAAACCGGCGGACAAATTACGATTTTTTAAAGAAAGTTCTATGGATTCTTTTCAAACTAGCCTCTGGCTCGATGCATATAAGCTGGAATCTTGCAATAGCAATATTTAGGAAAATACATATTTAATTCTTACTTTTTTCTATGAAACATTCATAACAATCGGTCTTTTAATCCAAAAGAAGCAAGATTATTATGGATGTTCCATTTGGCTATAAGAAAACATTAACTACGGATGAAAATCAAGCTGTTTTTGCGGCGCTTTGTCTTAAACGCCGCAATTATCCTTCTGTGTCTTCTGTTGGTGCTCAACTGGAATGCATTTCGGGCATGGGTGAGCGGATCAGAAGATCCCCGGTGGATGCGCGAGGAGTGGATCTGGCATCCTAATCTTCTCGTCATTTCCTTTTGCGCGGCTTTCATTCTGGCTTGGACAAAAAACCGCTAGCGTCGTTCCATATTTCCCACGACTTTTCGGCCTGCAAAACCAGCATTTCCAGTCCGTTTTTTGCGCAGGCTCCCTGTTTGGCGCCTTTTTTCATAAAAGCTGTTGTTTCCGGATTGTATACCAGATCGTACATAAAAAAGTGTTCGTTAATCCACTCGTAGGGCAGATCGGGAAACGAATCCAAATGCGGATGCATGCCCAGCGGCGTGGTGTTGACGATCAGCCGGTGCTGTTTGAAAATGTCTTCAGATTCCTTCAGCTGCTCGTAGGTGAGACATGTTTCACTGGCCTTCCGGCTTACAAACTGCACGGCGATGTCCATGTCTTCAAGCGCAACGCAGACGGCTTTGGAAGCGCCCCCGGTGCCCAAAATCAGCGCTTTTCCGGGGCGTCGTTCCCCGAGCCAGTTTTCAAGCGAGCGCCGAAAACCGTAATAGTCAGAATTGTATCCTTTGAGCGTGCCGTTTGCAAGCTTTCGGACGACATTGACGGCTCCGATGCGGCGGGCTTTTTCGTCGATTTCATCCAGGAATGGCAGCACTTCTTCTTTGTAGGGAATAGTGACGTTCAGTCCTTCAAGAGCGGGATGGTCCAGGAGGAGTTTTTTAAGCCTTTTTATGTCTGGAAGCTCATAGAGCTCGTAGGCACATCCGTGGATGTTTTCGTTTTCGAATTTTTCCGAAAAATATTTTTTGGAAAATGAGTGCCCCAGTTTTTTTCCTATCAGTCCGAATTTTCTCATGCTGTTTTTTGCTTTTTGTTTGCCCAGAATTCGATTCCGTATACTGCGGCAATGGCCAGCAGCGCTATGCAAATGCCCGGAACAAGAAAAGTCTCTTTTTGGTAAAGCGCTTCGTATTGCTGAGGGAGAACGCTTTTTTCCAGCAGAGGAACTTCCAGGCCCTTGCTGTTGATGCGGGTGGCCAGCACTTCTTTCCATGGCCACACTTTGTTCAGCGAGCCGATCATAAAGCCCGTAAGCAGCCCTATGGTTAGGTCGTGAAAGTGCTTGAGCATCCAGTGGATGAGCCGGGAGAATGACAGCAAGCCTGTCACGGCGCCCGCCATGAAAATCAATATGAATTTGAGGTCAAAGGCTTTGAGCGCTTCCATCATGAAATGGTATTTGCCGAGCATCAAAAGGATGAAACTGCCGGAAATGCCCGGGAGAATCATTGCGCAAACGGCTATGGCTCCCGACAGAAAGATGAACCATCCGGCTTCGGGAGTTTGGGCGGGAGTCAGCACCGTAATGCCGTAGGCTATGGCTGCGCCTGCGCCAAGAGTTAAAATGGTAAGTATATTCCAGTGCTTGATGCGCTTGCCTACAAGGTACGAGCTGATCAGGATAAGCCCGAAGAAAAATGACCAGATATGGATGGGATGGCTGATTAGCAGTTTTGTAATGAGCCGCGCGAAGCTAAGAAGACTGAGGGCGATGCCTGTGAGCAGCACAATTAGGAACGTACCGTCTACTTTTTTCCAGAATTTTCTGAATTTGCCTTGCAGCAGCAATCGGAGTGTTGCGGGGCTTATGGACTGGATAGCGCCAAGGAGACGTTCGTAAATGCCCGTGAGCAATGCAATGGTGCCTCCGGACACGCCGGGAACAGCATCGGCGCTGCCCATGGCAATTCCTTTGAGAAAGAGTAAAATATAATTTTTCACCGGGTTCATGGGGTTTTTTAATATGGATTAAAAATATGAAGCGCCTGCTGGCGTTGAATGGTTTTAAATTTTAATAAGGCCAAAAAAACAGGAGACAAGCAAAGGCCCGTCTCCTGTTTTTAAAAATAACTGAAATAAAAAACTTTTGGAAAATCTTCGCTTTGTTTTTACTTGATGAAATCGAAGAATGTGTCTCCTCTCAGGCCGATTCGCAGCGTTTCCAGTGGAATGACTTCGTTCGGTGCGATGTTGCCGAGGTTTACATTGGCGCCAAGCAGTTTGATGAACCAAACCTGCTGTGTTTTTTGCGGCGCTTCCCAGATAATTTTTTCAAAAGGAATTTTTGTCAGGATTTCCTCAACAAGTCCCGAGCGCACTTCGCCTGACGAGCGGAAAAGGCCTACGTTGCCGCCTTCGCGCGCTTCTCCGATTACCTTCCAGGCGCCGGCGTCAAGCTCGGCCTGCATTTGCCGGATCCATTTGTAAGGCGGGATGATTTTTTCCGCATCTTTCGAACCTACTTCCGAAAGGACGGTGAAGTTTTCGGACATCTTGCGGATGTATTCGCATTTGATGTCGTGTTGCATTTCTATAGATCCGTCTGAAACTTCGGCGTATTCCACATGGAAACGGTCAAGCAAGCGGCGGTAATCGTCAAACTGGTTTCGGATTACAAAAGCTTCGAACAGCGTGCCTCCGAAATAGTAGGGGATGCCTGCTTCTCTGTATATTTCCAGTTTTTTTTCCAGGTTGGGAGTTACGTAGGATGTGCCGAATCCAAGCTTGATGATGTCGACATAGTCTGCAGAGATGCTCAAAAAATCTTCGACTTCTCTTGCGCTCATTCCTTTGTCCATTGCCATCGTAAAACCTGACTGACGTGGTTTTTTGGTGCGTTCCGGCAAATTATTCAAAAAGTAGTTACTCATTTTTCTCTCTTCTTTCTTCTCTCTTTCTAATCCAGTAATTATTTAAATTCTTCAATAAGCGCCTGAACGCCCTCATTTGCCTGGAGTGACGGATAGTGCACCAAAACTTCATGGTGCAGTTCGAAATCTAAGTGGATGGCTTGCCGGAAGAGAGACAAGCCCTCGTCTGTTTTTTCGGATAAAAGCATATAAGCCGCCAATTTGAACAGGCAGCGGGCGCTCATCGGAAATTCGTCCAGGGCCTCCTGCATGATGTCTATAGCGGAATTAAATTTTTTTTGTTCAAAGTACACGTGCGACCATTCCAGCCAGGTGCTTTGCTCTCTGGGCTCCAGCACAACGGCCTCTTCGTAGGCCTCTATGCTTTTTTGGAATTTGGCGCTTAGATAGTAGGCTTGTCCCAGCCCTTTCCAGTAGTTCGCATCGTCTTTTTTTAGCTCAATAGCTTTCTGGATTAGCTTTATTGCTTTTTCCGTTTTGTTCTCACGGAGATAATGGCATCCCATGCCAAACCAGGCTTCGCTGTGTTTCGGGTTTTCCTGAAGAGCAGTCTGGTAAAAGTGAAGCGCCTGTTTTTCATGGCCTTTAACCTGGGAATAGGCGGCGCCAATCTGTGTGTAGCTGTCAGGGCAAGGCCCTTCGATCTTGAGCACGCCTCTGAAACAGTCTATGGCCTCCTGCATTTGTTCCAGCTCAAGGTGCGTTTTGCCTTTGTTGAAAAGCGCCGAAGAAAACTGCTCGTCAATTAGATAGGCGTATTCGTATGCCTGAATGGCTTTTTCGTGTTGTTCCAGTTTGTTGTAGGCGAAGCCCATGTTGTACCAGATATTGGCCGAGTAGGGTTTTTCGTCAACATAGCGTTTGTAGAATTCCAGGCCTTCGCCGTCCCGGTCAGTTTCTTCCAGGCATATGGAAAGCTCCATCAGCGCAATGTCGTTGACCGGATTGTGCTGAAGGGATTTTTTCAACTCGCGGATGGCAAGCTCTGTTTTCTCGACTTGCAGGTAAGCAATGCCTACCCGGTAATGCACCTCGCTTCGGTCGTCTGCTCCATCCAGTGCTTTCGGCAAGATGTTCAGCGCTTCTTCAGTTTTCCCGATTTCTATCAGCGCGCTGGCTTTCTCCAGAAGCGCGTTCGAATCGTTAGGGTGCATGCACAATATCTTTCCGTCCAGAAGCTCCAGGGCTTCTTCCTGACGGTTGAGTTGGTTGAGAAGGCTGGCTTTGGCTACGAGCACTTCCACGTCGAAGGGCATTTGCTCCTGAGCCATTTCGCATACTTTAAGCGCCAGTTGGAATTTCCCTCTTCCCTGGTAGTATTCCAGCATTTTTTCAAACGCATTTAAATCAATGTAAAAGCTGGAGCCTTGGCGAAGGCTCTCCTCAAACTGTTGAATCCAAATGGTTTTCTCTTCTCCTTCTCCGCTGTCAAATTCGTAGCTCATGGGCAAATACAGTCGTTGGTTGTGGCTTTCTCGCTATAAATGTGTGTGTCTGATGCGTTTAGAGGTTGGTTTTGTCGCCCCTTGTGCATCAGTTAATAAAAGACAAGGTAGAAAAAAATCGGGATAGTTTACGGGTGCTTTCCGAGAAAAATTTTCATTTGCTCTTTATGCTGCATCCGTTTTTTCTTCCTTTTCAAGTTGTTCCATGATCCACGGCAAGGTTTGATTGAGTTTCCGGAACTCAATTCCCAGCTCTTCGCGCGCCTTTTGGGAATCGCATTGGTAAGCCCTCCGGCCTGTTTTTAATAGCTCCTTGCTGAGTTTTTGAGGGCGTGCAGTTAGCCTGCTTCTCAGCCAGTCAAGAGCGTAGGCTATGCGTAAGAGCGTTTCGCTGATGCTTTGGAAAGGTTTGGAATTGCCGGACAAGGATGCAAACTCTTCATAAAGGGTTTGGTATGAAGATTCTTCGGCGCTGAGGATATAGCATTCACCGAAGCGTTTTTTTTCGAAAGCGCTCCATACGGCTTTCGCCGCATCGCGTGCGTCCACATAATGAAATGTTCTATTCGGAAATGCTCGCTTTCCTTCTGCTAGATATTCGATAAGCTGAAAACTGCTTTTTCCCGGTTTTCCTGGTCCCAGAATTACCGACGGATTGAAGACGATGACTTTGAGCCCTTCGGCTTTTCCGCGCCATACTTCCAGCTCAGCCAGGTATTTGCTGCGTGCATAGTGAGAAACGTTTGGGCCGTTTTCCCATTTAGTGCGCTCATTGAGCACGGACGTGCTGTTTGCACCGGCAAGCGAAGCTATAGAACTCATGTAGAGCAGTTCCGGCACGCCGGAAGCAAGGCATGAGTCAACGATGGTCCGGGTTCCTTCGATGTTGATGCGCTGCAGCTTTTTCTTGTCTTCTGAGCGGAAAGAAACCAAGCCCGCCATATGTATGACTTGCTCAGCATCCTGCATGTATTCGAGCTGTGCTTGCAAGTCGGTGATGTCTCCTTCAACCCACTCTATTGGCTCTTCTTTCAGCGAGGCCGGCACTGCGCTTCCGAGTCTTTTCAGGCAGCGGAGTTTTTTTCCCTGTTTAAGAAATTGTTTGCAAACAGCGCGTCCCGCCATACCAGTGGCGCCGGTCACGTATATCATGGTGTATTGTTGTCTGGTGAAGTTACAGCAACCAAGGTAAAGAAGTTCTTCAAGATTAAAAAATCCGTCAGAATTTCGTGCGGATTATATCCTGATTCAGGCGTTCAGGGTCTGGACAAACGAGGCAAAGCTCGGCAGCGCCTGGTCTTTTGGCGAAACGAGAGGCTGCTCAATTTCCCATTCAATATCAAGATCGGGGTCGTTCCAGAGAATTCCGGATTCAGATGCCTTGTTGTAGTAGTTGGTGCACTTGTAAGAAAAAACGCTGTCCTCCAGCGTGGCGAATCCGTGGGCGAAACCCGGAGGGATGTAAAACATGTTGTGTTTTATACTGTCCAGCACTACGGAATGGTGTTTTCCGAAGGTAGGTGAGTTTTTTCTAAGGTCAACCGCCACGTCCAGCACTTTCCCCTGGATCACGCGCACAAGCTTGCCCTGCGCAAAGGGTTCGCGCTGAAAGTGCAGTCCGCGGACTACGCCTGCGGTAGAGAAGGACTGGTTGTCTTGCACGAACTCCTCGGCAAGCCCCGCATCCCTTAACAAGTCTTTTTTATAGCTTTCAAAAAAGTAGCCCCGCTCGTCTTCGAACACCCGGGGTTCAAAGATCAGGAGCCCGCTGATTTCGGTAGTGCTTACGTTCATTTTGCTGTTTTTACTTTTTATCCGAAATATAAGTAAAAAAATATCGAATCCATGCAGAACTGTTTTGTATAAGCGGTTATATGTGTTTTTAATGGGTGGTATTTGTATTTTTTGCGGTACGCAGTGGGCTTCATGAAATTAAGAATTTTCACAATTAATAATTGTTTTTTGAGGCATTAAATTATTGTTATTTCCTGGTTTTATTCTTAAGCAAAGCATTGAATGGTATTATGCTGCTGAGATACTATGTAATGTTAATTTAATGTTAATAAATGATTGCTTTATTTGCTGAAAAGTTAACATATGAGTCGGTTGAATATTGTTGGGAGGCCCTTAGCTTTGTATTGAAATTCTTTAACACACAAAACTAAACACAAACATGAAACAGTTTTTACTTGGTGCATTGATGTTTCTTGCTCTGGTTGCAAACGCAGCTGCTCAGACGTTAGTCCAGGGGCGCGTGACAGATGCGGAGACAGGAGAGGGTGTGATTGGTGCCAATGTTTCGATTAAGGGGACAACAATTGGTGCGATGACAGATGTTGATGGTAAGTTTTCATTTAAAGCAGAGGAAGGTACAAAAGTACTGGTAATTTCTTTTGTGGGTTATGAGACTGTGGAAAAGGCATTGGATGTAAAAGGGTCGGTTCTTAAGCTTGGATCAATCGTTTTGAAAGCTTCTTCGATTGGGCTGAACGAGGTTGAAATTATTGCCGATGTGGCGATTGATCGTAAAACACCTGTAGCGGTTTCAAGTATAAAGCTGGATGTAATAGAGGAAAAGCTGGGGACTCAGGAGTTTCCGGAGGTACTGAAATCTACTCCAGGAGTTTACGCAACTAAAGGCGGCGGCGGATTCGGAGATTCTCGCATCAACTTGCGCGGGTTCGACTCGGACAATATTGGGGTTTTGATAAACGGAGTGCCGGTGAATGATATGGAGAGCGGAAAAGTATACTGGTCCAACTGGGCGGGTCTTGCCGACGTAACATCTTCAATGCAGGTACAAAGGGGATTGGGAGCATCGAAATTGGCAATTCCTTCTGCCGGCGGAACGATCAACATCATCACTAAAGGAACAGACGCTAAGAAAGGCGGTTCAATCGGTGCCTGGATTGGCAACGATGGTTATGCTAAACAGATGGTGACTTTGTCAACCGGTTTGTTGGACAATGGCTGGGCAGTGACATTCTCAGGATCAAGAACTTCTGGCGACGGTTATATAAACGGCACTGCGTATAAAGGGTATTCTTATTTCCTTTCAATAGGCAAAGAGATTAATGAGAATCATGATTTGGTTTTCACAGTATTTGGAGCGCCGCAAAAGCACGGACAGCGAAGCACATTTTACAGCAAGCAATATTTTGAAACATACGAACGCTTTGGCAAGAAATACAATCCGGATTATGGATACAGAGGCGGCGAGCTTTTGAATTCTTCTGAGAATGAATACCATAAGCCTCAAATGTCGTTGAACCACTATTGGACAATCTCTGACCGAACTGACTTGTCGACTTCTGCTTACGCTTCGATCGGTAAGGGAGGATCAACTTCTTTTAGCGGTGATCGCAGCAAATATCCTACATCACTGTATAGCAGTACTGACGCATACAGAACTCCGGATGGTTTAATTAATTTTGATAAAATTGAAGAAGAAAATAAAGCTAACGGGCACTTAGGTTCTTCTGTAATTCTTAAAGACTCTAGAAACAACCACGTTTGGATTGGTTTACTGTCTTCTTTGAATCATCAATTCAGCGATAACTTAGTTTTCAACGGAGGTGTAGATTTTCGCTATTACAGAGGCGAACACTATTCGGAAGTGAAAGATCTGCTGGGAGGAGAATTCTTTATTGACGACAAGGATGTGAACAGCCCGAATAAGGTGGTTAGAAAAGGCGATAAGATCAGCTACAGCAACGACGGGGTTGTTCTGTGGGAAGGTGTGTTTGGACAGTTGGAATACACGCGTGACGCATTGGCGGCTTTTGTGTCAGGCTCGGTGAACAATACTTCGTACAAGAGAATTGACTACTTTAAATACACAAAGGGAAATCAAAAGACTTCTTTTCAAAACTTCCTGGCTTACAGCATTAAGGGAGGCGCTAACTATAACCTAACCGATATACACAATGTGTTCTTCAATGCGGGTTATTTTACGCGTGCGCCTAGATTCAGAGGCACATTCTTGAACTACTCAAACGTAGTGAACAAAGATATTGAAAATGAAAAAATCCTTAGCATTGAGATGGGCTACGGCCTGAGAACGGATGTCGTTTCGTTGAATGCAAACGCTTATTGGACTAAGTGGATGGACAAATCATTGCGTGTAAGCGGGCAAGCGGACAGGGTAAACGCGGAAGGCAATGTTGAAACAGTAAGAGTTTCTGGAAACGTTTTGGGCGTGGACGCGCTGCACAGAGGTTTAGAATTGGATTTCATCGTAAATCCTGTTGAAGCGCTGGAAATCCGGGGAATGGCTTCCTTGGGATTCTGGGAATGGCAAAGTGATATCCGCGGTGTAGAGCTGTTTGATGATGACCAAAACAAGCTTCCGTCTAAAGTGGACATTTTGTTGGACGGCGTGAAGGTAAGCGATGCTGCGCAGACTACGTATTCATTGGGCACAAGTTACGAGCCGCTTAAAGGGTTGAAAATTGGAGCGGACTACAACTACTTCGGTAACTTATACGCTTACATGAAAATTGATCAAAACGCAGCCAATGGCAAAACGACATGGGAAATGCCAGCATATTCGACGCTTGACGCGAATGTGAAATACAGTTTTGATCTTGTTGGCTTGAAAGCTACTCTATATGGAAAAGTAAACAACCTGTTGGATACAGAGTATATTTCAGATGCGCAGAATGGCATGGATTACGACGCTATGTCGTCAACAGTATTCTATGGCTTCGGAAGAACATGGTCAATGGGACTGAAATTTAAGTTTTAATCCGAATACTATAAAAAGGTTGACGGGGCGCTTTTTCGCCCCTCGATTACCGCTTTACTTTATTCGTTTTTATTAAAAAGATAATAAGATGTTTAAAAAATATATATTAGGAATTTCGCTGGCATCGATGCTTTTTTCTTCATGTAATCCATTGGAAGATATCAACAAAGAGCTGGATGCTAAACAAGCAGTAAAAGACGAGTTAATTCAGAAAAATCTGTCTCGTACTTTGATTCCGGAATCTGGCGCATACACGCTTGCAACCATTGACTACGATTCAATGGGGACTAAAGACGGTCAGCCTGGAAAATATGATAGCTTTTCGGAAAAAGTTGACCCTAAGGCATTTATTCCGGGCTTCTTGTACAAAAAATTTGAGATTCTGACAGAGGAGAAAACACTTAATGTGACTTATGATTTCTATACTCCGTCAAGCTACAAGAATTCTGAGGCCACAGCTTATGTAATGACTGCGGAGGATTATGATCTTTTGGGCACAGGCAAATATCAGCCGGGAGAAAAAGACAGGTTCTCTGCCTCTGATAAGACCAAGCCGGCGGAGTACATTCAGGTAGTATTAAGAAACAACTTCAATGCTTCTTTAAAAGGAGAGGAAAAAGTTGTTCAATACAAGCTTTACAAGCGTTTCTATGAAGATAGAAAGCAAGAGTATGCTTACGACGGCACAGTTTGGACATTGACTAACAAAACGGAAGGCTTGGATAATGCTTACAAAATGGTTGATGCTGATTATCAGGCTATCGGCGGCGGTGTAGCCAAATATAAAAACTTTTCAAAGTACGCTAAGGCTCAAGATTATTTGCCGGCTTTTTTGAAAACAAAATTTTCTAATGCCGCATCTGGAGACAAAAAGGTTATTCAATACAATTACTCATATACGAAAATACTGATTGAAGCGATTAATTTCACTTTTGACGGTGTAGCTTGGCAGAAGACAGAAAATGTGAGTGTATCTGCAATTGAAGGATCTGAGAAATGGAAAGTTTCTAAAAAGACTCCGGGAAAAACCGAACCGGTATCGCTTGATTTTACTTTCAAACCTTCCAAAGAAAAAGTAAATGAAGGATCTTGGGTTCCTGATAACTCAGTAAAATACACTTTGGAGGCTGAGGATTACGCACAAATCAGTGAAGCTGCTGATAAGTACAACAACTTTGACATTAGGGCTGGTAAAGCTTATGCCGACAGAGCCGCAATTGTTAAGGATTTGGGAGCATTTTTAGAGAAAAAATTCTCTAGTGAAGTTGAATCAGGCGAGTTGTTTACAATTACTTATGCGTATTATAACGGTTCAAGTGACAATGGCTCGGCAATCATAAAAGTTCAAAAAGCTGATGGAGCTTGGAAAGAAGTTACAGAATAAAAGTTAGGTTCATTTATAAAATGTGCAAAAAGCCGCCCCATTGGGGCGGCTTTTTGTATGTATAATCGGCTAATGTTTTCAGGCCATCGAGTGCATTTCCGATTTGCTGAGCCTTTCGATGAATTTGTCGTCCATCTTGATGAGCTCGGTCGGCGAGAACTTGACCGGCGGGCGTTGGGCCTGCATTCGTTCAACGATGGAGCGAATCTTCAGAGCTTTTTGCCGCTTGGTTTCGCTGATGGAGATTTTCAGTATTTTGGTAAAGGAAAGTATGCGCTCGCAGTCTTCTTTGCCGAGAATACGTATCTGTCGCTGTATGCTGTTGATAAGCTGGTTGAACAGGTCGAAGTCGCCCAGCAGGCAGTACTGCAGTGCAAGCAGCACTTTGACTTCCAGCAGCGCAAAAGGAGTCTTTTTCATGCTCACTTCGTTCAGCAGATTGTTGATCCACTTGGCCGCTTCGTCGTAGTGGCCCGCGTAGTAGCAGCTGAGCGCGCGGTAGGTTACATACATCACCAGTTTAGGAATGTCTTCCTTGTCCGGCTCGTAGCCGTCGAAAAGCTGTGCGTTTTCTTCGTAAAGGCTAGCCTGGTTGTCCACCCGGAGGGCTCTTTGGAGCTTGGTGTTCAGAAACTGGGCCGGGAAAGTGTACAGGCTGTAGTTGGACAGCAGCGTAGGCACCGACTCGTTAACTTCCTCGTAATATGATTCGACTTTCCGGTACACTTTGAAGTGGTTGTAGTATTCGATCTTCAGGAATTCGAAAACCAGCCTCAGGTGGTAGTAAATGGAGTCGAGATGATAGGTGCTGAGAATTTCGTCTGTTCGGTTTAGTATATCCTCAATAGGCTCCAGATCGTGGTCGCTGTGGTCAGGATCGGGTTCGACGAACAGCCGGTGGAAAATGGTCAGGCATACTTGGTAGACGTACAACCGATGCGAGTCATACAGCTTGCAGGTGTTTTCCATTTCCGTGACGATGAGTCCAAGCTCGTATTTCTCCATTTCCTCACCCGACATCAGGTAGTTGCCGTATTTTTTGAAATATTCAGCCAGCATGTCTTCCACTTTGTCCACAGCCAGCATAAAAGAAACGTGTTTGTTGTACTGCTGCGAATAGTGGTAATAGTCGGGCGAGTGGACGTGGAATTTTTTAAGCGCTTTGTAGATGACAGTCAGCTCGTTGGAAAGATCATATTCCGAAAGCTCCTTTTCCAGTTTTTTGAGGGTGGCAATGGCAATGGCTTTTTTCTTTGTAAAAAGAATTTCGGTGATGTTCGATACTTTTTTGACGATGTCGGCGCGGGGGCTGTCCATCTGCTGCAGCAGATACTCTTCTATTTTTTGTTTCAGGCGGGACCGCAGCGTGTAGTATGCGTTGGTGTTTACTCCCAGCTCCATCATAATGCGGTGGTCCGACAAGGCTTTTTCTCGCATGGAGTGAAGAAGGTAGGCGGATTTTTCGGCATTGCTTTCCATTAATGAGTCGTAGATCGCCCGGAAGTCGTCATCGGTAAGTTGTTTGATAATATTCTTTAGCTTAGCCATTATACCTCGTTTTTTTTGATAATCCTTGCGCTGTGTGTGTATTGCCTTAGTATCAAATGTAGTAATAAATCATAAAATTCACATATTGATTCTCAACTATATTTAAATGATTTATATCTAAAATCCTAAAAATTCTGGATGCTTCTGCTGGCAATGTTAAGGATGGTTCAACAAAAACATTTCCAAAAAGAATATCTCAGCTGTCAGTTTGTCACCTTTTCTGACACTTTTGCGCCTCTTGCCGGCTTGGAATAGAATTTGGGTTCTGGCATTGTCGAAAATTAATTGAAACGCTAAAATAGATACATATGCAAGAGAAAGGTTCTATCTCTATCCATACGGAAAATATATTCCCTATTATCAAGAAGTTTTTGTATTCGGATCACGAGATTTTTCTTCGCGAGCTGGTGTCCAATGCAGTGGACGCAACCCAGAAGCTCAAGCAGCTGAGCTCTGTCGGGGAGTTCAAGGGAGAAATGGGCGAGCTGAAAGTGAAGGTGTCTTTTGACGAGAAAGCCAAGACGATTACGATTGCCGACAGCGGTATCGGGATGACAGGTGAAGAAGTGAAAAAGTACATTAACCAGATTGCTTTTTCTGGTGCAACCGAGTTTGTCGAAAAATACAAAGATTCGCAGGATCAGCAGAGCATCATCGGGATGTTCGGTTTGGGTTTCTACTCGGCGTTTATGGTTGCAAAAGAGGTGGAAATCAACACTCTGTCATGCAAAGAGGACTCAAAGGCAGTTCGCTGGATTTGCGACGGAAGCACGTCATACGAGCTGAGCGAATCGGATAAAACTACACGCGGTACTGAAGTGATTCTGCATGTGGCTGAGGACTCGGAGGAGTTTCTTTCGGAAAGCCGTCTGTCGGGAATTCTGAACAAATACTGCAAGTTCCTGCCTGTTGAAGTGGTGTTCGGCACCAAGGAAGAAACTGTAAAGCAGGGCGAAGGCGACGACGCCAAGGAAGAGAAAGTGGTGAAGGACAATGTGGTGAACAATCCGAATCCGATTTGGACAAAATCGCCGTCTGACCTTAAGGACGAGGATTATCTGGCTTTTTACCGCGAACTGTATCCTTTCACTTTCGACGAGCCTCTTTTCTGGATTCACCTGAACGTGGACTATCCGTTCAACCTGACGGGAATTCTTTATTTCCCGAAAGTCAAAGAGACGTTCGACTTGCAGAAAAACCACATTCAGCTTTATTCGAAGCAGGTTTTCATTACCGACGAAGTGAAGGACATTGTGCCTGAGTTCCTGCAGCTGCTGCACGGCGTGATCGATTCGCCGGACATTCCGCTGAACGTTTCGCGAAGCTTCCTGCAGTCGGACAGCAACGTGAAGAAGATCAACAATTACATCACCAAGAAGGTGGCTGAAAAGCTGAACGACATCTTCAAAAAGGACCGCGAAGGTTTTGAGGAAAAGTGGAGCAGCACGGGGATCTTCGTGAAATACGGGATGATCACTGACGAGAAATTCTACGACCGCGCTTCGAAATTTTTGGTGCTGGAAAACGTGGAAAACAAGTTCTCTACTATCGAGGAGTATAAAGCTCTGATAGAAGTAAATCAGAAAGGCAAGGACGGCAACTTGGTGGCGCTTTATTCAAACGATATCGAAGCGCAGGACGGTTACATTCAGTCGGCTAAAAACCGTGGTTTCGACGTGCTGAAGCTTAACGGTCCGTTGGACAGCCACTTGGTTAACACACTGGAGCAAAAACTTGAAAAAGTTCAGTTCAAGCGCGTGGATGCCGACACGCCGGACAAGCTGATTCCGAAAGAGGAAAAACTGGAGGCTGTGCTGTCTGAGGAAGAGCAAAAGCAGGTGAAAGAAATCTTTGAAAAAGCGATTGACGACAAAGCCTACACTGTGGAGGTTGCGCCGATGGCTGCTGACGATCTGCCGCTGACCATTACCCGTCCTGAGTTTATGCGCCGCATGCGCGACATGCAGGCCAACGGAGGAGGAGGCATGGCAATGTTCGGACAGATGCCTGAGCAATTCAATGCCTCAGTAAACGCCAATCACGGTTTGGTGGCTAAGATTCTGAAAACTGAAGACGAGGAAGAGAAGCTTTCGCTGGCAAAACAGGCATTTGACATCTCGCTGCTTGCTCAGAATATGCTTACTGGAAACAAACTGACCAGTTTTATCAACCGAAGCGTTGAGCTGGCTTCGAAATAATAAGTAAGTACTGCAGGTAATTAATAGAATGTTATTATTTAGCTAAATTGCTGGCTAAGAAACATAACTGAAAATAATAAAAAGTACGAAGCACTTATTTGTATTTATACAGCAGGAAAGGCCGTTAAGTAATTAGCGGTCTTTTTTCTTTTTCGGAAGACTCTTAATCCTTATTTTAGGCGCTGTGAATCATATTATTACCTGTATGAGAGTTGTTTTTTTTTTCTTAGTTGCCTGTCTGCTGAATGCTTCCAGAGTTTTTTCGCAAACCGAAAAGCTGGATCTGGAAAACTATACGCCTATTTCTTTTAAATTGAAAACAGAGGAAGAGGAAGAAAAGAAGAAGGACGAGGAAGAAGCTAAGAAAGAGAAGAAAAAGAAAAAAAATGAGTATTACGGAATAAAAACGCGGAAGGCTTCAGCTTACAGCGGTGCGCGCAACAAGCTGGTATGGGAGCTTTTCAATGTGTTGAAAGAACCCGGGAAACAGGAGCTGGACACTTATGTGCAGGAGGTGTACTGGTTCGATCCCAAAGCAAGGAAAATTGTCAATTCAAAGAAGATAAAACCGCGCGGAGTTTTGCTTCATGGTCCGTACAAGCGCATGCTGGGCGAGACGGTGCTTGCCGAGGGAATTTTTTATAAAGGCATGAAACACGGCCGCTGGACGACCTACAGCCGCAAAGGGGTGCTAACCGACAAACGCAAGTTTTTCAGAGGCTGGGCCAAGGACTCGCATGTGACTTATTACAATCAGGAGAAAGGACAGATGAAAGAGGTTGTCCAGATACATTACAAGCAGGCGGACGGAGCTTACTACAAGTTTTTTGAAAGCGGGCAGGTAGCCGTGCAGGGATTTTACAAGTTCGGCGTAAAGACGGGCATTTGGACCGAATATTACGAAGACGTCAAAGGGCGCAGAAGACGGAAGCGGCGCATCAATTACGGAAAAGATCCGTTCGACAAGCGCTTTGTGCCGCATATCGAACGCGAGTGGAGCATGGCTGGCAAGTTGATTTATGACGTCCGAAAGAAGAGATAGCAGCGGTTGTTGTTGGTTAGCATTCAGCCATTTTTTCTTTTTTCTCCAGAATTTCCATTAAGCCTAGCGGGTAGGTTTCATTGTATAGAGACTCGTATTTTTTTGTAAATCGCTCGAATTCACTGTGCATTTTTGCGTGCTGCTTTTGCCGGTTTAGGCTAAGCAGTTTGAATTTGAGGGCCTGGTCCTCCAGCTCGTCAATTTGCAGTATAAGGTCTGCCGCTTTAATGATGTAATTATCGTTCAGCTGGCTGTGGTTGTTCTGCAGAAAGCGGATGAGCAATGAAATAGTGTCGGTAATGATTAAAGAGATTTTTTCATCGAGCCATTCGTTGCGGTGCAGGGAAATCAGTAAATCCTTTTCGAACAGCTCGATTAGCTGGTCTGCTTTGCTTTTTTGGTTCGGATTCTTTTTCAGGGAACTTATGATTTCGCTGAAGTGGATGAAATCGCAGGAAAGGGTTTCGAAATTTTCAAACTCCACATATTGTCTTCGAAGACCAGCGAAAGCCCATCGATATTTTCAAGTATTGTGCGGATGCGTTTGATGGCTATTGAGCGGGTGTTCTGGGCTTTTTCTCTTGGAGAAAAGGGCCAGAGGTGTTCGATGAGTTTGTCGGAGGTTAGGCCTTTCTGGTAGTACACTTCGTTGATGAGAATCATCATGAAAGTCTCTTTTAGCTTTGGTGTAAAAAGCTTGGCGATGTCGTTCCCCGAGCTGTCGAAGGCCTGGAAAGGGCCGAAGATGCGCAGGCAGTTGGCTGCAGGCTGGCGGGGAAGCGTTTCATCTTTGTTTTCCATGTCTGGGGAATCGCTTCTTTCGGAAACGCTGCTTATCATTTTCAGCAGCAGGAAGCACATTGCTCCCAGGCTGGCCAGTCCCCAGACGGAGAGAATCAGCAGCGCGGTCCAGTCTTTAAATATCGAGCTCTGGGCGACGGGCTGTAAGCATGCAAGTCCGGGAGGGAAACGGAGAGAATATATATTCAAAAGGGAAGAATCATTTGTTAGCCTGTGCTGGGTGTATGCGAACAGCCTTTGATTCTGCGAGTCATAGAACAGGTCGGCATCCGACAGAACGTCTTTGAAGATGTAGGGAATGGTGTCGCTGACAGCTTGTATTTCCGGAGTTTTAAGAGAGATTTGATACAGCCTCAAATGTGTATTCTCTTTTTCGGGATTGTAAAGAAGCGCATAGAACTGATTTTGTTTTTCGAAAGGAATCAGGGACCTGACCGGTGCAAGGTGGTGACTGTTCAGAGAATCCTTCCAAAGCAGCTTCGCCTTTTTTGCCGCGAGATCCAGCAAGTGCAAATCCATAAAATTTCGGACATGCAGCTCCTGCAGTCCTTCTTCGTTGCCCCGTCCTCCGAATACCAGAAATTCCGAATCTTTCAGATGCCCGGTGCCCGACAGGTAGCGGGGATACAGCGAGCGGTTTTCATAGGGAATCCGAGACCAGGAATGAGCGAGTGAGTCGTATTGGCGCAGGTGGTTTTTGTAGGTATAGTACCCGTATCCTGACAGCGCATAATAGTTGCGTGAAACGGGGTCGAAGACGAGGTTGTGGTGCTGGTATTCGTTTCGGTATTTTTGCTCCTTATCAAAAGCTGACCAACGGGAACGGTGAAAATCGAAAGTGCGGATTCTGCCGGCTTCGGGCTGATAAGCCTTCAGTTTTTGGGAATGCGCGCTGTAAAAAGCACGGATTTTTTTGTTGGGCAGAAAAGGCTGACTGTGGTTCAGGCTAACTTTTCGGGTTTGTGCAGTGTTTGGATCGAAGGCTCGCAGCCGGTCTTTTTCCACAATCCAGAAAAGATTGCTGTCTACGTCGTAAGCAACGCCTGAGCGGGTGTGTGTTTTCAGCGAGCCAGCCTTTTCCCAGTAATAATGGTTGGGAGAAAGCCACTGCGGATGCTTTATATACGCCAGCCTGCCTTGTTTCAGATCTATGGCTCTGTTGCCCATGCTTTCGTTCAGAGGCCAGCGGAAATTGTTTTTTTCGTCTGTGCAGACGCGCACATTTCTTATTGAGAAGCAGGGAATGTCTGTGATTGGTGGCTGAAGGCCGGGAGCCGAGCCGAACACGAGCTGCCATTCTTTAGCCTGCCGCGGCATGCCGCTCAGATGATGCTGCAAGCTGTCGTTTAGAAAAGAAAGTCGAATTAGCTTGTCTGTGAGGTTCAGATTTATATCGAAAGTATGCCAACGGGCATCGGCAAGCTTGTTTTTTGGAACGGCAAGCTTGGCGAGGATTTGTCTGCCGTTTAGAATTACCTTAAGAAAAGCGTTCGGGCTCTCGGGCAGAGACGGATGAAAGATCAGTTCAAGTGTGTGTTGGCTGATGTGCCGCAGTCTGAATATATATCCGAAAACCGAGTGGCGGGCTATTGCCAGATCGAATGTAAGGCGGAAATTATTTTGGCAGATGAACGGACTTTGCCTCGTGAGGTCCAGCTGGGTTCTTTCTTCGATGGAATGATAACGCGACCGAAACCGAAGCCCTCCGAATTGGCTGTTCTTGTCTGCTCCAGGAAGAGCGTGAGTAAAGAACAAAAGAAGAAAAATGGATGACAGAATGAATAGTCTCCTCATGTTACGCAGTTTTTGGAAATAAATGGCTGTGTGGCAAAAGGGGCGGCAAATGGGTTGGTCTTGAATTTTATTTCCCCTTGAATTGTCGGTCTTGGAAGGCGTTTGGTCTTAAGGCTATGTTCGGCAGATGAATCGAATTATTGCGAGAACATGTATATGTGCAGAGCAAAAGCTCTTTTTTCCTGTATGAGTTTATCAAAAAGCAGCTGCGGAGTTTTGGTGTTGAGTTTTTTTGCAATAAAACAAAACATAGTTTTTGTGTGAGTTGGTTTTTTTGAAATTTTTCTACTGAAAAAAATTATTGGCTTAAAAAAGTATTAAGAAAAATTGTTAATCTGATCCTTTATAAATTTCTCAAAAACAGATAAAAAAAGCAATCTTTTTTGCAAAATAGGCAAAATGTACGTCCAAAGTAAGCGAATTGATAGCTTCAGTTCAGGAAGGGGATATAGCTTGACGGCACGTTATGAGCGGTGAGTTGAAGGCTGTGCCAAGCCGTGAAATGCCGCAGCTCGGAATTTTTTAGTAAGAGAATGATAAAGTAGTTTGACATGAATTTAACCGAGATTGATCTTTCGATTATTGTGGGTTACCTCGTGGTAACTGTGGCGATCGGGTGGTGGATATCGAAAAAGGCTTCAAAGAATATGAATGCTTATTTTCTGGGCGGGAATAAAATTCCCTGGTATCTGCTGGGAGTTTCCAATGCTTCAGGAATGTTCGATATTACCGGAACAATGTGGATGGTTTCCATCTGTTTTGTATATGGATTGAAGAGCGTTTGGCTGCCTTGGCTTTGGCCGGTGTGGAACCAGATTTTCCTTATGGTTTTTATGGCTGTCTGGCTGAGGCGTTCCAATGTTATGACCGGGGCGGAGTGGCTGAAGACAAGGTTCGGGGAAGGAACGGGCAGCAGGCTTTCGCATATTATAGTTGTAGTATTTGCCGTTTTCAGCGTAATCGGTTTTATCGCCTATGGTTTCGAGGGAATCGGCAAGTTTTCCGAAGTGTTTTTCCCCTGGGATTTGTCAATCCACACTTCAATGTTCGACATTCCTTCCAAGCATGTGTATGCAGGCATTATTATGCTGGTGAGCACGGCTTATGTGGTGAAGGGCGGTATGTACAGCGTGGTGGTTACAGAACTGCTGCAGTTTTTGGTTATGACCCTGGCGTGCCTGGCCGTTGGAGCCATAGCCATTTACAAGATCGACGCGCTGCAGCTTCGCACAATCGTTCCGGAAGGCTGGGAAAATGTGTGGTTTGGCTGGAAGCTCAATCTTGACTGGTCGCTTATTCTGCCTCAGATCGAGGAGAAGATCCGCTCCGACGGTTACGAGTGGTTTTCGATTGTTATGGGCATGATGGTGTTCAAGGGGATTCTTGTGAGCATTGCCGGGCCGGTGCCGGGTTACGACATGCAGCGCATTCTGGCAACGGAAAGGCCTCGGGACGCCGCCAAGATGAGCGGTATTGTGTCGCTGGTGCTGTTTATTCCAAGATACCTGATGGTTGCCGGACTTACGGCAATGGCGTTAATATATCTGCTTCCTGAATACCGAACCGCCGGAAGTTTCGATTCTGAAACCATTCTGCCTTATACGCTGAACAATTTGATTCCAGTGGGTCTGAAAGGCGTGCTGCTTGCGGGCCTGGTTTCGGCTTTCATGTCCACCTTTGCGGCGAGCGTGAACGCCGGGCCTGCGTATATCGTCAATGACATTTACAAAAAATATCTGAAACCGAGCAAGACGCCGAAGGAATATGTGTCGATGAGCCGCTGGGTGTCTTTGGCGATTGTTTTGGTCGGTATTTCCATGGGGCTGTTTGTGGATTCCATCGATTCGGCGCTTAAGTGGATCGTCGCGGCTTTGTTCGGGGGCTACTCGGCGTCGAATATGCTCAAGTGGGTTTGGTGGCGCTTCAACAGCTACGGCTATTTCTGGGGCATGCTTGCGGGTTTGTTTGCTTCCTTGTTTTTGCCGCTGTTTCTGCCCGAAGTACAGGTGCTGTATCTGTTTCCGGCGATCTTCCTTATTGCCTTGACCGGTTCTGTAGCAGGCAGTCTGTTAACGCCTCCAGATGATGAGGAAGTGCTAATCAGCTTTTACGAGAAAGTGCGCCCATGGGGTTTCTGGGGTCCGGTGTATGAGAAACTTAAAAAGCGCCGGCCGGAAGCATTGCCTAATCAGAATTTTGGACGGGACATGTTTAACTGCGGAGTGGGTATTGCGTGGCAGATGTCGCTTATACTGATGCCGATATACTTGGTGATCAGAAATTATGAAAGTCTGGCGGTATCCACCGCAGTGATGCTGTGCTCGATGGCGGTGCTTAAAAAGAATTGGTACAATAAGCTGGAGGATTATCCGAAAGATTTGCAGACAAGACAAATTGAGAATGAAAAGCAGCTAAAGGCGTAATTTATATTGAAAAAGTATGAGCAATAAAGAAAATGGAGTTTTTCCGTGGGAAGAAAGAGAGGAAGGCAGCAATGCTCCGGTATGGAGATTTTCTAAAAATCCTATTATTCCGCGGGATGCCATTCCGTCTTCCAACAGCATTTTCAACAGTGCGGTAGTGCCTTTCAATGGCGGGTATGCGGGAGTTTTTAGGTGTGATGACAAATGCCGGAGAATGAATGTGCATGCCGGATTCAGTCCGGACGGCATGAACTGGAAAATCGATCATAAGCCAATTCAGTTTCTGAAGGATGAGCACACCGGTTTGCATGAATCAGAATATAAATATGATCCGCGCGTGGTTTGGGTGGAAGACCGGTATTATGTCATCTGGTGCAACGGCTATCACGGCCCTACCATCGGCGTGGGATATACTTTTGATTTCAGAACTTTTTATCAGCTTGAAAATGCCTTCCTGCCCTACAACAGAAACGGCGTGCTCTTTCCGAGAAAAGTGAACGGAAAATATTTGGTGCTGAGCCGTCCGAGTGATACGGGACATACGCCTTTCGGCGACATTTTTATAAGCCAGAGTCTGGATATGAAATACTGGGGCGAGCACCGGCATGTAATGTCGCCGGCGCCTTTTGAGGACAGCGCCTGGCAGTGCATGAAGATCGGAGCAGGTCCTGCTCCTATTGAAACGGAAGAGGGCTGGCTGCTGCTCTACCACGGGGTGCTGCGTTCGTGCAACGGATATGTGTACTCTATGGGCGCGGCGCTGTTGGATTTGGAAGAGCCCTGGAAGGTGAGGTATCGGTCGCAGCCTTATCTGCTTTCTCCGCAGATGGATTATGAATGTGTTGGTGATGTGCCGAATGTTGTTTTTCCTTGCGCCTGTCTTCATGACCGTTCCACTGGGCGCTTGGCGGTTTACTATGGCTGCGCGGATTCGGTTACCGGACTTGCATTTTCCAGAGTTGATGAACTTATAAAATTTATTAAAGAGAACAGCTTATGACAAGGGATTTTAGAGACCGAAGCTTATTGTTGATTGTTGTAATGGGGATGTTGCTGATTGCAGGATGCTCTCAAAAGCCTCCCCGCCGAGCTTACGGCAGTTTGGTGGAATATGTGAATCCGCTGGTGGGCACTGACTCCGAACACGGATTTTCGAATGGAAATACTTACCCGGCAGTTGCGCTGCCCTGGGGAATGAACTTTTGGACGCCCCAGACTTCAAAGATGAGAAACGGCTGGACCTATACCTACAAGGCAAAGCACATCAAGGGGTTTAAGCAAACCCATCAGCCGAGCCCGTGGCTCAACGATTATGCGGCTTTTTCGCTGATGCCGCTGGTAGGCGAGCTGAAAGTGGATGAAACAGCGCGGCAGTCGGCCTTTTCCCACGATAGGGAGCACTCTTCGCCGCATTATTACAGCGTGCATCTGGACGACTATCAGGTGAAGGTGGAAATAACTCCGACAAAGCGATGCGCTGTTTTTCGCTTCACTTTTCCGAGTACTGAGGATGCCTACGTGCTGCTGGACGGCTATTGGGGAAACAGCAAGCTTACTGTTGATCCAGAGTCGAAGACGCTCACGGGGTGGGTTGACAACAATCACGGAGGCGTGGCGCCGAACTTTAAAAATTATATCGTGGCGAGCTTCAGCCAGCCGTTTGAGAAATCAGGAACCTGGGTGGATTCGGTGCTGTACGATAGCAAATCGGCGGAGGGACAGCGGGCCGGAGCCTTTGTGAAGTTTAATTCGAAATCCCGACGGGTTGTCGAGCTGCGCGTGGCATCTTCGTTTGTAAGTCTTGAACAGGCGAAGCTGAACCTCGAAAGAGAAGTGGGAAATTTGTCATTTGAAGCTATAAAAGAAAGAGGAGCGGCGGCTTGGAACAAAGAGCTGGGCAAAATACAGCTGGAGAAAGGGAACGGCAAGCCGGAGGACAAAAGGACTTTTTACTCAAATTTGTACCGGCTTTTGTTGTTTCCGCGCGAGTTTTATGAGATCAGCGCAAACAGCGACACCATTCATTACAGCCCTTATAACGGCCGTATTGAAAAGGGTGTGTTGTATACAGACAATGGCTTCTGGGACACCTTCAGGGCGGTTTATCCGTTTTATTCCATTCTTTATCCGAGAAAATGCGGAGAAATAATGCAGGGTATTATGGTGAATCCTTACAAGGAAAGCGGCTGGCTGCCGGAATGGTCGAGTCCCGGACACAGAAATGTGATGATCGGATCAAACTCCGCGTCAATAATTGCCGAGGCCTATTGTAAGGGAATAAGAAACTTTGACATACACACCGCTTATGAAGGCATATTGAAAAACAGCGAAAATGAAGGACCGCTGACCTCTGTGGGCCGTGCGGGTGTGAAATGGTACAATGAGCTGGGCTATATTCCTTCGGATGTGGGAGTCAATGAGCATGTGGCCAGAACGCTGGAGTACGCCTACAACGATTTTTCGATTTATCGGCTGGCAAAGCTGCTGCAAAGACCGCAAGAGGAAATTGAGCGTTTTGCGATGCGGGCGCAGAATTACCGGAATGTTTTCGACGCGTCCACCAACTTTATGCGGGGAAAAGACAAAAACGGAAGCTGGCAGGAGCCCTTTTCTCCTGATACCTGGGGCGGTGCTTTCACCGAAGGAAGTGCCTGGCACTACACCTGGTCGGTGCTGCACGATCCGCAGGGCTTAATTGATCTGATGGGAGGAAAAGAAGCCTTTACTGCTAAGCTGGATTCTGTGTTTACAACGCCTCCGACCTTCGATTACAGTTACTACAATCACGAGATCCATGAAATGACCGAGATGGTGGCGGCAAATATGGGTCAATACGCTCACGGAAATCAGCCGATTCAGCATGGCATATATCTTTACAATTATGCACAGCAGCCTTGGAAAACACAGTATTGGGCAGATTATGTGATGGACAGTTTATATTCTGATCAGCCGAACGGCTATTGCGGTGACGAGGACAATGGTCAGACTTCGGCATGGTATGTATTCTCTGCGCTGGGATTTTATCCGGTGGCCGGAGTAACTGCACAGTACGTTATCGGCGCGCCGCATTTTGAACATGTTAGGCTGTTGTTGCCAGGTGGCAAAGAGCTGGAAATTAAGGCGAATCAGCTGAGCGAGAGCAATAAGTATATTCAGTCGGTAAAGGTTAATGGAATTTCTTATTCAAAGAATTATCTCCCGCACGAGATTTTGATTTCCGGAGGTCTTATAGAATTTGAAATGGGAGCTTTTCCAAATACGGCTTGGGGAAGCAATAAAGAAGACGTGCCGTTTTCCATGTCCAGTCCAAGAGAAGTGATATAAACCGTCAGGCAGGAATGTTCCTGCCTGCTCTTCCTTAGTTTCATGAAAAGAAACTGAACTGTTCAGTTCAAATACCTATACATTATTAATTCAATTTTTATGGAAAAGTTAAAAAAGCAATGCCGTTTTCGGTCCTATTGCGACATGTTTAGTCTGGTTGTGACAAGATATGCGCTGGCTGTGCTTTTTGTGTTCACGGCATTTTCAGTGAATGCATCAGCTTTGAAAATTTCGGAGAATCCGGGGAACCGGTCGTTTTCTCAGGAAGGAATTATTGTAAAGGGAAAGGTGGTGGATGAGGAAGGAGAGGCGATCCCTGTTGTTGCTGTTGTTGTTCAGGGAACTCAACAGGGGGTTACGACGGACGTTAGTGGAAATTATGAAATTAAAGTGCCGTCGGAAGAATCGGTGTTGGTTTTTCGATACATTGGAATGAAAACCCACACCGTGCAGGTTGGAAAACAAACAGTGATTAATATTACGATGGAAGTGGATGCGCATATGCTGCAGGATGTTGTAGTGACGGCGCTGAATATTTCCAAAGCCAAAGAGGCTCTGGGCTATTCTGTTCAGGAAGTGAAGGCGGAGGATTTGAATATGTCGGCGGACAATAACGTGATGACTGCTTTACAGGGCAAAGTAGCCGGAGTGAATATCGCTGTTTCCGGTGGGTTGGCAGGAAATTCTCGGATAGACATTCGGGGAGCCAGCTCTATAAGAGACGACAATGCTCCTCTGTGGGTAATTGACGGAGTGCCTTTCAGCAATGAGGAGGCTACCGACGGCAGTTTTTGGGGCGGCATTTCCCGTTCTGGCGCGGCGATAGATATCAATCCGGAGGACATAGAATCGCTGACGGTGCTGAAAGGACCGAGTGCGGCGGCGCTTTATGGTTCGCTGGCCGGAAACGGAGTGATTATGGTGACTACCAAAAAAGGCAAGCGCGCCCAAGGTATGGGCATTGACTTGTATATGACCACAACTTTCAGCAAAGCCTCATATGTGCTGGATCTGCAGCACGAATACGGGCAGGGAACTGGAGGCGTTTACGACAATAGAAGCCGCATGTCCTGGGGGCCAAAGTTTGACGGAAGCATGAAGGAGGACTGGCGAGGAAATACGACTCCCTACACAGCTCAGAAAGACAGAATAAAGGATTTCACCCAAACAGGAGTGAGCATGAAGTACGGAGCGGCTGTTTCGGGAGGTACGGAGAAATCGCGCTACAGGATTTCAGCTTTCAAGGAAGACAACAACGGAATTACTGATGACCATGAGTTTAAAAAGCTGAATTTTGATATTAAAGCAGATTACGATATCACGGATTGGCTGAATATAGATACGAAGATATCCTATATAAAATCAGAAGGATTGAACCGTCCGGAGCTTGGTTTTTATGGTTACACCGCTATGTTTAACAAGATGCCGCTCAATATTCGGAACTCCGATTTGAGTCCGGGCTATGTGATGGAAAAAGGTTCCAGGAGGCAGATTCTGTATACTACGGTGGATGCCAATTACCTCAACCCTTACTTCATGCTGAAACAGCGCAGGAACTTTGACGAGAGAAACCGTTTTTTCGGCTATCTGGGCGGTTTGGTGAAAATAGCCAAAGGCCTGAAGCTGCGTCTCCGCTATTCGCTGGACAACTATCGGTATCAGGAAGAGATGCGAAGGCTTTACAAAAGAACGCCTGATGACAAGGGGCAGCCGAATTATGAAACTGTTGAAACGTTTTTCAGTGAAGAGAATGCTGAATTTCTGTTTATGTACGATAAAAAGTTTAGTGATGACTTCTCTTTGGAAGCGACTTTTGGCGGCAATATGATGAAAAACAAACGGGAGCTCCTTCGGGCGCGTTCAGGTTTTTTGTTTTCCGAAGACCAGAATTTCCTGGGTTACGGAACCAATATTACGGCGGAGGAAACCATCACTCCGAAAGAAGTTCATTCTTTGTACGGATCGGTTGATCTCGGATACAAAGACTGGGTTTATCTGAACCTTACCGGTAGAAAGGACTGGAGCTCAACTTTGCACAAGGGAGAATACGGTTTCTTTTATCCTTCGGCAAACCTCAGTGCTGTAGTGTCTAATATGCTGAAGCTGCCGGAATGGTATGATTTTCTGAAAGTCAGAGCGGGAGTTGGAAGAACAGGCAAAGCACTGGATCCGTTCATGACCAGTCAGGTGATTTCGCTTGCTCCATCCACTAGCGCATTTGGTCAGTTGAGGCCTTTTGACACCGGGAACGAGATTTATCTGCCTCGCATTGTTGACCAGGACCTTATTGCCGAAATGTCCACTTCCTATGAAGTTGGTTTGGAGTCAAGATTTTTTTTGAACCGCTTGGGTTTTGAGCTGGTGTATTATCGTGAGAAAACGGACAATCAAATCATTGAGAAGACGATGGATTTTACTACCGGGGGAAGGGATTATCTGTCCAATATCGGCGTGGTGGAGAACGAGGGTATAGAGTTGTTGCTGAATACAGTGCCGGTTAAGTCTGGAGATTTCTCCGTTAGGGCCGACTTCAGCTTTGCTGCTAACGAAACAGTTGTGAAGGAAGTGAGCCGGAGCGATTCTGACTCCAAATTGCATTCATTTTTCCGCGATAATGATGTTGAGGTTGTAGCGATTCAGGGTGAAAAAATGGGAGATATACTTGGAACAGTATGGAAGAGAGACGCGCAGGGACGGCAGGTGGTAGACAGCAGGGGGCTTCCTGTTCGTGATCAGGAGAGAAAAGTGGTGGGCAACTTGCAGGCTGACTGGACAGGATCGGTGGTTTTGGGAGTGAAATACAAGGGCTTGTACATGAATAACCTCTTTGACATCCGCAGCGGCGGGGACATCATGTCGTTGTCGGAGAGGCAGGCTATAGAGCATGGAACTGCTGAGAGAACCGCTGACAATGGGCGAGCGGATTTTGTTTTGGAAAACTCGGTGACAGAATCGGGAGAACTGAATGACAAGATGATTTCGGCGGAAGAATATTACCACGAGCTTGCCAAATGCACAGAAGAGCTTATGTACGATGCTTCGTACATAAAGTGGAAAGAACTGTCTATTGGATATTCCGTGCCTAAAAAACTGCTGAAACGCTTTGCCAGGGATTATGTCAAAAATTTCAGTGTTTCTTTGGTGGGAAGAAATCTGCTGTACTTGCATAAAAATACACCGGGCACTGTGCCTGACGCCAGTGCTTACAGTACGGAGTATTTTGCCCAGGCATTTGATTTTTCGCCGTTGCCGATGACCCGTACCTATGGTTTTTCGATTAAGATTGGACTCTAAAAGAACACTCACATGAACGCTAAATATTTCACTTATATTGGTCTGTTGCTGCTTATGGGATTTGGCGGCTGCACGGACGATTTTGAAGAAATCAATACGCCTAAGGATGCGGTAACCGAATTGGACGCCCGGATTATTCTAGGTCATATGATAGACGATTACGGCAGAGACTTTCAGCGTGTGATGAATTTGCAGCACGACTTGTACTCGCAGTATTGGGCTGCCCCGAAGGAAAATTTTGGCACGCGAAGGTATGAGTATATTGACGACTGGGTTGGCCCTCGCATGTTCCGTTCTTTTTATGAGCGCGTCAGGATGTCTGAAGATATGGACAAATGGTATGGAGAAAATCCGGCGTACAGACATCAGATTGCTATTAAGGAAATTTGGATGTGCTCGGCCTGGGGAAGGATGACGGATAACTTTGGCGATCTGGCTTATTTTGGAGCCGGAAAACCGGTTTCCGTTCCGTACAGCACACAAAAGGAAATATACTATGATTTGTTCCAGCGACTGGATGCGGCGATCCATACGCTGTCAGCTGTTGATGCGAATACCCAGAAGAACTATGGAAGTTATGACCGTATCTACGGAGGCGATGCCGACAAGTGGAAAAAGTTCGGTGCCTCTATTCGCCTTAGGCTTGCCATGCGACTATCCAATGCAGATCCAGCCAAAGCAAAAGCTGAAGTACAGAAGGCCGTCGAAAACGGTTTGATGGCAAGCAACGAGGACTATGCTGCCAGACCGTTGGCCGAAGGAGGCAATGATATCTGGTACGAGACGATTGCTGGGTGGAAGGACATAGTGATCAGTCATACATTCGAGAAATATCTATATAATCAATCTGCTGTGCAGGATCCCAGACTGGCCAAATGGGTGAGTTACAATGACGCAACTGTAGATGAGGTTCAGAAAAAAATTGACGGCGAAAACAACGCCAATGGAACCAATAAGATGTTTGCAGGATTTGTTCGCTACAAGGGACTGAAAAACGGTTATAACCTTTTCCCAAAAATGACCATTGAGTACTTTACACAGGAAAACGGAAAAAAGACTGTTGAATCTATTATTCTGCCTGCGGAGCATTCAGCTACCTACAATAGACGTTCGGACTATGTTGATTTTGCCGGAAACGGAGGAACTGTCCGCTCGTATTTGCCAATAATGTTCTTTTCGGAAGTGAAGTTTTTGCTGGCTGAGGCAGCGCTGAGAGGATGGTACAGCGGAGATGCCAAAGCATTGTATTTAGAGGGAATCCAAGCGTCCATGAATCACCTTGGAGTAAGTGAGGCGGACGCCCTGGCTTATATAGAAGGCATGGATCCTTTTCCGGCTTCTGGCAATGAAGCCAAACTTAAACAGATAATCACGCAGAAATGGATTGCCAACTTTCCGAACGGATACGAAGGCTGGGCCGACTTCAGAAGAACCGATTATCCGGACCATGAGCTGCTTGTTGACGGCCCTTCACCAAGCTCTACTGTGGCCAGTGGATTGTTTATTAAGCGGCTGCGGTATCCGGACAATCAGCACAGAGAAAACGCGGCAAACTTGCCGGAAGGCTTTAAAACCGCCACCGATGACCGCATGGACAAGCGGGTGTGGTGGGACGTGGCCAACGCTGCAGACAAATCCGCCGACGGTTTGATGAGCACTAATTTTTAAATGTTCGTATACGCAGAATGGAAAACAGAAAGCAGCACACTTGCCGGTGTACTGCTTTCTTGCTTTTAGGTATTTGCTTCCGGTTTTCCCTCCTTTGTTTTTTTGAATGCAAAACAGCGGGAAGAATATCCCTTAGACAGCAGGTTAAAAAGAATTTAGCCTGCCTGAATCCTCAATCAGATGATGCAGGCGGCGGTTGAAAGCTGTTTCTTTTGCCAGCTGTTCCAAATTGAGGTGCATGCGGTATTTCCATAAGTGTTTCGGATTTGCCGGCACATTGATCTGTTCTGCCTGGGCGTCGTTTCTTCTGAGCTG
>JAKSBZ010000056.1 GCA_022360875.1 Cytophagales bacterium | reverse complement strand
CCGGGCGCTTTACCAGCTGCCTGTACCATTCCAGCCGAAGGGCGTTTTTTTTTTTTTTTCTAATCGCCCAGTCTTGCCCGCTTTGGTGAAGCCGGCATACGACATCGTGCAGACAGATCGCCGCTGTTACGGAAATGTTATAGCTTTCGGTGAATCCGTGCATGGGAAGCGTTATGAAAGCATCGGCATGCTCCATGGCTTCGTCGCTCAGTCCGTGAAGTTCGTTTCCAAAAACAAAAGCCGCCTTTTCCCGCACATCCACTTGCTGCACCGGAATGCCGTTTTTGTGCGGAGAAGTAGCGTAAATCCTGTAGCCTTGATCTTTCAGCGCCTTGTAGCACGCGAGCGTGTTTTTCTGACCTTCCGAATCCCATCTGTGCAAACTGGTCCAGTAAGCCGCTCCCTTCGTAACGTTAGGATTCACAGAGTACTCCCTCAGATTTTCGATCATATGAATATCCTGCACGCCAAAGCAGTCGCAGGTCCTGACAACAGCGCTGGCGTTGTGAGGCTTGGCCGTGTCCTCCAAGACAACAGTCACATGTCTCGTTCTTTTTTCCAGCACCTGCTCGATAAGCTTTTTCTTGTTTTCAGTCACATAGCGAGCCAGCTCTCCGGCCAAAGCCTGCTCATAAGTCAATGGGGTTTTCAGTTCACTCATAAAACAAATATAGGAATTAATTGCCAGCAATGCGACTGTGCCGAAAACAGGCTCAAACCCCCGCCGGGCCCTGGCTCACGAAACCAAGCTTAAGATTAACAGTTATCCGAGAATAACTACCAACTTTGTCAAACGATGCGCAGCAACCTGTTATTCTTAGGCATTTTCACAGTCGTTTTTCTGATTTACCTTCTCCCGCCGACAACTCCTATAACCGATCCCCAGCCCAACAGCCAAGCACGCCTCCACGAATTCTTCACCGCCAGCGACTTCTCCGCCCTGTTTCCCGATTCCGTGTACTACGAAAGAGGCAGATACTGGGTGGACGCGCGGAACCAGTTTTACACCTACGAGGACTTTATCGAAGCGGCGTCCCACTTTCCGTCATTCTGCAATACGGGAAGCCTGGAGGTCCGCAAACGGGAACTGGCCGCTTTTTTGGCCAACACAGCCCACGAGACGAAGGGCGGCAGCTATCACTCTCCTAAAGGCCCCTACTACTACGGATACTACTTTGTCCGTGAGCACGGCTGCTACAACAAAAAAACCGGCAAAGAAGATTGCCCGCACTACATCAACACGCACAGTCCTTTGGGAAGAAAGTATCCTCCCCACCCGGGCCAGCAGTATTACGGCCGGGGCCCAATACAGCTGAGCTACAACTACAACTACGGAAAATTCAGCAACCACGCGGGCCTGGGCAGCCAGCTGCTGGAAGCCCCCGACCTGCTTGCACAAAACGGTGTGCTTTCCTTTAGGTCTGCCATTTGGTTCTGGATGACGCCCCAGGGAGCCAAACCCTCCTGCCACCAGGCGATGACCGGACAGTGGGTCCCGAACCGCAGGGACAGCCTGGCCAACCGAAAGCCCGGATTCGGACTGACAATAAACATAATCAACGGCAGAGGAGAATGCGGAAGAGGATTTTCGAAGGGAGCCAGAAGCCGGCTGGGCTTCTATAAGCGGTTTGTGAACTATTTTCAAGTAGACAAAGGAGAGTATTCGGAGTGCGGATCGATGAAGGCTTATTAAAGCCCGCAGGCAAAAACTGACGGCGGCTTACAAGAGGCTAAAAACCACCTTCCTGCCAACAGTTTAAAACACCTCAGGTTCAAAAAGATAAAAAAACCATGCGAGTTAAACCCTTCCTGTTCCTTTCCGCTCTAGCCTTATGCACTTGCATTTTTTCCTGCGGCATAAACGATAACGAAGATCTTCCGGATATCAACCATTCATTTATCCAGGGCAACGGGCTTGCTGAAATCTTTTCAAAAGAAGACTTCACGGCTCTTTTCCCGGATTCCGTCTTCGTGGAACAGGGGCAGTACTGGACGCGCATACGCAATCCGTTTTACACCTACGAAGCCTTCCTTGAAGCCGCATCGCGTTTTCCAAAATTCTGCAACGAGGGCAACATCACGCTGCGCAAACGAGAACTTGCGGCCTTTTTGGCAAACACCTCACACGAAACCACCGGAGGCTATCCCAACGCTCCGAACGGTCCCTATTCCTGGGGATATTATTTCATCCGCGAGGTCGGATGCTTCAACGAAAGAACCCAAATGGAGCAGTGCCCCGGCTACGTTGACACTTCGGGAGTTTTAGGCAAGCGCTACCGGCCGGCGGCAGGCCAGCAGTACTACGGCCGCGGACCGATACAGCTCAGCTACAATTTCAACTACGGCTATTTCAGCGACCAAATCGGAATGGGCGACCGGCTGCTCCGGGAGCCAGACCTGCTTGCACGTGACAGCGTACTTTCCTACATGTCCGCCATTTGGTTCTGGATGACGCCCCAGGGCAACAAACCCTCGTGCCACAACGCGCTGATCGGCAGATGGGAACCCACTCCGGCGGACAGAAAGGCCAACCGCGTGCCCGGCTTCGGCATTACCATCGACATAATCAACGGCGGTATAGAATGCGGCTATGGAGCAAACAACGAAGCTTCGAACCGCATCGGCTTTTACCAGCGGTTCACTGAATACTTCAATATCGGCAAAGGCGATTTCTGCGACTGCGAAAGGATGAAGCCTTTCTAACATTTTTTTAAAGGCAGTTTCGGTTTTTCAATGCCGGAATTGCCTCACTTTTTTTAGCTCCGGCTGCCGTCCGGCAATTCATTTTTTAAAAATTGAATCCATGCTTTTCAGTTAATTCACTTTCCGTACAAGAAAAGACATTCGCCGGTTCCGGTATGCTTTTGGCTTTCATTTATGAAAGCTCAGAACCTTACATGGAAAAGAAAACAATAATAATCATCGGAAGCGGCTTTGCAGGTCTGGCGGCAGCCTGCTGTCTGGCAAAAGAAGGATTCCGGGTTCATATACTGGAAAAAAACGCGGCGCCGGGAGGCAGAGCCCGGCAATTTGAAGCCAAAGGCTTTTCTTTCGACATGGGCCCCAGCTGGTACTGGATGCCGGACGTTTTTGAAAACTTCTTCTCAAAATTCAATTATTCTCCAAAGGACTTTTTTGAACTAAAAAGACTAAGCCCTTCGTATAGCGTAATTTTCAGCAAAGACGAAAAATGGGACATCCCCTGCTCTTTCGAAGCGATAAAAGAACTGTTCGAAAAACAGGAAAGCGGCGGCGGACTGAAACTTGAGGAGTACATCCAAGACGCCAGGCACAAGTACGAAGTCGGCATGAAAGATCTAGTACACCAGCCCTGTCTTTCAGCCTATGAATTTCTTGACTACCGAATGCTCAAAGGACTTTTTTCGCTGAATCTTTTCGGCAGTTTGAAAAAACACGCCCGGAAACACTTCAAAAACAACAAACTGCTGAATATCATCGAATTCCCTTCACTGTTCCTGGGAGCTTCGCCCGAAAAAACGCCTGCTCTATACAGCATGATGAACTACGCCGACATGATTGGAGGCACCTGGTACCCGAAGGGAGGCATGGTAAAAATCATTGACGCGCTTTGCAGCTTAGCCCAAGAACTGGGAGCAACAATTCACCTTAATACTGAAGCCAGGCGCATAGAAGTAATAAACAACCGCGCAGTATGCGTCCACACCGCAAATGAATCCTTCGCCTGCGACGCTGTTTTGGGAGCCGCCGACTATCAGCATGTCGAACAAAAGCTTCTAAGCGCTCCGTACCGCCAGTATTCTCAGACTTATTGGAATTCGCGCACACTTGCTCCTTCCGCGCTCATCTTCTACCTGGGCGTCAATAAGAAGCTGGACAATCTGCAGCACCACACGCTTTTTTTCGACAAAGAACTGACCGCGCACACCGAAACGATTTACAGCAAGCCAAGATGGCCTGAAGCGCCGCTTTTTTATCTTTGCTGCCCGTCGCGCACCGACGACACTGTCGCGCCCGCCGGTATGGAAAATCTGTTTATATTAATGCCTGCAGCTCCGGATCTGGAAGACAGCGGGGAAATCCGGAACCGATATTTCGGTATGCTTCTTAGCCGCATCGAAGAACTAACCGGCGAAAATATTTCTGACCACATCGTCTACAAGCGGTCCTATGCGCACAAAAATTTCATCACCGACTATAACGCTTTCAAAGGAAATGCTTATGGCTTGGCGAACACACTCGGACAAACTGCACTGCTGAAGCCCCGGCTGAAAAGCAAATACGTGGACAACCTTTTCTTCGCCGGACAGCTCACCGTACCCGGGCCGGGAATGCCTCCCGCTCTTATTTCCGGACAAATCACTGCCGGGCTTATCGCCAAAGCCTTTCAAAAAACAAAAGTCAAGGCATGAAGATTCTTTTTGACCAAATAAGCCAGATCTGCAGCAAACGAACTACAGAGACCTACAGCACTTCCTTTTCTCTGGGAATCCGTTTTCTGAGTTCTGAAATCCAGCAAGCGATCTACGCCATTTACGGCTTTGTACGCTTTGCCGACGAAATTGTAGACAGTTTTCAGGGCTATCCTCAGGAAAAACTGCTGAAAAAATTCTGGCAAGACACCCACGATGCTATCCATGACCGAATAAGTCTGAATCCCATTCTCAACAATTTCCAGGAAACTGTCCTAAGCCATGGAATAGAAAAAAAGCTGATTGACGAATTCATGAGAAGCATGGAGGCCGATTTGTATAAAACCCGCTATGAAAAACAGGAAGAATACGCCAGCTATATTTTCGGATCGGCAGAAGCCGTAGGCCTCATGTGTCTGAAAGTGTTCTGCAAAGGAAACGAAAGCCAATATCAAAAACTCGCTCCGCAGGCGCGCAGGCTCGGCGCCGCCTTTCAGAAAGTCAATTTTCTCCGGGACATCAGAGACGACCACGAAAGGCTGGGGCGTTTTTATTTTCCGAACCTAAACTGGGAGCATTTCAATGACAAGGCAAAGAAAAACATTGAAGACGATATCCAGCAGGATTTCGACGAAGCGCTGCAAGGCATTCGCCGGCTCCCCAAAAATTCGCGTTTCGGAGTCTACCTGGCCTATACTTACTACAAGCATCTGTTCAGAAAAATCAGAAAAACAAAGGCACGGAAAGTGATGAAAAAGCGCGTGCGCGTGCCCAATCCAACAAAATTTCTGTTATTTTTCAATTCTTATATCAAACATCAAGTAAACATTCTTTAAAATAAAAAGCCGGCAACTCCCTAATGCAAAATAAAGAACACGTCATTCTGGTCAATAAAAAAGACGAACCGACAGGAACAATGGAGAAAATGGAAGCACACGAAAAAGGTCTTTTGCACCGGGCGTTTTCGGTATTTGTGTTCAACGACAAAAACGAGCTGATGCTCCAGCAGCGCGCGAAGAATAAATACCATTCCGGCGGACTCTGGACAAACACCTGCTGCAGCCACCAGCAGGCGGGCGAAAGCAACCTGGAGGCTGGAAAACGACGGCTGCTGGAAGAAATGGGGTTCCAGACGGATTTGTTCGATGCCTTTTACTTTATCTACAAAAGCCCAATGGACCGCGGACTGACCGAACACGAGCTGGACCATGTGCTCATCGGTTACTACAACGGCGAGCCCCGGATCAACCCTGCGGAAGCAGCAAGCTGGAAATGGCAAAGCATGGACTCCATAAAAGCGGATCTTCCGCGACAGCCCGAGCGCTACACGGAATGGTTCAAAATATGCTTCAGCCAAGTCTGGAACTTTTTAAACAAAAAACAAAACACAGCACCCTCATGACCGCTATCAACCTTATCCTCCTAACCGGAACATTCTGTTTTATGGAATTCACTGCCTGGTTTGTTCACAAATATGTTATGCACGGCTTTCTTTGGTACCTTCATCAAGACCATCACCAGCCGAAGGGAGGGATATTCGAAAAGAATGACGCTTTCTTTCTAATCTTCGCCGTTCCGAGCTTTCTGCTCATTCTTTTCGGCAGCCAAAACGCTTTCGACTACCGCTTTTACATCGGAGCAGGCATTCTGCTATACGGAATTTGCTATTTTCTGGTACACGAAGTGCTCATTCACCAGCGCCTTCCCTGGCTGCAAAAAGCTTCCGGAAAGTACTTTCGGGGACTGCGAAAGGCACATGCCGCACACCACAAAAACCCCAACAAAAAAGGCTGCACCTGCTTTGGGATGCTCGTTGTTCCCTTTAAATACTTCAGGAAAGCACATTAAAAAACGCGCTAACTATCAGGGCCTTTCCGTGAAATGAAACGTCCATGATTATCGGCCTTAACACACACGAGAGACTCGATTATTATGGATTTTCCACCTGATCATTGACAAACCATCAAACACAGATGAAAGCGTACACCTATCTTCTCGTTGACTTCTTTTCCATTCTCATTCCTTTTCTTTTCAGCTTTGACAAAAGACTGGGGTTTTACAAAAAATGGAAATCCGTTTTGCCCGCCATCCTGCTAACCGGTCTACTGTTCATACCCTGGGACATCGCTTTCACCCGCCGGGAAGTTTGGGGATTCAATCCGGATTATCTCACAGGCGCTTCGCTACTGGGATTGCCGATGGAAGAATGGCTGTTCTTTTTCTGCATTCCTTACGCCTGCCTGTTCACATACGATGCTTTTAAAATCCTCCAGCCCTTCGACTTTCTGAAAAACCACCGCAATCTTATCGGATGGGGCCTATTCCTGTTTTCACTCTGTGCGGGACTGTATTCCTACCCCAAACTGTACAGCACTTCAGCTTTTCTGCTGCTTTGCGCCTTTAT
>JAKSBZ010000087.1 GCA_022360875.1 Cytophagales bacterium | reverse complement strand
TGTACTCCGTAGGGGATTCGAACCCCTGCTACCAGGATGAAAACCTGGCGTCCTAACCCCTAGACGAACGGAGCGTTCTTGTTTGAAACAAATTGGGCACTTGTTTCAAAAGCGAGTGCAAAGGTAGTAGTTATCTATAAGAAAACAACTATATTTGAAAAAATTTTCATACGTATGTTGGAAGAAACCACGCACAAAGCGGGCTTCGTGAGCATTATAGGCAAACCCAATGTGGGGAAGTCAACGCTCATGAATGCTATGGTCGGCGAGAAATTGTCGATTATCACCTCAAAAGCACAAACCACGCGGCACCGGATTTTCGGAATCATGAGCGGCGAGGATTTTCAGATTGTCTACTCAGACACGCCGGGCATACTTGCTCCGGAGTACGAGCTGCACAAGTCGATGATGAAGTTTGTAAACACCTCGCTGGAGGATGCGGACGTCATCTTGTTTGTGACGGATCTGTACGAAAAGTTTGACGAGCAGGACGAGGCTATCAAAATGCTCAACAAGGCCAGTGTGCCGGTTATATTTGTGATGAACAAGATTGACCAGGCCAAGGGAACGCAGGTTGAAGACAAGATTGCTTACTGGAAAGAGCATCTGAATTTTACGGAATCCGTTCAGGTTTCCGCACTCGAAAAGCTGAACATTCCCGAGCTTTTTGCGCGCATTATGCATTATTTGCCTAAGCATCCGCCGTATTTTCCAAAAGACGAGCTTACCGACAAATCCGAGCGCTTTTTTGTATCGGAAATTCTGAGAGAGAAGATTTTTCTTAATTACAAAAAAGAAGTGCCTTACAGCACCGAAGTTGTCGTTACCGAGTTTAAGGAAGAGCCGGAGATTATTCGCATTCGGGCTGAAATATACGTGGAACGCAAAAGCCAGCGGGGAATCATTATCGGAAAAGGAGGCGAAGCGCTGAAAAAAACCGCAACAGCCGCCCGGCACGATATGGAGGAGTTCTTCGGCAAAAAAGTGTTTTTGGAGACTTTCGTGAAAGTGGAGGAGGACTGGCGCAAAAAGGCCAACAAGCTCAAGCGTTTCGGATACGACCGCGATCTTGGGTAAACGAGATTCCTCAGGGAATTGGGCAATATCGCGAATCTTTCGGTATATTTGCAACTTATGTGCTGAAACGCACGGATTTAGAACTGCCGGGAGGCAGAGTTTCAACCTTTAAAAATTCGAAACTGTGGCTAACATTGTAGCGATAGTAGGTCGTCCGAACGTAGGGAAATCAACCCTGTTCAACCGACTGATTGAGAAAAAGAAAGCCATTATGGATGACGAAAGCGGCGTGACCCGCGACCGCCATTATGGCTACGGTGAGTGGATTGGAAAGCATTTTACGGCTATCGATACTGGAGGGTACGTAAAAGGCTCCGAAGATATATTTGAGGCGGCTATTCGCGAACAGGTAATACAGGCCATCGACGAGGCCAGCGTGATTTTGTTTATGGTCGATGCCAGAACCGGGCTTACCGATATGGACAAGGACTTTGCGAACATCCTTCGTTCTTCCAAAAAGCCGGTGATGCTGGTGGCCAACAAGTCCGACAACCAGCAGGCGTCTATGCAGGCTCTGGAATTTTACGAACTGGGAATGGGCGAGGTATTCCCGATTTCTTCGCAGAGCGGTTCGGGAACCGGCGAGCTGCTAGATGAAATGGTTAAGCACTTCAGGGCTGAAGACGATGAGAATCCTGACGAAGGCATTCCGAGGATTGCCATTGTGGGAAGACCAAACGCCGGAAAGTCGTCATTTGTAAATCTTTTGCTAGGGAAAGAGCGCAGCATCGTGACTGACATGGCGGGAACTACACGCGATGCCATTAATGCGCGCTATACTGCTTACGGAAAAGAATTTATACTTACAGACACAGCCGGAATCCGCAAGAAAACCCGCGTGAAAGAAGACATCGAGTTTTATTCGGTAATGCGCGCTATTCAGGCCATTCAGGATTCGGATGTCTGTATATTGATGGTGGACGCAGTGCGCGGTTTTGAGGCGCAGGACATGAGTATTCTCAACCTGGCGGTGAAGTACAAAAAAGGCGTCATGATAATGATCAACAAGTGGGACTTGATTGAAAAAGATCATAAAACGGCCGACAACTACAAAAAGGAGTTGAAAGAAAAGCTGGGGCCGCTGGGGTATATTCCAATTATATTCACTTCGGTGCTGACCAAGCAGCGTATTCTCAAGTCCATTGATCAGGCTATTGAGATTTACGAAAACAAAAACCGAAAAATATCTACTTCCGAGCTGAATGAGTTTTTCCTGAATATCATCGAGGCGTATCCTCCGCCAGCGATAAAGGGCAAGTACATTCAGATCAAGTACGTTACGCAGCTGCCGACCAAAACGCCTTCGCTAGCGTTTTTCTGCAATTTGCCGCAGTACATCAAGGAGCCTTATCAGCGTTTTCTGGAAAATCGCTTCCGGGAAGAATATGGCTTTGAGGGAGTGCCTGTGAATTTCTTTTTTAGAAAAAAATAAAAATTCAGACAGCAGGAAATTTTCAGAAAATTGAAGAGCAGGTTTTCGAATCTGTGAAAAAAATATACAATCCCGCCGGAAGCATCTTCCGGCGGGATTTTTTTTGCTCTTTTCCTTCTGTTTTCAAGAATCAGGGCTTTCTATCTGCTTCTTGTACTTTTTTTGCAACAATTGCTTTTTTCGGGTCTTTCCTATTTTAATGAACGGCAGGCTTCTGTTATTTCAAGGTCTGTATTTTATTTTGAGATTGTATTTTTTTGTTGGGTGTCAGAATGTTGTGAGGCTAATTTTTTTTTCAGATATCTTAAAATTCAGAATCCCGTTCATATTATTTTGAAAATCCACAGGAAAAATACATGATTGGAATGGAACTCAACTATGAAGAAAAATGCAGGTGTTCGGAGGATATTTTTTGCCGCTATATAGACAACTCCGATAAATTCTCTGCTGAAGACAAAAAGTACATTCAGCGGAAAATTCTTCACAAGAAAGTTACGGGAGTGCTGTACGTAAGCTCCATGCTTGTCGGCTGGTCGGTAGTGGGAGCCTGGATAGACGCGGTGCTTTTTCCCGGTGCGGCGCTTGCAACCATTCTTTCGGGAGAATTTGAGTGGATGTATGTGGCGCCGGCTATTGTGTTCAGCATCGTGAACTATATGCTGAAATTCTCATACGTTTACCTGAGTCTTCGCGGCAAGGTTCCTCTTCTTTCGGCAATGATTGCCGTTTTGCCTTATGTCGGTTCGGCCTTTCTTGTCAAGCCTTATCTGCTGGACGAGCCGAAGCTGCGCAGAGCGGTAATGCTTTTTCTGGCTTATCAGAAGGACCAGTTTGTTCATCCTGTAAAGAAAAGGGTGCTTCGCTGGATCGGAAGATAGCGCTTCAAACTTTTCATGGTTTCTTCCGGCGGTTATGGGCGGATTCTTTATTTTTGGTAAAAGAAAAACTAGACAAGCATTGCCCGGCATGAAGAGAAAAGAGCGATACGACGGAATTATCAACTATTTTTCGGAGCACCATCCCGAAGCCGAAACCGAGCTGAATTATTCAAATCCTTACGAGTTGCTTATTGCCGTAATCTTAAGCGCGCAGTGCACCGACAAGCGGATTAATCAGGTCACGCCGGCACTGTTCGAGGCTTTTCCCGTTCCAGAGGTGCTTGCCGCCGCAAGCTTCGGCGAAGTTTTTCCTTACCTTAAGTCCGTAAGCTATCCGAACAACAAGACGAAGCATATTATTGGCATGGCCAAGATGCTCCATAGCGAGTTCAAGGGGCAGGTGCCTTCGGAAGTGAAAGAGCTGCAGAAGCTGCCGGGCGTGGGGCGCAAAACCGCCAATGTGGTGGCTTCGGTTATTTACAATCAGCCCCGAATGGCTGTGGACACGCATGTATTCCGGGTGTCGAAGCGAATAGGGCTGGTGCCCCTCAAGCTAAAAACGCCGCTGGAGGTGGAAAACTATTTAGTGAAAAACATACCGGAAGAACACATCGCGCGGGCGCATCATTGGCTGATTCTGCACGGAAGGTATATCTGTTTGGCCCGGAAACCAAAATGCCCGGAATGTCCCGTTAAGAATTTTTGCCGGTATTATGAAAAAAACGAACTTCAGCCACTGGTTTAACGGCCGGCTTTTGACCATTTTTTAATCGAAACAAGAAGCAATGAGTGGAATAAACCTTTTTCTGGACCGCAGGAATCGCTGGTCGGCGGAGCAGATACTTCGAATGAACCGGGCTGTAAGCAAGGATGACGGCCGGCAGTATGAACAGTTTCCTTTTGGCGAAGGCACGCTGTATCTTTCTGCGGGAAGCGCTGAAAGCGGCGGATGCTCTTTTCGCTCTCCTTGCGGCAATAATTTTCTGCTTTTTGAGGGGGAATTGACCAACCGCTATGAGCTGAAGAACAAGCTGCTGGGAAAAGGCGCGCAGTTTAACACCGATTCGGATGCCGAAGTGCTTCTTTGGGCGCTGATGGAGTGGGGAAAAGAAATAGTTAAGGAGCTGGAGGGCATGTTTGCCTTTGTTTTTCTGAATACTGAAAAGCGGGAAATCCTTTCGGCAAGAGACCGGCAAGGCATCAAGCCTTTGTATTGCCATTTGGAGGAAGACGTTTCCATTATCTCCAGTTCTATCCGGGCAATTTTCGCTTCTGGAATTCCCGCCCAAACACTCAATACTGGCTCAATCCGGCAGTTTCTAAGCCAGGGTTTTATTGAAGCGCCAAAAACTTTCTACCAAAGCATTCAGGAACTGAAAGCCGGCACTTGCAATATTATGAATGCGGAGTCGCATAAGCTGGACGAGGCGTTGTTTTGCCTGGCTGAGGGCGGAGAAGAATTTGGCGGTATGAGCGACGGCAAGCTTGTGGAGCAGTTTGAGGAACTTCTTTCCGATGCGTTGTTCAGGAATTTCCCCCATGGCCAGTATTTCGGAATGAGCCTGGACGGAACGCTTAACGGCGCCTTGCTGCTTACGCTGGGAAAAAAAGTCGGCGCGCTGCCTACATATATTTTCACACAGAATTTTTCCAAAAAACAGGAAGAACTTGCCGAAGAGCTGCTTGCGTTTTTGGGCATTAGTCATCATCCGATCCGGTTCAACAGAGAGATGCTCTCCAATTTCGGAGAATATGTTGATGCAATGGAACAGCCTATGGCTGATCCTGAAACATTCATCCGATACTTGACTGCGAAGATCTGCAGTCCGTATGCTAAAGTGCTTTGGTCAACGGAAGGCAGCCGCGAGTTATTGGGCACTAAGAGCAGGATTTTCGCCTTTTATCAGTATTTGTCCAATTACGAAAATGTGCAGAAGCTGCTGCCGGTTCTCAGGCAGGGGAGCGGGTGGCTGCCCGCGAAATTCAACAGCCTTGCCGGCGGAAAAATCGATTTGCTGAAAAAATATGTTCACAAAATCAGCCCCGGACCGAGCGAAACCTTTCAGGCTTTTGTTTCTGACTCTGTGCTGGCGGAGCCTTTTCCGGTTGAAACACCTCTTTTTGAGAACGAGCCAGGTTCCCCGGATTTTGTTTCGCACAACCTTAGCTGTTTGCTGCAGTTTGAACAGCATCGGTTTCTGTCCAGGGCCATCCTGCCTTCGCATGAATTGATTTTCCGGCAGTGGAATCTGGAAACGCGCCTGCCGTTCCAGGATGAGGCTCTGGTTGATTTCATTCATCAGCTTCCGGCGGGGCAGCTGCTGGAAAAAGGAAGAAACTGGATGGTGGAAGCTCTGCTGGAGGAGAATAAGCTGGGCAAGCTGGTGAAAAAACTGGCCAGGCCGACTTCGCCGCCGATTGGCAAATGGATTAGGGAAATGTGGGCTGATGAGGCGAAGAGTTTGTATTTGGAAACGAATGCGCTTAGCTCATACTTAGACCTGGAACAGGTGGAGTGCGCCGTTAAACTGCATTTGGAGGGCAAAGAAGACCGCAGTTCGCTGATCTGGCGTCTGCTTGTGCTGAAGCGGTGGCTGGAGAGGAATAGTTGATTCTCGGACTGCACTTCGCTTTTGTATAGAAAATTACCAGCGGGTCGTTTTTTGGATTTTAAAAGGCTGATAAAGGACGGTTTTGTCCGTCCTTTGGCCTTAATGTTTATACTTCCTTAAATGCCTTTTGCGGCATTGGATTCGGGGAGTTATTTTTTGCGGTCAGTCTTTTTTCTGCCGTTTCCTTTTTTGCGGTAACCTCCTTTTCGTCCTCCTCGGCTTCCGCTTTTCGGGTTGTACTCAGGCTGCTCGCCGAACGAAGCGGGAAGGGCCGGTTTTTTGATTTCGAAACCGAGCAAATCCTCAATGCGCTTGAACTGTCCCTGGTCTTTGGTTGTAATCAGCGTCAAAGCGATTCCTGTAGTGTCGGCGCGGGCCGTTCGTCCTACCCGGTGGATGTAGTCTTCCGGATCGTTCGGCACGTCGTAGTTGATCACCAGTTTGATGTCCTTTACGTCAATGCCCCGGGCCAGAATGTCAGTGGCAACGATTACCTGAAGTTTTTTGTTTTTGAAATCGCGAAGCGCTTCTTCCCGCTCCTCCTGCTCAAGGTCGGAATGTATGGCTTTGCAGTTGATTTTCTGTTTGCGAAGCTGCCGGTCTAGCGCGTTCACTTTGGTTTTGGTCGAACAGAAAATCACTACGCTGGGCAGTTCTTCTTCCTTGCCTTCGATAAAAGACTGGATTACCGGTATCTTTTGCGCCTCGTTTACCATGTAAGCGCCCTGAAGTACGCCCTCAGCAGTGGTTGAAACCGCTATCGTGATTTCCTCCGGCTCGTTGAGCAGCTCTTTGGCCAGCTTTCGGATTTTAGGAGGCATCGTAGCCGAAAACATGAGTGTCTGTCTTTCTTTCGGCAGATTCGAAACGATGTCCAGAATGTCCTGGTGGAAACCCATGTCCAGCATGCGGTCGGCCTCGTCCAATACCAGATGTTTGATTTTGCTTACGTCCAGGTATCCCTGGCGAAGATGCTGGATCAGCCGGCCGGGCGTGGCAACCAGTATGTCGGCGCCTTGCTGAATAGCATTTCGCTGGGCATCCCAGTTGGCGCCCGAGCTGCCTCCGTATATGGCCACGCCGCTTACATCCATAAAGTAACTGAAGCCCTCCAGTTGCTGGTCGATCTGCACGGCAAGCTCCCGGGTGGGAACGATAATCAGCGCGTTTATGTGGTCGGTAGGCTCACGCTGGATCAGATCGATGATCGGAAGAAGAAAAGCCGCTGTTTTTCCCGTGCCTGTCTGTGCGCAGGCAATCAGATCTTTGTTTTCTAGAATATGGGGAATGGCTTGTTCTTGTATGGGAGTGGGCTCTTTGAAACCCATGGAAATTAAGCTTCCTTCAAGCTCAGGGGTAAAGTTAAAATCTTCAAAAGTCAAGACGGTACGATTAAGTTAAGCTCAGCATGAAACAAAATTCACCGAAAAATCAGGAAAGCGTTGCGTTAATTGCTTGCATATGACGGATTTTCAGTGGTTAGTTGTGTCTTTCACTATAATTTTTGGCTCTTGTGCGTATAAAAGCCTTTTATCATGGAAGTTTCCTATTTCTTCCTTCAAAAGGCCTTTGCAGTGCAGCATAGGGCGTTCATCATGCTTATTCGGCGTTAAATAATCGAAAAAATAAGAAAATTGGATTGGAAACTAAAGCAGAAAGGAAGAAATAAAAAAAGAGCACTTGAAAAAGTGCTCTTGCTCCTCTTCTTGGGCTCGAACCAAGGACCCCCTGATTAACAGTCAGGTGCTCTAACCAGCTGAGCTAAAGAGGAGTGTTGTGCAGAGAACTGCGCTCCTCTTCTTGGGCTCGAACCAAGGACCCCCTGATTAACAGTCAGGTGCTCTAACCAG
>JAKSBZ010000263.1 GCA_022360875.1 Cytophagales bacterium | reverse complement strand
TTCCCATGACATCTTGGACAGTACCTATAAATGAAGGATCAGCTTTCATCATGTCCCTCCATTTTATAACTACCGGTTTGCTTTAGTAAAAATTGACCAAAGCAAGAAAAATCACCTATTTTACATCTTGTTTCATTACCATTTTTGTCCGTTAGAAAATCGTATAATTTATCTCCATTTTCACCCCAATTCTTTTGGTCTCCTGCAAAAAAGGCGGCATCTTTTGAAAGCAAATGCAGATTTGTTGTTTTTCGTGCACAATCTAACGCTTCAGGATATTTTTCAATATCGTCATATAACAAACCAAAACAAACACTCCTTGGATTTGCCGATAGTCTTTGGATTATTATTTCATTCAAGTGCTGATCTATAAAAGAATAGCCACTTGTAATCAGAACCGATTGGCCTGTAGATAAGAAATCAGATAATCTGTCCTGCATGGCAAGATAAGGCATTTTGCGACTTTGTGAATATTTCAAATGCGAAGGATAAATCATCTGTTTTTCACTATTCCTGTTGCTTGAAACGCCTCTAAAGACATTTCCATCAGTGTTTATCCACCAGTTAATCGAGCCATGCAATTTCCAGAGCCTAACCCAACGAGAGGGCAATTTTTCATGCTCCATTGTGTGCAAATCAAAAAAAGCTCTTCGGGACCCTACAAAGCCGTCAAAATAAGGAATGTTTTTTGTTTCCAAAGCTGACTCAACCAAAAGGTCATAATTGGGTGTAAATATTTCAACGGGATATTCCCTTGGTATTCCTGATATCCATGAAACCAAATTATGGTATGAGGTAATATTGTCGGGTAAATCTTTATTAACTTCTTGGGTAATTTTATCGCAGATATCCTTTTCAATTTCGGTTAAGTCTTGTTTTTTTAATCCATCAAATTCACTTTCACCAATTGCATCGATCAATAATCTAACACGACTTAGAATGTCTTCAATTGTCACCTTTTTGCCTTCAGATAGAACTATTCCTTCTTTTAATTTTTCAATTTTGTCTTCGTCTAACTCTTGGCAAATCGTGTTAGTCAATCCCGCAATATCAGAAATGAGAGGCTTGTCCTCATCATCTTTTATCGATAACGGACAACCAGCACCCAACAAAAAGG
>JAKSBZ010000018.1 GCA_022360875.1 Cytophagales bacterium | reverse complement strand
GTACTTATTGGCTTCCAGGATAATGTCCTTTTTCTTTTTCCCGGAAACTTCAACGGAAGGCGCCACACCGGCAATCATGTACATGCGATAGTTGCCTCTGCGCTGCGAAACGTAGCGAACCAGCACCGGAAGAGAAATCATAACCGTTTCCACCAGGTCATCTTCGGCCTTAAAACCAAGATCTTTATATTTCACTCCGTTACGAAAAGTATATTGCAGTCCGTATTCATTGAAGTCCACCTTCGGCGTCAAACGAAAATCGAAAAAGTCAGCCACTTTCAGGTTGAAAATAAAACCGGTTGAGAAGCCATAATTCTGAGTAGCCTCAATATTGAGCACGTCGGAAAAAGCGGGCGCATCGTATCCTTCGCCCAAATTCACTTTGAAACGGGATGCCTGCACACCAATCAAGAAACCGTAGTGGATTTTTCTTTTGTCGTAATTGACAAGATTCATGTCGACATGTCCCGACCAGCGGTGGCTGCGCTGCGCGAAAAGCTCATTTCCAGAGAGCCAAAGCCCAAACACTATAAAAAATGAAAGTATTACTTTGTCCCTACGTAGATTGAGCAAATCCCGAACGTTAATTTTTTGCATCTTGTTTCTTTAAATCCTACGTTTCTCAACTCTGCAAGGAATTGCTCACCGTACGGAAAAGCCTTCACAGACTCCGGCAAATAAGTGTAGGCCGCGTCATCCTTTGAAACCAAATTGCCTATCCTGGGAAGGATATGGCTAAAATAAAAATTGTAAATCTGTCTGAAAGGAAAAACTTCGGGCTGCGAAAACTCCACCACAATCACTTGTCCGCCTGGCTTGAGCACCCGGCGCATGTCCGAAAGGCCTTTTGACAGATTCTCAAAATTTCTTACACCAAAAGCAACGATAACGGCATCAAACTTATTATCCTCAAAAAGCAGTTTCTCCGAATCGCCCAACTGCATTTCTATCCGGTCTTCCAGCCCTTTTTTCCTGACCTTCTCCTTACCAACAGCCAGCATCCCTTCCGAGATATCCACGCCTATCACTTTTTGGGGCTTCGCATTCAGCGCCTCGATGGCAAAATCGCCTGTTCCCGTAGCAATGTCCAGCACCAGTTTCGGCTTGGCTGCCTTCAGTATTTTCACGGCCTGTTTCCTCCAATAAATATCGATTCCCATGCTCAGCAAGCGATTCAGAAAGTCGTATTTTTTGCTGATGTTGTTAAACATCTGAGCCACCTGGGTCTTTTTCCCCTCTTTTTGATCCTTGTATGGAACTACTGCCATGTCTGTATTTTTCTCTTCCGAACGGCGCCGCATACTGCGCCAAAGTTATTTCCTTGCAATGGTAAGCCTATTTTTCGGGACTTGCAAGAAAAAGCCCACAAGCCTGACAATACGCTGACTGCGAGCTACAAGCCCAGAATTTTCACCTCCACGCGGCGGTTCAGCTCGCGTCCTTCTTTCTCATCGTCGTTGGAAGCCAGCGGCCTTGTTTCACCGTAACCTATTGCACGCAAACGCTTCGGATTGATTCCCTTCCTTACCAGATAGCGCACAATAGCCCGAGCCCGCTGCTCCGACACCTGCTGATTCAGCTTCCTGGAGCCGATATTGTCTGAGTGCCCGGCAATTTCCGCCACAATTTTCATGTTGCTCTTCAGCAGGTTGTACAAGGTATTCAACTCCGGATAAGACGACTTGTCCAGCGTGTTGCTGCCAAATTTGAAATACACATTGCGGAGAATCTTGGTTGCCCCTACGCGCAGCGGTTCAATGAAAAGCGTTTTTGAAATCTTCCGGTTTTCTTTCGTGCTTGGCCGCACCGGAATCTTCACGGAATTAAAAGTGTAACCATCCTTGCTGACTTCCACTCGCAGCGTATAACTTCGGTTAGGTGAAAATTTGATTCGGTATTTCCCTTTCTCAAGTCTTTCAGGAGTAAATGTTTTTTTACTCTTCAGGTCTCTGATATTCAGATATCCGTCCAGGGCCCCGTCAGTTTGAAAATCGAGCAAACGAACGGTAAGTTCAAACGATTTGTAATTGACAGCCGGCTTAGCAGGCTTTTCGGCTGGTATCACCGAAACAGGCTTTTTCGTTGAAAACTCATTTTTCGAAGACTTCGTCCTGGCCGCCTTGTTCTTATCCGGCTCAGCCATAGAGGCCTTGATCACCCGTTTGGCAGAAGTATTCGCCGCGGCCTTTACGTCGCCAAGCATTTCCTCAGTATTCAGCGGATTCTGCACGATCACATAATCCTCTTCCTGTTCCACCCTCCGGTTTATTTCCAGAATTTCCTCCTTGCCCGGCAAGTAAATCATGTACAGATCCTCATAGCCCAGTCCGTTTTCTCTGGCCGAGGAAAAATAACCCCGCTTGCCGTCCTTCGATGTCACGAAGTACGAGTCATTGTCAGGCGTGTTAACCGGCAGTCCCAGGTTGATCGGCTTGGACCATTCGTTGGTCAGGCTGTCATATTCCGAACGATACATGTCAAAGCCTCCCATGCCGTCGTGCCCGCGGGAACTGAAATAAAGCGTTTTGCCGTCGAAATCCAGAAAAGGGCTGTCATCGTCATAGCGCGTGTTAATTACATCGCCCAGATTTGTAGGACGCTTCCAATCGCCCTTTTTGTCTTTATGAGTGATAAACAAGTCCAATCCGCCAATCGAATTCGGCCTGTCGCTGGAAAAGATAAGCGTATTTCCGTCAGGCGAAATCGTCATCGAATTTTCCGAATACCGTGTATTTATTTTTCCGCTTTTGTCAATTGACTTGGGCTCGCTCCATTTATTGTCGGCCTGCCGCTCGGAGTAGTAAATGTCGCCGCTTCCTTTGTCCGACTTATAAATATACAGCGTCTTCCCGTCGGCCGACAAACTCAAGTTCGAATCGTGTGCCTTGGTATTTATGGCTTCTCCAATATTCTCAGGAGAGCTCCACGCTCCGCCCTCCTTTCGGGAGATAAAAATTTCCTCAAAATAAAAACCGTCCGACAAATCAACATCCGGGCTCAGGTTGTCTTCATCGCGGCGGCTGGTAAAAACCAATATATTCTCGTCGGCATTCAGCGTTGGCGCATAATCTGACCATAAACTGTTCAGTACATCGCTGACTTTTACAATTTTGTAATTCCCCTGATGCTTTTTAAACTTAATTCCATTCTTGCATTGCTCAATCTTCTGCTGTACTTCTTCTTTCGGAACCTTGTTTTTGCCCCGGTATTTCGGATTTTGCTCCAGCTTCTTCAAATACAAATTATAATACTGAATTCCTTCCTCAAACTGAAAAGCATAATGATATGCCGAGCCAATCTGATATGCCAGATGAAAGGTATAATCCGGATCAAGCTCCTGTGTTTTCAATAAAAAAGGAAGCGCGTTGCCCTTGTTGCTGGTTTCAAGATAAAGTTCGCCCGTTTTATAGTTCGCCTTGGCATTTTCAGGATCCAACAAGGCAGCCTGCTCAAACTGTTCACGCGCGAAGATCAAAATTGAAGTCGACTTCAGAATTTCCTCCGCTGAGCTGATCAGCTCAAGAGCCTGTTGCTTGTTGGTATCGGGAACCCCCTGAGCCATCCCATCGAAGAAACCCCAACACAAAAAAAGAATAAGAAAAACCAGTTTGATGTGTTTCATAAAATTCAAGTCTAAAAAGCTCGCACGTCCCTGCACTCTTTTAAAAAGTAAGCAGTATTATTTTCGTTAGTTGAAAATACGTCGATTCACTCAAAAAATCAAATATATTCATTTTCAATCAGATCTCATATTTTCCTTGTTTTAAATAGAGATTGCTTACTTTTGCACAAACCTGCAGATGTCCTCAACATCGCAGCCAAGTCCAAACAGGCTTTTGCAGCTCATTGAAGCCTGCAGGAAAAAATAATACAAGGCTCCAAGATTCATGAAAATAAAAACGTCAGAATTCGTCGTCAGCAACACCGACTATAAAAAATGTCCTAAACCCGATCTGCCGGAACTGGCCTTCATCGGCCGCTCGAACGTTGGCAAATCCTCGCTCATCAACATGCTCATGCAGCGAAAAAGTCTGGCGAAGGTATCGGGAAGGCCGGGCAAGACTCAACTGATCAACCATTTTCTGATCAACAAGGAATGGTACCTCGTCGATTTGCCGGGCTACGGCTTCGCCAAAGTCAGCAAAAAACTCAAAAGCAAGTGGGGAAGCATGACCCAGGACTATCTTACCAACCGCCCCAACCTGGCTTGCCTGTGCGTACTGATTGATTCGCGGCTTGAGCCTCAAAAAATCGACCTGGAATTTATCGACTGGCTGGGAGAAAAGGGGCTTCCTTTCATGCTCATATTCACCAAAGCCGACAAACAGTCACCCAACAAAACGGCCTCGAACGTGGCGCGGTTCCGAAAAGTGCTGAAGAAAAACTGGGACGAACTGCCGCCTCATTTTGTAACCTCTTCACTGAATACCGCTGGCCGAGACGACGTCATAAACTTTATCGAAGAAATCATTGACAGCGCCAAGGCCTAAGCCAGTGCTTTTTCAATAAAAAATCTTGGGGAATTAACTCCTAACTCATAGTTTTGTGGCCATGCTCAAACTGAAGTCATGCATAGGATGCAAGGCTTGCTGAAAAAAGACCTTATATTCATTATAAAAAATATTAAAACATGAAAATCTCAGAAATTGCTTCTATCTCAGGCAAAGGAGGCTTATTTCAGATTCTTTCACCGACACGTTCGGGAGTAATTGTCCAGAGTCTGGATGCTCAAAAGAAAAAAATCGTAGCCAACGCCAACAGCCGGGTGTCTATCCTTCACGAAATCTCGATTTACACCACAACCGCTGAGGGCTCTGTTCCTTTGCAGCAAGTGCTGACGAAAATCAAAGAAGAGTTCGGCGAAGACGTGGGAGTAGGTAGCAGTTCTTCAAACGAAGAGCTAAGAGCTTTCATGAAGCACATCCTGCCCGAATACGACGTCGACCGAGTTTATGTTTCCGACATTAAAAAGCTGGTGAGTTGGTACAAAGTGCTGTTCCGGGAAGCCCCGGAAGTGCTCGAGCCGGAGACTGAAGATTCTGAAAAAGAAGCTTAATGAAAAGCCGTTGATTTTGATCAACGGCTTTTTTTTGAACCATATATTCTAAAACCTAATACTGCCCCGTGTACAAAACCATTATCCGACCGCTGCTTTTCCATTTTTCACCCGAAAGCATTCACCGCTTCGCCTTTTCTTTTATCAAAAACGCATTACGCATTCCCGGAGCGAAGGCACTATGCCGAAAGCTGTTTCAAAACCGCAGCCCGAAGCTGGAAAGAGAAGTCTTTGGAATCCGATTTAAAAACCCCGTCGGCCTGGCTGCGGGACTTGACAAAGACGCCGTCCTTGTTGACGAGCTTGACGCGATGGGTTTCGGCTTCGTAGAAATCGGCACAATAACACCTGTCGGCCAGCCCGGAAATCCGCAGCCCCGCCTTTTCCGCTTAACCGAAGACAAGGCGCTTATCAACCGCATGGGCTTCAACAACGAAGGAGTCGCTGTGGCCGCTGAACGGCTGAAAAATAAAAAATCGAATGCCATCGTAGGAGGAAACATTGGCAAAAACAAAACAACGCCGAACGAACAAGCCAACGAAGACTACAAAAAATGCTTCGAAGCGCTTTACCCTTATGTGGATTATTTCGCCGTAAACGTGAGCTCGCCCAACACACCGAACCTGCGGGCGCTGCAGGAAAAAGAACCCCTCGAACAGCTGCTCAACGAATTAAAAGTCCTGAACCTTTCCAAACCAGCGCCAAAACCAATCCTGCTGAAGATTGCTCCGGACCTAAGCAATTCGCAGCTCGATGACATCATCGAAATCGTTGAAAACGTGAAAATCGACGGAGTCATCGCCACCAACACCACCATTTCGCGGAAAGCGCTCAGCGCGGATCCCAAAAAAGTAGAAGCCGCAGGAGCGGGCGGTCTGAGCGGCATGCCGCTGACCCGCCGGTCGACAGAAGTGATCCGATACCTGCACACTCAGTCGAACGGAAGCTTCCCGATCATCGGCGTTGGCGGCATTCACTCGCCTCATGACGCCGTCGAGAAACTGAAAGCCGGCGCTTCCCTGATTCAACTTTACACGGGCTTTATATACGAAGGCCCGGGACTGATCAAGAAAATAAACCGCCGCATCCTTGAGGAAGGTTTATAGAATATAGCCAAGGCTGGACTGTTCATGTAACCTGCAGCCGCACAACCCTTCAGCCCCGGAAACAGTTCATGAAATTAGAGCAGCTTGCTTGTCCGAATCAACAAAGTTCCGTATATTTGCGGATCATTTGTGAATTTTAAATAATCGTTTACAATGTACGCAATCGTAGAAATAGCAGGAAAGCAGTTCAAAGTAACGCAAGATCAGTACGTGTACGCTCCGCTTATGGAGGGTGAGACTGGCGCTTCCGTAGAATTCAACAAAGTATTGTTGATCGACAATGAGGGTGCTGTCGAAGTAGGCGCTCCGGTAATTGAGGGTGCCAAAGTTGAAGGCGAAATCCTTGACCACGTAAAAGGTGACAAAGTTATCGTTTTCAAAAAGAAAAGAAGAAAAGGTTACAAAGTGAAGAACGGTCACAGACAGCAATTCACAAAAGTTTTAATCAAAGGAATTTCTAAATAATCTGAACAATGGCACACAAAAAAGGAGTTGGTTCTTCTAAAAACGGTAGAGAATCAGAAAGTAAACGTCTTGGAGTAAAAATCTTCGGTGGACAAACTGCCGTTGCAGGTAACATCATCGTAAGACAACGTGGCACAGCTCATCACCCAGGCAAAAACGTAGGACTAGGAAAAGACCACACGCTTTTCGCCTTAACTGACGGAGTCGTGACTTTCAAAAAAGGACGCAGCAACCGATCTGTAGTTTCTGTTGAGCCTATTCAAGAAGCTTAAGATTTACAAAATCACATATAGCACTGCCCGTCCGGCGGTGCTTTTTTTTTGCCCCAGCCGAAAGAAACATCCGACCCGACACTCGAAAAACGGTTACATTTCCCCCGGATTGATTATTAAAGTACACAGGTACATTTTTTTTAATATTGCAATCCATGACAAAGCTATCGCCCAAATCCCGCAGACTTCCTAGCGTATTTAAAGCATTCCGAGCAAAGCTTCCCCATCAATTCCGAAAAACAAGCATCATCCGGCTTAAACACCATGGTGGAAATTGACATTTCTCCGTCCTGAAACCTAAGGGAAACTTACTTGGAAAAATTCAAAAAATAAAACAATTATATCTTAACAATTTCATCACAGAACCTTTCCCTAAGGAAAAGCCTTGCTTTTTTACAATTGAACGTCTCCATTAACCTCCAAATTCCTTTTATTATTTGCCCTAACTTATATTTTTGGTTTCATTTTTATTTTAAAACTGACTAAATGCGCCGATACTTCATATTTTTTTTCTTTTTCCTTTTCTGCTTTTCCAGAAGTCTTTTTGCTCAGAACTATGAATTTGTGAGCATTGCCTTCACCAATGAAAAAGACGTCAATTTTGTTTTCAAAAAGTATCAGCTTCGCGCCCACCGAGAAAACACAGACTTTTTTCTTGGAATCAACAAACTTGGAGGACTGCATACTCTTGTAAACCGAAGGCTCTACTATTTACCCATTTTCAAATTCAAGTATAACGGCAAGAGCGTCAAAGAAACCCTCGGACTGGACGACTGGAGCGCCGCCGAAGCCATAGTCAAATACAACAAGCTCCTCCAGACAAAAAAAGTCCGACCCAGAAGCATTGTGGAAAGCAAGGAGATCTGGGTACCGTACCATCTGATGAAAGGGCAGGAAATCATGCCTGACCCTTCCGAGAGACCTTTGCTCGCCGGAAAAAAGCCCGACAACTTCCCTATCTTCGGGAAGTCGCATTCCGAAATCACGCCCGTAAGCCAGAAGCTGAAAAACCACGTGTACTACATCGTAAGCGGACACGGCGGACCTGACCCCGGAGCGATAGCCCGAAAAGGAAAGTTCCGCCTTCACGAAGACGAATACGCCTACGACATCGGCCTGCGGCTGGCCCGGAACCTGATAAGCCACGGCGCCAAAGTTTACATGATCATCCGAGACCCCAGCGACGGCATACGGGAAACAATGTACCTGAAAAACGGGCAAAACGAAAAATGCTGGCCCAGCGAAGAAATTCCTTTGGATCAGCTGCAGCGCCTAAAACAGCGCGCTGACGCGGTGAACCAGCTGTACGAACACAATAAAGCCAACGGCATACGCTTCCAGCGGGTGCTGATGCTGCACCTTGATTCCCGCCCAAGCAACAAACGCATCGACATGTTCTTCTATCATGCGCCCAAAAGCCTGGCCTCAAAAAAATTCGCCACGTCACTGCAGCAGACCATCAAAAAAAAGTACCGATTAACTCGTAAAAACAAACACTACACCGGCGTGGTCAAAGGCCGCGACTTGTATATGCTCCGAAAGACCAAGCCGATAGCCGTTTACGCTGAACTGGGGAACCTGCAAAACACCCAAGACCAGAAACGCTTCCTGCCGCCCAACAACCGACAGGCTATCGCCAATTGGCTCACTGCCGGTTTACTAAAAAAAGAGTGACATTAATGTCTGTTTTTCGTATTTTAAGAGTAATTTTCTGCAATTTTATTAATCGTAACCACACCAATTCTTATGGCTCTTGAAATAGAACGAAAATTCTTGGTATAACAAACTGATTTTCTGAAACCACTTACTGGACAGAAATACAGGCAAGCCTACCTGAGCAGTCACAAAAAAAGGACGGTCCGCATACGGCTGGCGGGAGAACACGCCTATCTGACAGTAAAAGGCAAAAGCAACGGACCGGTTCGCAAAGAATATGAATACAGAATTCCTTTTTCGGAGGGACAGGAGCTGCTGAGGCTATGTCCAAAGCCTTACATCGAAAAAACCAGGTACAAACTCGCCTACGAAGGAAAAATTTGGGAAATTGATGTTTTCGAAAACGACAACGAAGGCCTTGTTATGGCCGAAATTGAACTAAGCAGCCCAGACGAAGCGTTTATCAGCCCAGACTGGCTGGGCGAAGAAGTGACTAAGGATCCGAGGTATTACAATTCGAATTTAGCCAAACACCCTTACAGCGAGTGGAAATAAATAACTTTGCCTGCAGAGATATATCTTTTTCTGGATAGAATTCAGAAAGTTATGAAAAAAGCCAAATGTATGAAATGGGAAAGGCAACAAAAAAAGCGGCTCAAGAAACCGCTTTTTGAAATATTAACAAAATTGTTCAATTAAAATTTGCGGATGGCTATCGCTAAATTGATCGAAACACCACCTCTTCAGTTCCTCTTTTTCGGAGGGCAACAACATGTCTAAAGCCTTTCTCAACTCTTTTCTGAATAGAATGCGATCAAAGCTTACTTTTGACAAAATTGTTTTACAGTAATTCAGCATAAAAAAATTATTTTTTCAAAAAATATAACGTCCCACCCCCTGTGATATGTATTAATTCACCGCTAATCTATCTTTTTTTCGCCCCAAATTCAAGAACCATCAAAAATTTTAAGGAATATTTTGATAAAAAAAATTCATTTTTGGGGAGTGCATAATAAAGCATCTCTTTTACCTTGACCCTGTCAACAAATCCGTGATTTTTTTAAAAATGTTATATTCCATACACTGAAGCCGTTTATCAGATTTGCACGCTTTGGTCGTTATTCCAGAAAGGACATCTTCCAGACACTCCAGGAGCCGTTTCCTTTTTAGATCCTCGAATTTCTTTATTAAATTTAGCAGCCTAGAAAGAAATCAATGCGAGTCTGTCCGCTATCACAACTTCCATTGTGGAAAAACGGCGGAGGGCGCCGCTGAAATAAAATTTGCAAATGATGAAACACAGGTTTATTCCATTTTTATTATTTTTTATACTCACCAGCCTGCAAGGCATTGGCCAGTCCGTCAGCCTAAAACTAGGCAACAACCAGATTAGTCTCAATCAGCCCTTTCAAATCACCATCGTCGTAAAAAACGACCAACTTCGCTCCTATGGCAAATTCCCGGAAATTCCGGGATTTGTGAAGAGCCGCACATCTTCGTCGAGCTCATATTCCATGATCAACGGACAGGTATCCCAATCCTACGAGCTGACCCAGGATTACTATCCCAAGCAAAAAGGCTCGTACACACTCCCCGCTTTTGAGCTGGAGGTCAACGGCCAGACGCTCCGTTCTCCGGGAACCACCATCACAGTCAGCGAAGCAAAACAAAGACCCAGACAGCGGCGGAGAAGCTTTTTCGACCCATTTGATCCCTTCGGATACCAAAGCCAGCCCCAAGAATATGTGGACGTCAAGTCCGATGCTTTCTTCTCCATTTCAGCCAACAAAAAGAACATTTATGTCGGTGAAGGCGTAAACGTAACTATTGCTTTTTACACGGAATACCCGACAAAAGCGCGTTACGAAACCTACAAGCTCAATGAGCAGCTTCAGGAAATCATTAAAGAAATAAAACCGGAAAACTGCTGGGAGGAAACCTTCGACGTAGGATCCAGCGAAGGCGTGCCCGTGCAGATCAACGGAAAGAACTTCCTTCAGCACAAATTTTACCAGGCCACTTGGTACCCGCTCAACAACGAAACGCTGAAAATTCCTTCATTCCCGTTTTCAATTATTAAATATAAACAGGCCAAGAACCCTTCTTTCTTCGGACAGAACCTGAAGGAAGACATTAAAACGTTCCGCTCAAAGGCAGTCACCATACAGGTAAAAGACCTGCCTCCTCACCCGCTGAAAGAACAGGTTTCCGTAGGGGATTACCGCCTGAATGAAAAAATCAACCGCAAGAATCTGAAAACCGGAGAAAGCCTGGAGTACAGTTTTTCCATCACTGGAAAAGGCAATATTTCAGGAATCGAGCAGCCCAAACTTCCCGAAATTGAAGGCATCGAGCTGTACCCGCCTAACGTTTGGCAGAACATCAACAAAAACGGGAACTCTGTGCTGGGCACCAAGACATTCAGCTATTACGGCATGGCTGAAGAACCGGGAATTTATAAGCTAGGTGACTTTTTTCAATGGATATATTTCAATCCGAGAGAAGAAAAATATGACACGCTCCGCTCCCGCATTGTGCTGCGCGTAAGCGGTGAAAGCATGAAAAACCAAACGATACAGTCCAACGACCTGGGCGATTTTTATGCTCAGATAGAAACCGCCGACAACCACCTGAAAGAACTAAAGCCAACACCTTGGCTTCGCTGGATTCTGACTGTTTTTTCGCTTGCTTCCATTGGCCTGATTATCTATCAACTCAGTCGAAAAACAAAATGAACGATAAGCTGAAAACCTATAATGGGCATGAAAGACTTCGTTGCCACAGCACAAGCTGCTGAAACAAAGATGCGGCAGCGGATATAAAGGCAAATGAGGATTATTAAAACAACAAAATAATTGGAAAAGGAAGCTGAGCTTCCTTTTTTTGCATCTGTACCAAACCAATGTATCGCAAACTACTATGGGAAGTTCATACGGAAAAATATTCTCGATCAGCACATTCGGCGAGTCGCACGGAAAAGCCATCGGCGTAGTAATTGAGGGTTGCCCGGCCGGCGTGCCCTTTGACGAAACCTTCATCCAGCAAGAACTGAGCAGACGAAAACCCGGTCAGTCAAAAATCACCACAAACAGGCAAGAGGCCGACGAATTCGAAGTACTCTCAGGCGTTTTTGACGGAAAAACAACCGGCACACCCATTGCGCTGCTGATCCGAAACCAAGACCAAAGAAGCAAAGACTATTCGCACATAGCCGACAGGTACCGTCCAAGCCATGCGGACTATACTTATCAGCAAAAATACGGACTTCGGGATTACCGGGGAGGCGGAAGAAGCTCGGCCCGGGAAACCGCAGCGCGTGTTGCGGCGGGAGCAGTCGCCAAACTTTTTTTAAAAGAATACGGCATTACCGTTCAGGCTTATGTCTCGCAAGCCGGCGCTCTGAAACTCAACAAAAATTATCAGGAGCTCGACCTGAGCCTTGCTGAAACCAATATCGTCCGCTGTCCCGACCAGAATATGGCCGAAAAAATGATTGAGTTGATTGACTCGGTAAGAAAAGACCGAGACACCATAGGAGGCGTAGTAAGCGCAGTGATAAAAGGAACACCTGCGGGACTTGGCGAACCGGTTTTCGATCGTCTGCACGCCGAGCTAGGCAAAGCCATGCTGAGTATTAATGCATGCAAAGGCTTTGAATACGGCAGCGGCTTTGACGGGGTAAGCTTGCGAGGTTCCGAACACAACGACGTTTTTTATACCGAAGACGGAAAAGTAAAAACCCAGACAAACTTTTCCGGAGGCATTCAGGGGGGAATCTCCAATGGAGAGGACATTTATTTTCGCGCAGCCTTCAAACCTGTGGCGACTTTGATGAAAGATCAGGAAAGCATCAATGAAGCAGGAGAAAAAGTAACTGTATCGGGTAAAGGACGGCACGATCCGTGCGTAGTGCCGAGAGCTGTGCCGATCGTTGAAGCGATGGCCGCACTGGTGCTGGCCGATTTTCTGCTGAGAAACCGATGCAGCCAAAAATAAACAACCAACTTGAGACCCCGTGCGGGTCTCTTATTTTTTAGCTGATTCCCCCCTATTCAGCTCCTCCATTTTTTTTCTCAGCTCCTCTACCCTTTTTCTCGTTTCTTCACTCATCTCGCCTTTCAGCCGGCGCTTCTCGTCCACTGCATACTCATGCATATACACTTTATGCGGCGCACCGCTTTCGGGCTTCCCGTCGGAAACCTTCTTAAACGTCTGCATCTCATATCCGTACTCATCACTAAATTCAAATTTCCCCCAGCTCTCCAAAGGACTTTCCGTTTCAGGCAGGAAAACAGCTTCTGGGGCAGAAAAACCCGAAGCCTGATCCTGTTCGCCGGGAAAATTCATGTCAATAACCACCATTTCATCCTTTCTGTACGGTTTTACCGGACAATTCCGATAGGGACGGTACAGATCAATCCCGTAATAATCAAAAATCCGCATCATCTCGCGGACTGCCCCGTTTCTGAAGCGAATTTTCTTTTCCATAAGATCAGCCATGGCCTGCATCCGCAGCCCAAAAAAGGAAGTGCTTTTCTCAGAAACTTCTTGGTATCTGTCATAATGCGCTAACCATTCGCTCACCGCTCCAGGCGCCCCGCGGCCGACAGCGGATTCGCTCAACATATGCAATCTCTTCAGCTCATCCTTATTCACTCTTTCCGGCGCTTCCTCTCCCGAAACCCACTGCAGCTGAAGGCTTTTGAGAAGCTTTTCCATCTCTTCCCATTCCTGCCTGCGTTTTTGTCTTTCAAAAAAAGAAAACGATCTTTTGTGGTCCGCAACATCCACAGCCACACGGTCCAGAAAGCGCCCCACCTTCCTGAGCATGCTTTCATCCATTTCCCAGACATTGCTAAAATAATTATCCTGGCTCCAGCTCATTCCCTTTGCAAACCGCTCAGTTAGAGGAAGTGATTCATCTATAAAAAAATCCGGATGTTCCCGGGCATATCCCAACAAAAAAGTCCTTACTCTTTCAAAGCCATCGCTGCTGCCCACTCTGACAACAAGAGAATCCGGCCTAAGCTTCAACCCTCTTAAGACAGAAACCATCAGCGAATAGACACAATAGCTTTCGCCAACTGCAGAATCCTCCAGCAGCGGCAATAAATCTGAAAATACCTGAAACAGATGCGCACCCTGTATATTCAGATAAATGCTGAATAAATAGGGCACATTTTGAATATCCGAAGCAGAAGACCTAAACGGCTTCCCGTTTCTTTGCTTTTCGGCCCATGGTCCATAAACATGTAAGTAATATTTTGGGAAACGGCGAAAATTGCTAATTCTCGACAAATCTTCATGTAAATACCGGCACCCCCTGTTGCCCAAAAGAGAAAGGTAAAGCCATATGTTCGCAGGGCGCGAAGCCAGCAATGCCATGATTTCTTTTGCAAGCTCAATTTGTTCCGCGCGATCAAAACTCCCTTTAGCTACTCGTGAGCGCGAATAATGGCCAAACAGATTTTTCTGCAAGGTGTCAAAAAGAGGCTTATAGTCCGGCTTGCGGAAAACCGCACCGTTCCAGCACTCTTCGAACATCCCCATCAGCTGCCTGAACGAATCACTTTCCTCCGGCCAGTCTAAAAACTGCCCGTTCACCCAAAAATCCTCTCCAACCCCCAACATATAAGCCGGATACCAAAGCCCTCCGTCTTCATCTCTGCTCACCGAAAGCGCGACAGCATCATCAACCAGCAGCATCTGGCCTCCTTTAAGCCGCACTTCGGGATTGACCTCGAGCTTTGAAGATTTGTATCGATATCCGTATGCCAAATTTCTAAGACGCGCCGTGCGCAAAACCGCCTGAATAACACCGGAAAGACTGTTATTATTACTCGCAAAACGGGAACAGCGCTGCAGAACAGGCTTCTTGGATATGTGAAGTGTTTTTATTCCTCGAGCAGGTTGTCGTTTCTGAAACATTCTCCTGATTTCGGCAAAGACGTTTTTCACTCCCTACTCAAGAGATAAGCCAATCTGTTTTCGTTTTTTTAAAAAACAAAAACCATTGACCGCACAAACTCAATGTGATTTTCAGCTGGCCACCTATTCCTGGACACCTGTACCACATGCTAAATACTTCTCAGGCTTAATGAGCCTTTTCTGTGTGCTAGAAATACTCGAGCTTGTAAATTATGAAAACGAATAACTATTGAAATATAAAAAAATCGCCTGTTTGGGAAAAGTGAAGATTTTGCAAACCTTAGCCGCAGACATGGTTTTTCAGCCAATACTCAGCACAATGAAAAATACCTGCTCTTCAGCCAAATGAAAGGGCTGCATAAAACAAAGAGTGAGTACAAAGACAGCTCAGCAAGCTGCCTTTGCGTTTGCGCCGGAGTTTTCCGGCAAAAGATTATTTATGCGTAATAAATACCGGAAGTTTTTTTCTGAAAATAATGCCCCGAGCCACACTCGGCACCAATGTATGCGACAATTGAGTACGCCCGTAAGCGCCCATGACCAACAGCGGATCAGGCAAGTTTGAAGAGAAGTCATAGATTTCCTGAGATATTTCTTCTCCCTGTATGCGCTTAACACCAACATTCGTAAAATGGTGCGTTAAATACCCCATTAGTTCCTTTTCGTTGGCAATGCCCTCTCCTTCTTCTGGATCAACAGTTAGCACCGTCACTACCTTGTCGCGGAGCTGCTTTGCGAAAAGAACAGAAAAATGCTTTATGGCAAACAGCGAGGAATCTCTGCCGTCATAGCAAAATACGACGTGTTCCACCTTCTCAAACTGTTCAGGCAAAATCAGAATCGGGCACTGGCTTTCCCTTAGCACATTAAACAATTCCGAGCTGTCGGAGTCTTCTCCTTCCCCCTTCACAAAGTTGAAACAAGCCTTGTAGTCCATCACCATCAAATCTTTGAACGGCGTCTTCTCAACTATCTGGTTTGACGAAAACATCAGCTTCGGAAGCACATCGACCTTCAGACCGGACTCAAACGCATACGCTCTCATTTTCTGAGCCAACTGCTGCAAACGCCCTTGTCCCGCCAGATCGTCTTCCTTGCTTTCCTTCCACGCATTATCAGCATCCGCTGCCACCACCCCTGTAAATTTCGGCGATCTGTTCACACTAAAAAATGCTTTCGGCACCTGCACGATACTCGAAGCCACCGGGGCCACTCCCTCAAAAGCTACTAATATTTTTGCCATAGTTCTTAAATACCAGGAACTGCCTTTACACGTCCCTCTCCCTTAATTCTTTCTACTTAATTCTACAAGTCCAAACCGGCCTCTTGGCATGGTTGACTATGTCTTCAGCTATGGATCCTCCAATTAGATGCATCAAGCCTGTGCGTCCATGAGTCGCCATAGCAATCAGATCGGCATTTATTTCGTTGGCGAAATAGCGAATGCCGTCTTCTTCGTCCAGGTCATTGTAAATATTTATGCTGTAATTCTCAAGCTTATTCTTTTTGGCAAACTGTTTTATCATTTCCTTGGAATCTCTGTCTACCAAGAAATTGCTTGGCGTATTCACCCGCAGCAAATGAAGTTTTGCATCCAGCATTTCCTGCAGTTTTATTAGATTTTTCACCACCTTGTCATTCGAGGTGTTAAACGAAGCCGCAAACACTATATCCTTGATGCTCTCTAATTTTACAGGCTCCTTCACGGTAATCACCGGACAGCTGGAATACCGCACAACCCTTTCTGTATTTGACCCTATCAATACTTCGTCAATTCCCGAAATGCCTTTTGTCCCCATCACTATCAGATCCACTTCGTCTTCGGTAATTGTCTTGGAAATATTTCGGTAAGGGTTGCCGACATTAATTTTTGTCAAGAATTCCACCCCTTCAGTATGATGCTGGTCCACCAGATCAAGAAGCTGTTTTCTTGACTGCTCCAAACGCTTGAGCATATATACGTCATCGCGGTTAGGCAGCATGCTTATCTGATCTGCCTGCAGCCCCGCCTCCTGCAAAGACACGTCTTCCACAATATGCATCAATATTATGGAGGCCTTACTTTGGCTAGCGATCTGACAGGCCAGTTTCAGCGCATAACTTGCCTGGTCAGAAAAATCGGTCGGTATCAATATTTTCTTCATAGCGGTGGTATTGTGATGTGTGTAGTTTGGTCTGACTGTCAAAAAGTAAGAGGTTCCTCAGTGTAAAACAATGACTTTCATCATAATTCAACAAAAGAGCCTCTCCTGAAAAGAAGAGGCTCGTACTATTTCTTTATTTTTTTGCACTGCTTAATCAAAAGAATCGTAGAAGTCCGCAGCTTTCATCAATCCTTTCTCATCTAGGATGCGTATTTTCTTTCCCTGAAGAGCAATCAGCTGATCCGACTTAAATTCCGAAATAAGCCTGATGACAGTTTCAGTAGCCGTGCCGACAATGTTGGCCAGATCTTCGCGCGAAAGGGCAATATCAACCAAGGTGCTTTTTCCCTCTTCATCCACGCCGTAAGTTTCTTTGAGCATCAATAGTGTGCCGGCAAGCCGCTCCCGCACTGACTTCTGCGCCAATGTTAGCAGCTTCTGCTCCATAATCCCCAGCTGATAACACAACGCTTTGGTCATTCGAGAGAAAAACTGCGGATTGGACTGCAGCAAACTCAGAAAATTGTGTTTGGGAATATAACAAATTGTCGCTTCTTCTATTACGGTGGCCGAGGCGGCGTAAAATTCCTCTCCGATCAGCGCGCGGTACCCAAGAAAATCTCCGGGCTTTGCCAAACTGATGATATGCTCTTTGCCGTCCGAACTCATTTTAAAAACCTTTACTTTCCCTTGGTTTATGCAAAAAAGCCCCAGCGGACGGGTACCCTCATAAAACAGAGTTTGTCCCTTCTTATATGTCACACAGCTTTTACTGTCGCTCAGCGAAGAGAGCTCTTCTGCCGAGAGATCCGCAAAGTGAGAGCATTCCCTTGAAGCACAAAGCTCGCAGCGGGTGTTTATTTTTTTTCTAAGAGCCACACTTCCTCCTTATTTTGAATTTTAAATCTCCTTAAACGGCCAAGTGTACTGGCATGCAGGCCCGTTCAATTCTATATACCGAACGTCTTGCCCAACAACCTAGTATTTTTATGCGTCTTTTTTACTTTCAGCCACTTACCAGATAAGTCCCAGCCCAAAAGTAAGCACAAACAACAGTGAGGCAAAAGCCAGCTGTCTTAAATAGGGGTCCAGCTCTGCCGGACTTTTGCAACGCACAACGGCCCGCCCGTTAATAACAAACAACGGCAGGCTTATCAGAAAAAAACACTGAACAACTTGCTCAAAACGAAGCCAGGCGTATACTAGAGCAGCGAGCACTCCTCCGGTCAACAGCAGCCAATGGTACACTACAGCCTTTGATCTTCCCAAACGAACGGGGATCGAGAGCTTGCCCGCCCGTTTGTCCGACTCAATATCACGAATATTATTTACATTTAAAACACCTACAGCGAACAACCCGCAACTGACAGCGGGCAAAACATCCACCACCAGCAGCTCATGCTGGAAAAGATACAGACTGCCGAGCACTCCGGTAAATCCGAAAAACAGCAGCACCGAAATATCGCCCAGACCTGCATAACCGTAGGGTTTTCTGCCGGCAGTATAAGTAACGGCGGCGATAATTGAAACTCCGCCCAGCAGCAGAAAGAACAAAAGCGCCTGATAATCGTCCAGTGCATACAGCAACAACAACACGCCGCAACTCAAAGACAAGCCTCCAAACAAAACCATCGCTTTTCTCATGGACTGCAGACTGATGAGCCCGGCCTGAATTGTCCGCTGCGGCCCTTTACGCTGCTCGCTGTCCGCACCGTGGATGCTGTCGCCGTAGTCGTTG
>JAKSBZ010000379.1 GCA_022360875.1 Cytophagales bacterium | reverse complement strand
TATTAATTTTACATTCTAAGTACTGCTCTTAATTTCACTTATGTTATTATTTGGCTGATTCGTTGGCTATGAAACATAACTGAAAATAATATAAAAGTACGAAGTACAAAAAAATCGAAATTATTTAAAGGGGATGCAGGATCTTCCTGTTGTCGCCTGCTCAGGATTTAAAAATCCGTAAAATCATAAAACGTTTATGACAATTAGTTTTCAAATTCAACAAGCAATTGCAGCAGCCTTCAAAGAATTGTTTGAGGCAGAAGTTTCCGTTGACGAAATCAAGCTGCAGCCTACTCGTAAAGACTTCGAGGGATCGTTCACTTTTGTGACTTTTCAATTTGCCAGAATGAGCAGGAAAAATCCGGAGGAGACAGGAAGAGTGATTGGAGAATATTTGAAAAACAATGCTCCGGAAGTCATTGCGGATTTTAATGTGGTGAAAGGATTTTTGAATCTTGTTATCGCTGATTCGGCCTGGGTAAAGGCTTTCGAATCGATGACGGAGGAGAATTATGGATTCCATGCACCGAAAAAAGAAAAGGTGATGGTGGAATATTCGTCGCCTAATACCAACAAGCCGCTGCACCTGGGGCACCTCCGCAATAACTTTTTAGGTTATTCTGTTTCGCAGATTCTTTCGGCCTACGGCTACAATGTAACTAAGGTGAACCTGGTGAACGATCGCGGCATTCACATCTGCAAGTCGATGCTGGCTTACCAGAAATTCGGCGAGGGAGAGACGCCGCAGAGCTCAGGCATAAAGGGCGATCACCTTATCGGTAAATATTATGTGCGCTTCGACCAAGAGTTGAAGAAAGAGGTTAGTGCTCTCACCGAGCAGGGAATGGAAGAGGAGCAGGCCAAAAAAGAAGCGCCGCTGATGAAGGAAGCTCAGGCGATGTTGAAAAGATGGGAATCGGGAGAGGATGCAACCGTGAGCCTTTGGAAGCAGATGAACGATTGGGTTTATGAAGGCTTCGACGCGACTTACAAGACGATGGGTGTTGATTTTGATCATTATTATTATGAGTCGAACACTTATTTGCTTGGAAAAGACATTGTGAGCGAGGGTATTGACAAAGGCGTGTTTTATAAAAAGGACGATGGATCGGTTTGGGCGGACTTAACAGAAGAAGGTCAGGACCATAAATTGGTTCTTCGCGGCGACGGAACCTCTGTTTACATTACTCAGGACATGGGTACGGCAGATCTTAAGTTCAAGGATTTTCAGGTGGACAAGTCGATCTATGTGGTAGGAAACGAGCAGGATTACCACTTTGACGTTTTGTTCAAAATTCTCGGCAAGCTGGGGCGTCCGTACGCAAAAGGAATGTTCCACCTTTCTTACGGCATGGTGGACCTGCCTTCTGGAAAAATGAAGTCGCGGGAAGGAACCGTAGTGGATGCTGACGATTTGATGCAGGAGATGTTCGATACGGCTGAATCGCATACCAAAGAGCTGGGAAAAATTGAAGGCTTCACTGATGTGCAAGCGAAAGAGCTTTACCGCACGCTGGGACTGGGTGCATTGAAGTACTTTTTGTTGAAAGTGGATCCGAAAAAACGAATGCTGTTCAATCCTGAAGATTCGATTCAGTTTCAGGGAAACACAGGGCCGTTCGTTCAGTATACTCACGCGCGTATTTCGGCTATTTTGAGGAAAGCAGAACAACTGGGCATTGACGCACATGCCAAAGCTTTTTTGAATGTAAACAAACTGGAGAAAACGGAAGCGGAATTGATTCAGCTGCTGGGAGAATTTCCGGAAAAAATCAAGGAAGCCGCTGAGGATTATGCACCTTCAGTGATTGCTCAGTATGTGTATGACGTGGCTAAGGAGTACAACCGTTTTTATGCTGAGGTGTCTATCTTTGCAGAGAAAGATGAAAATGCTTTGCAGTTTCGCGTAGCGCTTTCGAAAGCCGTAGCCTCTACGATTCGAAAGGGAATGGGCTTGCTGGGAGTTGACGTTCCGGAGAGAATGTAAAAATATTGATTTTATCATAAACAAAAAGCCAGCACGAAAGCGCTGGCTTTTTGTTTAAGCGAGCGTTGTTTTCATTCAAGAACAGAAAAACGTCATTGCGGGCTTTGGCGGAGAATTTAGGTCAAGATGACTTTTTTCATTTTCATAAAATGCCGCATGCCCTCGATGGTTATTTCGAAGTTCTTACCTTCCTGGCGCATCCAGTTCTGCTGTTTCCAGAGCCGGAAGTGTTTTCTGTATTTTTTTAGGCAGTTTGTTCCAAAAGCATCTTCGAAGCTTTTGACATCAATTTTTCCGCTTTCCAAAATGCCTGTTAGTTTTTTTTGAATGAGTCCTTCATTTGAAGTTTTCTTTAATTGAAAAACTGGATAGCAGCCTTTCTTAATGGCTTCGTAATATTTTTCGATTTGAGGAAAGGTGAAAATGCTGTAGTCTTCGATCATGCCGCCGCCGCCGGAGCCCAGCGGAAGCATATCACGTTCTTTGTAGACGGTTTGCGTATAGCGGCAAGGTTCGCCCCCGGGCGAAAAGTTTTTGAGATTCCATTGTTTGTAGCCGTATGCTTTGCAGGTTTCAAGGCCGGCCAGCTGCATTTGAAAAACGGATTCCTCGTCGAGCAAAGCAAAAAATTTTCCTTTTTTCAAAGACTGTTTCAAAGGTGTGTCATCGAACAGCTGCAGCTGGTACTGAGAGATATTGTCCGCTCCGCAGTCCATTGCTTTCCTTATGCCGTCAGCGAATTCTTCCGCGGTTTGTCCCGGCAAACCGTACATCATGTCCAAATTGAAACGGAATCCCGCTTCTTTTACCATTCTGATTTTTCGCAGCATATTGTCGAGAGTAGAGGGCCGGCCAAGCATTTTTCGCAGATTTTCATCGAACGTCTGCAATCCGATGCTCAGACGATTGACCTCCTGTCGCTTCAGGACTTCCAAGCGCTCAGGCGTAATGTGGGTAAGTGTCGTTTCGAAAGTGAATTCGCAGTTGTCGTTTTTTTTGAAATGTTTGTTGAATGCTGTTAAAAGGTGGTTTAGATCCTGAGCATTGGGCAGAGTTGGTGTGCCTCCTCCGAAAAAGACAATGTCGAAAGGCGCTTGGCTTACGAAAGGCGATGTCCCCCATTGTTCGATCATCGTTGCTGTTTGCTGTGCAAAGTTCGTTGATTTTTTCTCTGTATAGCGGTAGAAAGGACAATACGAGCAGCGGGAACGGCAAAACGGCGTGTGCAAATAGGCAACCCGTTCAGCATTTTTTCGAGGAGGTTTGTGCAGCAATTCTTTGATTTTTCCGGCATACAGTGCAGCAAAATCCGGCATTTGGTTTCCGGTTTTTTTCAAAGGCAGCATTTTTATTTTTTTAAAAAAACTAACAAGGGCACGGGCAGAACACCCGTGCCGAAAACAGGGACGCAACGCATCCAGCCCAGATGAGCATCAGACAAGTATGGCCAGGAAAATGATTCCTGAAACACAGACCTATTAGGATCAATTTCCGGCCATTTCTTATTTCAGGTGAACATATTGAAATTCCGGTCCGCTGCGTTTTCCGCTTTTATCGTACAGCGAAGTCAGCCGCAGTTTGTACATGTAGCCGTGTACATCTTTTATCACATAAAACCGGTCTTTTTTGATTTCATATTTCTTGGCATCGAAATTCAGCGCGCGCCAAGTCCTGCCGATTTTATTCTGACCTTTAGTGAATTCCAGCCCCGCAGCATTTTCGGCCGTAAACGCATCAAACGCGGCGTCCCAGTCTTCTCCTTCTTTCAGTCTTATTTCCGCGGTTTGTGTGCCTCCCAGGGTGTTTATCAGCACATAATCGGTAAAGGTGTAGGCAATTCCGCCGAAGTCTTCTGCGCGGTCGCTCATTTTTGTAAACAGAATGTCCCAGCTTTCGGATTTAGGCTCTGCTTCTACCGTTTTTTTGGCTTTCAATGAGAGGTAACTGAAATTGTAGCCGCTTCTTTTTCGTATTTTAATGGTTTCCGTAGCCTTGAAGTCTTTTCCCTCTCCAACTTCTGAATATTCCAGGGTGTATTCGCTCCCGTTTTGCCGCAGCTGAATCAGTCTCCAGCCTAGGGTTTGCGTTACCGGACCCTGTTCTCCGTGTGTGGTTACAGATCCCAGTTTCAGCAGGTACACTTGATTTTCTTTAGCGTTAGCCGACACGCGGGCGATGGCTGTTTCTTCAAAGCTTCCGTTTTGATTGTCCACCGACTCCACAGGGTCGGCATAGCCGCCGGGCAGCTTCTTTTTTATTTCGTCGATTTTTTCCTGGCTTAGCTCGTTAAATGAAGCCGCTCCGGTAGCCAGCGCACGGGCGCCTATCGTATAGTTAATTTTCACGACGAAGTCGCTGCCGTTGAAAAAAGCCAGGTCCCACAGATTGTTTTTTACCTGTGCTATGCCTGATTTTCCTTCGTTCAGGTTCACGTATACCTGCTTTGACTGGTCAGCGCCCATTTCAGTTTTGATAACCGTTGATCCTTCGACTACCGGAATATTGGCAATGTCATCCTCGCTGCTGGAACATGAGGCGTAAATTAAAGCAGTAAAAATGAAGAACGCGGTTCTTTTTAGTATGTTCATTTGTGTTGTATTTGTTATTGAAAATGATTTTATTTTAAAAATTGATAAGTGAGTTTTAGATAATAGGAGCGGCCATAACCAACTGTCTGTGAGGTTTCTGCATTGTGCCCGGGCCCTTCCAGTCTTAAGGCGGTAACATTCAGGATATTTTTGGCTCCTCCTGAAATGGTGAAGCCTATCGGAAGTTTTTTAAGGAAAGTGAAATCGAGCATGTGGTGTGCCTCAACCTTTTCCATGTAAAATATTCCGTTGTTTTCTCTTGGGATCGGTCTTTCACCGGTGTATTTGTAGTTTAGGTTCAGGTTTAACTTCCATTTTTTCAGGCTGTGCGATGCGGCGGCTGCCCATTCCGAGAAATAGCCAAAATCTTCGTCGTTTTTAGAGTTCAGCTCGTTCGAAACACCGGTATAACTGTAGTTCAGCGATAAGGCAAGCGTTCTGAAAACGGTTTTGTGCTCAAGAGAAAGTCCTTTGGTTTTTTTGCTCAGAACATTGTAGGCGGTGTACTGGGTTGCGTCGCTAACCGACTGAAAGTACTCGATTTTGTCTTCGATGTCGTTGTAAAATGCACTGGCGCTCCACTGGGACATCCAGTTTTTCGCTAGTTCATTTTGCCACTGAATGCCTGCCTGATAGTTGACTGATTTTTCCGGATTCAGGTCTTTGTTTCCTTTAATATTGTGATTGCTGTCCACGAAGCTGTAGAAGAGTTCTTTGATGGACGGGGCGCGAAAGCCCTTTCCGTAAGCGGCCCGAAGACTCAGTTGCTCCGTTAAGTTTGCTTTAATGTTAATCTGCGGAATCAACGGTGATTTGTAAACGGAGTGGTAAGAATAACGGAGCGCCGGTCGGATTTTTATCCGGTCCTTCCACCTCATTTCCGCGGCACAGAACAAGCCGGCTGTGTACAGCGTTTCGGCATTCGCTATTTTATCCCCCGATCCTTTTTCCGAAGACAAGTCGGATCCAACCGACAAATTCACCGATTTCCATTGCCGGCTGTATTCAGCTCTGGCATTCCAGCCTGCAGTTCCAAAGTCCGATGATTTAGTTTTGGATTTTGATCCGTCGAGTCCGTTTACAGCGTAGGTTTCCGCGTCCCGGATATAGTCGGCATAGGAGATATAGGCGCTCAGTGTACTCGTATGGCTGAAGTTCCAAGTGCTTTTCAGCGAGTGCGTCCAGCGGTTCGATACGAAATGTTGATCAATAGCCGTAGGAGTGCCTATGCCGCTGAACTCGCCGTAAGAAACAATCGTTTCGTCCAAAAAACTGATTTTGTAATACAGGTCAAGGTTCTTGTCATGGCGGCGGAGCAGGCTGCTCCACAGGAATTGTTCTTTCGGGTGCCAAAAGTATCGGCGTCCTTCATATTCGTTTTTCCAGCCTTTAAAATCTCTCCATCCTGCTGACGCCTGCCAGGTTGTCTTCGGCGACAGTCTGAGATTTACCGTCGCATCGCCGCTGCGCTTGCTTTCGTCGGCACCGTACGACGAGCCTACGGTTTCTTCTTGCCATGACGCGGACACGCTGACGCGCTCCATGTTTTCGGCGCCCTTTTTCGTGATGATATTGATAACGCCGGCCAGGGCGTCTGCACCGAATGCAGCGGCCATTGGTCCTTCAACGATCTCAACCCGCTCCACGAGATTGATGTTGATGTGGGAAAGATCAATTTCTTCTTCGGTTCCGGATTTTCCCACCATCGGGATGCCGTCTACCAGAATTTTCACGTAATTTCCCTCAAGTCCCTGCATCACCAAATCAGAAGTTCCGGTAGCTCCGTTTTGTGTGAAGTTCAGCCCCGGGAGCATTGCCAGCACAGCAGGCAAATCCGTCGAGCCCGACTGTTCGATTTTCTCCCGGTCAATTACCTGCACCTTATACACAACATTTTTTGCAGATTCGGGCCTGCGATGCGCTGTCACCACCACTTCGTTTAAGTGCTGATTGACTGGCTTCAGAAATACTGTCGTGTCAGCATGTCCTTTCCACGTAATGAAAACGTTATGGTAGCTTAAGTGATGAATTTCAAGCTTTACGGCTTTGCCGCCTGGCGAAAAAGGCAGTTTTATTTTTCCTTTGTAGTCCGAAATTTCACAGAATCCCGGACTTTTTTCGTCTGCTTTTTTGCCCAGGACAGCACCTTCTATGGGTTTCTTTGTTTCGGAGTCAAGCAGTTTCAGGTGTTGTGCCCAGCTATTGAAAGAAAAAATGCTTAAGAAGAAAAAAAGGAAAAAAGCTTTCATTTTTATTTTTAATGAGATTAATTCTAAACATCTAGATAAAAAAAATTTTATTAAAGGTCAGCAAGAGCGGTAACCGCTCCTGCTTGGCTTGATTTTAAACTCTTTCCAAGCTGTATATTAGTTTTCTCCAGTCTTCTTTTTCCGGCTTGCCGAATTTCCTCAGGCCGAAGAACTGGGCAATCAGTTCGCGCTCTTTGCTGAAAAGTTCAAGGGAGGTGACAATGCCGTCTTTTGTCTGCTTGCGCACCACCCAGGCTTCGTTTACCAAATCCATGCGCAGGTGCATGTTGAAATTCGGATCCATAATGTTTAGCCAGTGATTCATCGGCACCACGCGATTGATCTTGCCCTGGTGTATCTGGACGTTTCCGCGGTTGCCGGCGAAAATCATGATGGGAAAGGCCGTTTCAGCGGCATTTTCAAGCAAAAGCTGCAAACCTTCTGGTTTTACCCTGTAGGCAAATTCTTTTCCTGCCAGGTGCAGCGCGTCTATGCGGTGAACTTGGTGCCTGCGCAGCATGCTGAAGAATTCATGCGTGTCTTTCATCGATTTCCAGTCGTTTCGGAACGCCTTCGCGTCAATCTCTTCTTTTGACAAAGTGTCGGCTTTCTGATAACTTTCGGTAATGAATGCATTGCTTTGGTCTTTGCTTTTGAAGTCGGCAATAAGCTGGTCCCATGCTTTGCGGTTGCCGTTTTTTTCGTCTAGGTAGATTTTGGTTACTGCTTCGCCTGATTTGTCAAAAACCTGAATAGTTTCCTTGAATCCCTTTTTTTCGGGCTGGCTGATATAAAAAGCGACGTGCCAAGCATGGAAAAATATGCGTGTTTCTATAGGTCCGAGGACCTGTCCCATGGCATGGTGTCCTTCTCCGAATGTTTGCACTTTTTGGAACGTGCCTTTGTGTTCCAGTACGCAGCCTTCGTTTCGGGTTAGCGACATCACTTTGTTCAGCTGCGGCAGGCGCTTCACAAAATTCTGCCATGTGCCTTCTAAGCGAACAGTGTTTTCTCCCGTTTTGGAGGCTGCCAGTTCTCCTTCCGAAACGCCTAATCGTGCGGCGATGTCTCGCGGGTAAAGCCGGGGTTCCTCTGCGGAAAGCCGAGCGGCGGCTTCTTTTAATGCTTGTCCCTGTAGTGTTTTAGTTTGATGTGTTGATTCCATTTATAGTGAGATTCGTTGTTCTAACTGATGCTTTTGTTTTGTTTGAAGTGTAACTGCCTGCCGGATTGGTCCTGCATTTTGTTTGTTGCTTCAGCTGCTGTCGGGTGCTTGCAGGAATCGGCAATAACGAACGGGCACCGGTTGCCTGGGCAGGGGATCATTTTGACGGGATGAGAGAAAGTTTCTTCGATAATTTTTTTCTGAAACACATCTGCCAAATGTCCCTGAGCCACTTGCTTGCCTTTTTTCAGGAAGAGTACATTGTCGGCAAATTGTGAAGCCATATTCAGGTCGTGGACAATCGCCAGCACACCAATATGCTCGCCGCAAACCGATTTTATCAATTCCAGAACCTGTTGCTGCTGCATCAAATCCATGCTTGATGTCGGCTCGTCAAGCAGCAGATATTTCGGTTCCCGGCTGACGCTCCAAATCTGCGTTAAAACGCGAGCCAGCTGCACCCGCTGCTGTTCGCCTCCCGAAAGGCTGGTAAAGGTTCTTCCGGCAAATTTGAGCGTGTCGGTTTTCTCCATCATAAGTTTGCAAATTTCCTGATCCACCTTGTCTCCCGTTTCGTGCGGTAGTCGTCCCAGCATCACCACTTCCTCTGCCCGAAAGGGAAAATTGATATGAAAATGCTGCGAAAGCACGGCCCGCTTTCTGGCCAGTTCTTTTGCCGGAACGGCTTTGAGCATTCGTTTTCCTAGCCAAACCGTTCCGCTTGCGGGCTGCAGCGAGCCGGCAAACACTTTTAGTAGTGTGGATTTTCCGGCACCATTGCTTCCTAGGACTGCTGTAAATTTCCCCGGATGAATGTCTAGGGAAATATCTTCCAATATCTTCTTTCCGCTTGCTTCAGCGTTAACCTGGTATGTTCTCAACATGCTTTTGACTTAGACAGCCCTTTTCTTTTTGTTTTTTACTAATAAATAAGTGAAAAAAGGAGCTCCCACCAATGCAGTAACTATGCCTATAGGAAGTTCTGCCGGAGAAACCAGGGTCCTGGCCGCCAAGTCAGCCAAAATCAGCAATGCGGCGCCGCCCAGCATGCTTCCCGTCAGAACGAGTTTGTGGTCCGGACCGAAAGCAGTGCGGACCATGTGCGGTATTACCAGTCCGATAAAGCTGATTATTCCTGTTATGGCCACCGAGGCGCCGACTATCAGAGCCGCAGCGGCAATCATTGTTCGCTTGACTTTTTCCACGGGAATTCCCAAATAGGCGGCTTCCGGTTCGCCCAGGGCCAGGGCGTTGAGTTCCCGATGATATTTCAAGAGGTAGGCCGAAGGAACAAGCACGAAAAGACTGCTTATTCCGATTTTCTGCCACGTGGCGCCTGCTAAGTCGCCCATGCTCCAGAAAGTGAAGTCGCGCAATGCCGATTCGCTGGCAAAGTAGATTGTCAGACCGATCAGCGCGGCGGCCATTGCATTGATGGCCACGCCTATCAGAATCAACAGCGCAATGTTTGAACAGCCGTCAATTTTGCTCAGCCTGTAGGCTGTCAGTGCGGCGAAAAGACCGCCGCAAAAAGCAAGAACGGGAAGTAAATACACGCCCAGGATTTCTTTTATTGCACCGGAGAAAAAGCCCGAAAAGACAATAACGATGACAGCCGCCAGCGCCGATCCGCTCGAGACGCCGATGAGCGCAGGTTCGACAAGCGGGTTGCGGAACAGTCCCTGCAGCACAGCTCCGGAAATGCCCAGTCCGCTGCCGACAATAACCGCCAACAGCAGGCGCGGCAGGCGTATGTGAAGCAAAACGGCTTCCTGCTGCGGGCTGAAGGCCGCCGAAGGCTCAAAGCCCAGATACTTAATGACAACAGCATGAAGCTGGCTCACAGGAATGTCTACTGCACCGGTTCCCAGAGAAAGGGTGAAAACGGCGAGTAAGCTTAAACCAAATGTTACGCTCAGCCGTCTCAGTTTGCTTATTCTGAATAGTGTGCGGCTGTTTTGCTCCACTGCCTCCATCTTGTTTTTTAGCTTACTGATGAACGGAAATTTTTTCATGCAACTCCTTTACAGCCTGCCCCAGCCTCGGCCCGAAACTGGAAAGCAAGGAGCCCTCCATCGAAATGATCTGCATCTTTTTTCCTGCAGTGGTTTCGGAAACACCCTGTATTTTCAGTACTCCTTCTTTTCCGCCCAGACTTTTCAATCCTGAATCAAAAAAAAGCATGAAATCCGGGTTGGCCTGAATCAGTCCCTCCGGCGTTAGCGGTTTGAAGTCTTTGATTCCTTCAACTGCCAGCTGTCCGCCGGCCAGCCGAATGATTTCTTCAGCAAAAGTGTTATTTCCGGCAATGCTCATGGCACCGGAACCTCGCGCATAAACGAACAGCACTTTTGGCCGCTTGTCTTTCGCTGCGTGCAGTCCGGCCAAGTCGCGGTCGATTTGAGATAGAATAGCTTCGCCCTCTCGTTTTCTGTCCAGTTTTTCAGAGATAATCTTTACCGCGGATTTCAGCTGATTTATACTTTTTTTATCCGGATAGGTCAGTATGTCCATTTTGGCGGCCTGCAGCTGGTCGACGGTTTCTTTTTTCAGTTGTCCTTCGGGCATTACCAGCAGGTTGGCATTAGTAGAAAGGATGGATTCCGCCGTAATTGCTTTGCCGCGTCCTACTGATGTGATGGCAAGTGCCTGTTCGGGATAGATGCTGGTAACATCGCGGCCGACAATAGCCTTTCCTTTTCCCAATGAAAAAATGATTTCGGTTGTCTGTCCGCCCAAACTCACAATTTTCAGTGCAGTACGTTTAGCCGCGTTTGCTTGCGTGTGCTCATAATTTTGTTTCTGTTTTTTTCCGCAGGAAAAAAACAGGAGGCTTAAGAGAAGAACCGGAATAAAGCATGCGTATCGTCTCATAGTTGTTCTAGTTTTTTCTAAGATGAAGTAAATATTTAATTTATTTAGATTAAATCCAAATAAAAACAATTACTTTTATTTCAGTAATTTCATGGAGTGTCGTAACTTTTTTATTAAAAAATCAAATAAACATAGAAAATGAACAAGTATTTCCTGGTCGCTATCGTGTTGGCAATGAATGTATTAAATGAAAGTGCAATTGCTCAGAATGACGGAAGGGCTTATCAGCTATTCAATGAAAAGGGGCAAAAAATAAATTTCAAGAAGTTTATTAAAAAACTGGCGGAGGCGGATATTGTCTTTTTCGGAGAGCTGCACAACAATCCGATTGCGCATTGGATGGCGCTTCGGGCGGTCAAAGGCTTGCACGAGCAGCGTAAGGGGCAGCTGATGCTGGGCGCCGAAATGTTCGAATCGGACGAACAGCTGCTTCTGAATGAGTATCTGAACGGCTTTATTTCTACCAAAAGTTTTGAGAGCCAGGCGCGGCTGTGGAATAACTACCGCACCGACTATAAGCCTTTGGTCGAGTTTGCCAAGTTTCGCCGGCTGCCGTTTGTGGCAACCAATGTGCCCCGGCGCTATGCGTCAATTGTGCACAAGAAAGGCTTTAAGGCGCTGGACAGTTTGCCGGGAAGTTCGAAAAAGTTTATCGCGCCGCTTCCCGTTAAGGTTGACTTGGAGCTTTCATCGTACCGGGAAATGCTGAAAATGATGGGCAGCCATGGAGGGGAAAATATAGTAAAGGCCCAGGCGCTGAAAGACGCCACGATGGCGCATTTTATTTTGAAAAATATTCGGAAAGACACGCTTTTTTTTCACTGCAACGGCTCGTATCACAGCAACGATTTTCAGGGCATTGTTTGGTGCGTTCGGCAGGAAAAACCGGAGCTGAAAATTGTTACGGTAAATACCGTGGAACAGGATGATCCGGGGGCGCTGGAGAAGGATTTGGCCAAAAGGGCGAGTTTTACGCTCTGCGTTCCGAAAGACATGACGAAGACTTTTTGAGATTTATTGAATGATTTTAATGAGTAGGAGTGAAAAATGCTGTTTGCTGTAATTTTGAAGGTAATGCAGGGGTTATTTTGGGTTTATTGTGTTCAGAGACGTATTTTTTATTGTGAAATAATGACTCCTAAATCAAAAATCATTATTTTACATATGAATATAAATATTCAGTTTGTCTTATGGCGTATTTTTACTTCAACTTTTTTGTGCCGTGAGCAAGCTAAATTCTTTTTAACTATACAACATACACTCATGAGTTTCAAAAAATTCATTGTTATTCCACTGATGGTCGCTTTATTGGCCTTCACAATTCAGATTGTAGATCAGTTGCTGCACGGGTTTGTTCCGCCTGCGGGAAATGCTGGCTTTGGATGGATAGCGTTCCAGGCTTGGGCGATGTATTTTCTGGCCGGATGCAATCTTAAAGGCGCGGCTAAAACCTTTTTGGGTTACATAATGGGTATTGTGGCGTCTATTGCCATCATGACGATTGGAACACAGCTGGGATCGCTTGGTTTTTATGCCTTTCCAGTGGCAGTTTTTGTTGTTGTGATTCCGGTTATGTGTTTGGAAAAAGTGCCTTGGTTGGATTTTGTTCCTGCCTTGTTTGTAGGAGCGGGTGTGTTTTTCGGTTTCATGTCTTACGTGCCTAACGCGACTTTCGAGTCAGCGACGATTACAGAGATTGTTTACTGTATCGTAGGTTTGATCTACGGATATCTGACGGTGACGCTGCGAGGCGCATACGAAGCCAGAGTTATGCCGAAACCGGAGGAGAAGCCAGAGCCGGTACTTGAAGAAGTGGAAGCTTAATTATTTATTGAATCGGGAGCAGGCTGGTTGAAGAAGCGTTCCGCTGGCCTGCTTTTTCCTGTATTTTTCTTGCAACAATTCAGTTGTTCCCTGAAATGGAGCCGATGCCTGCGCTCCCAATTTTTTTGCCTGTCATCATTCACAGTTTTTTCTTTTCACTGAGCTGGCTTCAAAGGTTTTTCTGTTAATTATTTATAAAAAATAAAACGATTGCTGAATAGTTGATTGAGCTGTCCGTTTTTTTGTCCAGGACAGAAGAACTTCCGCCAAATTTTCCCTGAAGGATTTTCTTGTATAATTATTGGGCTGAACGAGAAAAATCAGTTCAGTGTATTCATTCCCTCAAAGAAAACTTGCCAAACGCCGGTTGCATTCTGTGCCGGATAAAAGCATTCCTGTTCAGGCAAAGTGGAAAACTGCTACATTGACTAAGGATGCCTGGGCATACGATATTCATTCTCCTGAAAACAAGGAAAAGAGGGTGTTTCTTCCCAAAGACCAGCAGGTGGTGGTAATGGAGATAGCGGATAAAGAGAAAGCCAAAATTAAAGTTCCCAATGTGGAAGACTGGTGCTTTGTTCTGTTGCCTGAGGGAATGTTCATTTTGCATAAATCATCTCTGGATGATGCGGAACAGACCTCGCCTTTTTCGACGCTGATTGATTTTCTGCTGATGATATGGAGAAGAAGGAGCGAGTTGCTGGAGAGAAAAAGCAAAACGGGAATCTGGATTTACGGGCTTTTTATCTGTGCGGAGAAACCGGCAGCGGACTTTCCGGCAGCTCTGTATTTCAAAGAATTGGATGAGATATTGAAAAGGAAGCCGGCCAGTGTGCGGACTTATTTTTCATACAGGCCTGAGGAAGAGCTGGAAGCGGGTTTTTTTGACTCGGAACCTAAAAAGGAATGGCAGGAGGATGTTATTCGCTTTGTAAAGAGAGGGTGGAAGCAGCATGTGCCGGAAATATCAAAATTTGAGAAAATGCGCATGTCTCTGCATCCGCTGCCTGCCTATGCGACAAGGGTTTTGGAGTTTCTGCTTGAAGAGTTTCTATATACTGACGAGTTTCCGGGGATTGGGGTGATAAAAATTTCTTCCTTTGATGTGTTGCCTAATCGTTCAGATTCCATTGTAGTGTACGTGAGCAGCCGGAGAGAAATGCATGATCTTTGCCAGAAAGTGGAGGTTTATGTTAAGGAGCATGAAAGCTATTTTGCAGAAGATGTTTATAAAACCACCATACCTGTTGCCAAAGGGGTTTCGATATCAGACTTGCCCCTCGTTACGCATACAGGGTTTCTCGTTCAGTGGAAAAGGGTGCCTACTGTGCTGCTGGCTAATTTTTTGACGGCTATAGCCGACCTGCAACTGGATCAGAAGCTTACCAGGCCTTTGACTGCTGACGAGGATTTCTTGCTGGGCCAACTGGAAAGAAACGAGAAAGATTGCTACAGACTGGTAAGAGAAGAACCTTTTGAGTTGCCGCGGATTTCTCCGATAGTAATAGATCAGATGATCTCTGCGGTAAAAAAATTGTCGGGGAAAGATTTATATGCGTTCAAAGACATGCTTTGTCTAGGAGCGGAAAAAGAATACTCGCAGGGAAACATTTTTTTAAGGGACGAGCACACTACGGAAATGTCCTATGGCCAGCTGAGAGCATGGCTCATTGCTGATGCTTTGATCAAGGAAAATCAGTCATTCAGAGCGTTTTACGCTGAAGTTTACAGGCTTTTCCGAGAAGCGAAGATAGATTTCTACCATCCTCACAAGAACATTTATACCGACGCCAGGGAGCCTGCTCTTTCCTGAACCTTCCCAATGAATTGGTGTGCATAGGAATCTGTATATGGATAAATCACTTTGCGTTCTTTTGTACAGTTCTTGGAAGATACTGAAAAACCGACTGTCGTGTATTCTGACCAATTTAAAAGAACCCGGAGAAGACCATTGCATACTCCTCAGGGAAAGAAAGGTGTCATCCAGGCAATGTGGAAGGTTTCGAAGATGTTGTCGGATGCTTGGGCGTACGATCCTATGTTTATCGGGGACAGGGATAAAGGGGTGTTGCTGCGCGTGGATCAGCAAGTAGTGGTAAGGCCGCTGGGTTTATTGGATAAATGGAGAATTCCTCATAGCGGGGAATGGATGTGGGTTCTTCTTCTGGAAGGTGAATATCTTTTGCATAAATCAGTTTTCAGAGAACTTGACACCGTAACCCCTTTTTCTTCGTTGGTTGAATTTTTGGAGGCCACTTGGGAAAAGCGTAAAGATCTTCTTTCTAATAAGGATGAGATGGGCCAATTGGCCTATGAAGCATTTGTCCGTTCGGCGGCTCGCATGAGTCAGACTCAGCAGAATTTTTATTTTGAATTGGATGAGTTGCTGAAGAAGGAATTGTCTGAAGTTGTTGTATATTTTCAGAAGGAGGGAGAGCCAAAGTTGTTGAAACCGGGGGACCTTCGGCGGGGTATTGATGAGGATTTATTGGGCTGCTATCTGCGCTTCGAGAAAGAAAGCATGAGAAATGAGCTCCCTGATTTTTCCAAACCCGAACAATTACGGATGTCTTTGCGGCCAAAACCGGATCATGCGGTTAAGGTGCTGGCGTTTTTATTGGATACATTTTTTTCGAGCTCTGAATTTCCCAGCATCAAGGTGGTTAAAATTTGCGGTTATAAAAGCCTTACCAGACGGGCAGATTCCATTGTGGTTTATACTTTTCAAAAAAAGGGAATTGATGAGCTGTGTAAACATGTCGGGGCATATGCGCGGAGCCATGAAGACTACTTCGAGAATGAATGCTATCGGACGACATTGCCTGTGGCTAAAGGAGTTTCAATTTCGGAGATGCCTCTTGTAGTATACAAGGGATTGAAAAAGCGCTGGACAAATATGCCGGCGGTTTATTTGGATCAATTCCTGAAAGCTGTTACGGATATAAATTTGGGGGGCCACTTGTTTCGGCCTTTGAGTAAAAAAGTAAAAGAAGAGTACCAGCTTTTCGAACAAAATATGCGGGAGTGCCGAAGGATAGCGGAAGAGACGGATGTTATTATTCCGAGGATCAACCCTGAATTGATTGCTCAGATTGTTTCGGCAGTAAAGTTGATTGCGGAAAAGGATTTTGAAAAATTCAGAAAAAGAATGGAGTATGTATCGGTGGTGGAATATGAGCCGTGGCCGATTTTTCTTCGTTCCAAACATAGCGGCGAAACGTCTTACGGCAAGCTTCGGGCACAATTGGCTGCAAGTGCTTTGTTTCAGGAGCATACGTCTTTTCAGGAATTTTTCCGCAAGGTTCATCAGAATTTTACTGAAGCCCGGATCGATTTTTTTAATCCTTACAGAAATATATATAGCCCGCCGGCCGATGAGCATCGGCCGCTCACCGAATCAGCAAGCGGCCAAAACTGACAATTATTTGAAAATGGTCCAGCGGACTCCGGCATAAGCCATTATTCCCGTGATCGGGCCCCAGTTAAGCGAGGCGTCGAAATTCTTGCTGAAAGGTTGCTCTGGACTGATAATAGGATGCTTTTGTCTGTAATTGGTCAGGTTTTCCCCGCCGGCATAGAATTCCAGTTTTTCGGAAATCGCGTAGCTTGTCTGGGCATTCATCGTAAAGAACGCCGGAGAATTTTCGCCCAGTCGATAGGCCTCGGGTTTGGCCGAGGTGTCCGGCAGGCGCTTTTCCCCGTAGAGCTGGCCGGTCCAGTCGATGCGGAATTTTTCGCCTGGAAAAGCATAGCTTAGATTCAGAAACAAGCGGTGTTTGGGCACGAACGGCACTTGCACTTTTTTTTGTATGATGGTCGTTTGCACGTTGTAGTATTTGTAAGCGGTTTTTACGCTTAAGCCTTCCGCCGGAGTCAAGTCAAGTTCCGCCTGAAGGCTGTGGGCGTCGGCTTTGCCGTCCAGGTTTCTGAAAAATACTTTGTTCGGGTCGGTATCCAGGTCTGTTACCAGCTGATTGGTGAAATACGTGTAGTAATAGTCAACAAGAAAAGTTGCAGGCTCGCCGAAAACGGTGAATTCTTTCTGAAGACTCCCGCCGAAGTTCCAAGAGACCTCCTGCTTCAGTTTTTCATCCAGGTGCAGCTCGCGGCTGGAAACCAGCACTTGCGTGTTTTCCGCAACCGGGTTTGGGGTACGGGTGCCTTTTCCTGCGTTGGCCCTCAGGACGGTGCTTTCGTCCAGATTAAGTTTTAAATGAAGCCGGGGAGTAAACTGACTTCCGTATACGGTATTGTAATCGAACCGGCTGCTGGCAATCCAGGTCAGATTGTCCGTTAGCTGATTGGTGAACTCGGCGTAGGCTCCGTAGACAGTTTCGTTTCGGGAAAAATCATAGGCGGGAAGCCCGGATGTCAAGCGGCCGAGCTGTTCATCGAAACCGTCGTAGTTCCAGTTGATCCCCGTTTTCAGCTTCCACTTGCTGTCGCCGAAATCAGTAAGCAGAAATCCGTTGACAAAGGCTGACGTCTGTTTTCCGAGATATTGTCTTCTTCCGTAGAAGCTGTTTAAATCAGTGAAATTAATACCGTAGAGAACAGCGGCCTGCAGCTGTTCGTTTTTTCCCAGATCGCGGAATCCGTTTTTGCCGAAGAAATCGATTTTTTTGGTTCGGACCCGAATGCCGTACAACGGCGAAGTGCGATGGTTTTGGTTGGAGTTAAAGTCTTTTTGTCCGCCGTTTTTTTCGTCTTCCACTACTTGAATGCTCCAGTTTCCGACCACTTTGTCGCTTTTGTATTTCCAACGGTTCATCAGGTTGATTTGTCCGCCGGCGGGACGGTCCAGAAAGCCGTCGTTGTTGCCGTCCAGCTTCACTGGCATAATGTTGCCGTGGAATAGAACCGAAGTGCTCCATTTTCCGGAAAGCCTGTGCCCGCTGAGCAGATTGATTTCCGACCGGCCGAAAGAGTTGCCGTAAGCATTCAGATACAGTTTGTCTGTGTCCGTTGTTTGTTTGAGCCGGACGTTGATCTGTCCGGTCATGGCTTCGTAGCTGTTTTCTATGGATCCGGCGCCTTTGCTGACGTCAATGCTTTCGACCCATGAGCCGGGGATATAGGTAAGTCCGTATGCGGAACTCAGTCCGCGAAGGTACGGGATATTTTCTATCTGGATCTGGGTATATTTTCCCGAAAGGCCGAGGAAAAGGATTTTTTTGGCTCCTGTTGCGGCGTCGCTTTGGCCGACATCCACCGAGGCGTTGGTTTCAAAGCTTTCGGAAAGATCGCAGCAGGCGGCTTTTTTCAGTTCTCCTGAAGTGATGGTTTCCGACAGAATTGGCTTCAGAGGATTGACGTAAGCTGTTTTTCCTTGAATAACAACTCCTTTCAGCGCGACGCCTTTTTTAAGCTTAAGCACCATGTTTTCTTTTCCTTCGAAGACGAGCGCGGCGGATTGGTAGCCGGTAAAGCTTGCGATAAGCGTATCACCTATTTGCAGTTTTTTCAGCCGGGCGATGCCGTTGATGTTGGTCACGCCGATTTGCCTGTCCCGACGGTTCTGGACATTGGCGCCCGGAAGGCCTTCACCCGTTTCATCCAGAATCCGCACTTGCCAGGAACTGCTTTGCGCATGCCCATTCATTGCAGAAATCGACAGAAAGCCGAAAATCAGGAATATTTGATATATTTTTTTCATGATAAAATTCATTCTTGTTTTTTAAAAAATACTGGACAGCGGGTGTCTATTCCGAAGTTCCAGCGAAAAGGATATAGCAATCCCCTTTTTCTTTTTGTTTAAAGAAAATTCAGAATGAAAGTATCAGATGAGATAAGTGCAGACAGAAATCAGCAAGCGGCGTCCCGACAACGGATCGGGCGGTGAAGAATCGCTGTAGCCGTAGGTTTCGTCTTGCGGTTTGCCAAAAAAAGGCGCAGGAAAAACAGGTTCAGCTGATTCGAAGAAAAGCGCGAAGGAGAAGGGCTTTTGGTTTTGAAAAAAATCGAAAGCAGCTGTCCAGTGCTTTTGCGAAATATGGCAGCAGTCGGGCTTGCAGCACGAGTCGGAGACTTCAGGTTCCGGTCCGCAGCACCCTGCCGGTTGTTGAAAAAAGCTGACGGATTTGTTTGGCCCGCAGATATGCTGAAATTCAGTGACTCCAATCGTCCCTGCAAGCGTGTAGCACGCCAGGAGCAAAGAGAATATCAGGTGGAGCCGCTGTTTCATAAAGCAAAGATACAATGTTTCCTTCAGTTTTCTATACGCACAAACGGATTGATTGTGTTGCTTTTGTCTTTGGAGATCAGAGATTTTTCTTGCCCAGCGCCTTGTAAGCTATGTACCGAGCAGCAATAAACACGTGCCGGGAAAACGTCCGGAACCAGCCAAACCGCCGGCCGTAGATAACGAAGCGCTCTGCCCAGGCCTGGCGGCGGTTTATTGCCGAATAGCCTCCGGTAAGGTAACGGGCGATAACCATGTGTGTGTTTTGTATGCGCGTTGCCTTTTGCAGCGCATCCGTCACCCAGTCGATGTCGGCGCTGCATTTGTAGCGAAGGTCGTAGGTCGAAGCCAGCGCGCGTTTGACCAGAATGGCCTGGTGACAGACTACCATGCCGGAAAGCATACTTTTGGCGGTCAGCTGTTCCGGCAGCTTCCGGGTGGTCAGTTCGGACCGCGTGCCCAGGACTTTTCCTTTTTCGTCGGTGAAGTGCGTCTCGCCGTAGTAAATGTCCGCTGGCTCATCGTTTTTCTCAAAAATGTTTTCCAACACTTTTTCGTTTTCAAACTGGTCTCCGGAATTCATGAAAAGCACGTAATCGCCCGTTGCTTTGGCCAAGCCTTTGTTCATGGCGTCGTAAATGCCCCGATCTGCTTCGCAAACATAGCTGTCGATGCTGTTTGCGTAACGGGCGATGATCGATGAGGTCTGGTCTGTGGAATTTCCGTCGATGACCAGATATTCAACTTTAGGATAGCGTTGCCCGATCACGCTTTTCAGAGTATTTTCGATGTGTTTTTCGTCGTTGTAGACGACTGTGATGACGCTGACGGTCGGCTTGTGCTTCATAGGGGCAAATCTACATTTTTTAAAGGTATTTTTTCCGAAAGGAAATTGTTAAATTGCTTCTTGGAGGAATTTAGCATATGTTGAGACCTACGAAGGCAAACCTGGCCAGGCTGGAGGATATATTCGCGCAGTCGGATTTTGTGCTCCGTTACGAAAAGGGAAATTTTAAGTCGGGTTATTGCGTGCTGAAAAGCCAGAATGTGATTGTGGTGAACAAATATTACGCGTTGGAAGGAAAAATATCATGTCTGACAACTATTCTGAACAGTCTGGATATGGATTTTTCGAAGCTTAATGATGAAAGCCGCAAACTGTTGGAAACTATTAAAGAAGATTGAGTTTGAAAATTACTTTTTTGGGGACGGGCACCTCTCAGGGCGTGCCGGTGATAAACTGCGGCTGTGAGGTATGCACATCGCTGGATTTTCGTGATGATAGGCTGCGCACGTCCGTGCACGTGGAGGCGGAAGGCAAGAGCATCATTGTTGATTCGGGGCCGGACTTCCGTCAGCAGGTGCTGCGCGCAGGCATCAAAGAATTGGATGCGATTCTGTACACGCATCAGCACAAAGACCATGTGGCGGGCTTGGACGACGTGCGCGGCTTCAATTTTAGTCTGCGCAAGGATATTCCGATTTTCGCCAAAGCCGACGTAATAGCGCAGCTGGAAAACGAGTTTCCTTACATTTTCAATCCGAACGGATACGGAGGTGCGCCCCGCATTGTGGTGAATGAGCTGAAGAACCAGCCGTTTTCGCTCGGCCAGCTGAACATTCAGCCGATCGAGGTAATTCATGGCAGTCTGCCGATTTTCGGATTCCGTATTAAGGACTTTGTGTACATTACCGACGCAAAGACAATTGCTGCGGAAGAGCGTGAAAAGTGCCGAAACGCCAAAGTGCTGGTGGTGAACGGACTGCAGTTTCAGGAGCATGTTTCGCATTTCACCGTGCAGGAAGCGCTGGACTTCATCGCCGATGTAAAGCCGGAGCAGGCGTATCTGACACACATTAGCCACCGGCTCGGACGCCACGCTCCGGTGGATCGCAAGCTGCCTCAGGGCGTGAATCTGGCATTTGACGGATTGGTGGTGGAGGTTTAGGAGTATCTGAGGATAATTTTTTTAGATGAATGCGAACTTGATGTTGTTGTTTGTCTTTAGTTTTCTCTTAGGATTTACTCCTGTAAAAGCACAAGAAGTTTTACTGTGAAGCTGATTCATAGAGATAAAAAGACACCATTGATTGGAGAAAAAATTAGTGTCCGCAGTAAAGGAGATACGCTCTTAGAGCTTACAACTGATAAAAGAGGATTTGCGGAAATTCCTGTTGCTTTTAAAAACACATATGAATCTGCTGACCTTTTTTTAACCTCATTTGCAGCTGATAATAACTATTTGGGGAGAATAAACTTTTCTATGGCTCAAGAAATATTAATTTACCTTCCTAAGAAGTATCTCCGAAAAAGAGAAGCATGTCCTAAGTGTAAAAAACGAAGGCATGTTAAATATGTGATTCACGGAGATGGAGGACGATTAAAAATGATTGTAAACAGGGGGGATACAACTTATACAACAATTTTTGGAAGAAAGATGTACATGTTATCTTGTTTGCGCAGCGATTTTTCTCCGAGCTTTTATTGTGAAAAAAAGATGAGGTCTATTTTTAAAAGACGGGTTAATTGAAAATGTAAATGCACAACAACTACCATTTTATAAAAAAACTAAGCCTGGAGCTTTCGGAGCGTTTGGCCGGATATAGATTTTTGGAATGTTTCAGCCAGAACAAGGATGAACTGGTTATTGGTTTGTCGAAGGGTGAAGCGGATTATTTTATTCGGGCGTCATTGCAGGGAGATTTTTGTTGCCTGAGCTTTCCGGAAGATTATCGGCGCGCCAAGCGGAACAGCGTTGATTTGTTTCAGGATTTGATCGGGAAAACGGTCTCGGGAGTGCGGCAGTTTGAAAACGAGCGCTCGTTCGGTCTGGAGTTTCAGACGGGGGAAACTCTGCTGTTCAAGATGCACGGAAACCGTTCGAATATTCTGCTTTTCGAAGGCGGAGAGCTTAAAGATGTGTTCAAGTCGCACTTGAAGAGCGACTGGGATACCCAGCTGGCGGCAATGGACCGGCCCATAGAACAGAGCTTTGAAGCTTTTCAAAAGGCGGAAGGCGACTGGATGGCGCTTTATCCGACTTTGGGGAAATACGTGAAGAAATATTTTCTGGCGAGCGGCTGGGACGGTATGTCTTTGGAAGCGCGCTGGGATTTGCTGCGGGAAACGGTTGCAAAGCTTGAAGAAGGCAAGTTTTTTCTTGTTCGGAAAGACACGGCGATTTATCTGACGCTTTTGGAAGAGGAAGGCGCCGAACGCTTGAGCGATGTGCCCACCGAGGCGGTCTCTGCATTTTACGGCGTGTACACGCGCGAGTATTACTTGAATAAAGAGCGCACGGAAGCGGTCCGCCAGCTGCAAAGCAATATGGCGAAGACAAGGAGCTACATTCAGAAAACCGAGAAGAAATTTGAAAAGCTGGTTGAAGGGGTGAAGTTCAATGAGGTGGCGGACGTTATTATGGCGAATCTGCATACGATTCCCAAACATGTGAAGGAGGTCGAGCTCTTCAATTTTTACACGAACGAAAACCTGAAAATCAGGCTGAAGCCTGAGCTGTCTCCTCAGCTCAATGCGCAGAATTACTACCGAAAGGCGAAAAACCAGGCGATTGAGATTGATAACCTGGAGAAAAACCTTGACCAGAAGGAAAACGAGCTGAAACAGCAAGGCGAACTGCTGACAAAAATCGAGCAGGTGGAGTCGGTGCGCGAGCTGCGGAAGCTTCTGAAAAAAGACCAAACGGCGCAGAAGCAGAATAAGCCCAACCTGCCGTATTTCAGCTTCCGCTACAAGGAGTTCGATGTTTGGGTGGGGAAAAATCCGAAAAGCAACGATTTGATGATGCAGAAATTCGCTTACAAAGAGGATATGTGGCTGCATGCCAAGGATGTTCCGGGTTCCCATATTCTTATTAAGCATCAGGCGAACAGGGTTTTCCCGAAGGACGTGATTGAGTATGCGGCGGGAATTGCGGCATATTATTCAAAGCGAAAAAGCGACAGCTTGTGTCCGGTTACGGTTACGCCGAGAAAATATATCCGGAAGCAGAAAGGCGCCGCTGCGGGAAAAGTGCTGATTGACAAGGAAGAGGTGATTATGGTGCCGCCGAGAAGGCCTTAAAGGCCAGAGCACAAGAGAGAAGCGCGCTGGCCTCTCTCTTGTGTTCTGGTTTTATTCAGTAATTCTTTCAATTATTTTTTCCCAAGAATATCCTCCGTCTTTTGTTTGAAGGAGGAGTTTTTCATTGTAGCAAATGCCAACATCTTTGTTTAAAAAGTCGAATTGTACCAAGTCGCGTGACGATTCGTCAAACTCAGCAGGAAGGAAGATGTTGCGAATGATGCGTTGCTCGGAATAATCGCACAAGCTAAGCGCATAAATAGAGGAGGTTGTGCCTGGTCTCGCAGTACAAAGAGAGCCTGTTAAAAGCTGGCTTAGCTGCCTAAAGTGAGGCAATTCGATTATTTGCCATGACTGCCCGTTGTCTCGCGATTCCAAGCCGTTGCCAAAGATGTGCGGATTTCGAAGAACTAAATGCTTTGGAGCAAGTCTGTGAATTGTTGTGTAAGCCAGCCAGCTTTTGTTGCTTTCTGTTAGAAGTATCGGGGATGACCATGTCTTGCCTCCGTCTGAAGACCTTATGAAGTAGGCTGTTCTTGGGGAATGGTGAATTTTGTCAGAATCTTTTGTCTCTTTGTTTTTTTCCCAAAGAACAACAGCGTTAATATTCTGAGGATCGTCTAAAGAGAATACTCCAAAATCAAATCCATAGATTAGCCCTTTTTGCAATAGTTCATTTCCATTATATTTTTCCAGAGCCAGCAAGGCGTGATCTCTGCGTGACATAACCCAAAGGTTCTGGGACTCAAACTCAAAGTGCGTGAAAACACCGATGGTGTTGTCTTGGGAGGAGATGTCCCAGTCTCCCGGCTGATAATTGGCATTTTTTTTAAATGAGTCAGATTTAATATTTCCATCTGCGTCAGAGTAGTTGATTGATAAATAGGAGTCGGGTTTTATTCCTATATGGGTCATTGTGCGCGGGGGAGAAGCATAGTAAGTGATTACTTTTTCGTTGTCTATGCAAATGGTCTGATCAAAACCTCTAATGTCAGAATGGAGGCAACCGTGAGAGGAGGAGGATGCAGGCCCGAAAAACTCTTTAGCATTTGTGGTGGGGATGTTCTGGATGCTTTCGAAATTGTCCTTGGTTGTTAAATAGGCATTTGTGCTGATGATGTCGATTTTTCCTAATCCGCTGATTTTTGCTTTCAAAATCGGATTTTTGTTAAGGATATTCTGTACTTCAGCGGGCAGTTCTTCTGAACGGCTTTTGGGAGATTCATCTATTTTTACTGACTCAGAGCATGAAAACAAGAAAGAGCTTAGCAGAAATAGATTCAGGGTTGATTTCAATATTGTTTTCATTATTATTTTTGTTGGGTTGCGGATCCAAAATATGTAAATTTTTATTAAAAAAATTACTTTTATAAAAAATATTCCTTGATTTATGGTGCTTTTGGTTAGAGGGGAAGTAATGGATGTTTTTACTCCATATGGCGGTTTAGCGTTGGGCGGTTCCAGGCAATTGGTGTTTTAGATATGGAAGGCTTGAAGAGATATTCTTGTAAGATTGAAAAAGCAGGGAAGGAACAATGTGAAAGTAACGGAGGAGATAGCCTTACAGCTTCAGTATTTGCTCAGTTACAGTGCGGAAAAAGCAAAATATTGAAGCAGAAACAAAAAAAGACGCCTGTTGAGAGCGTCTTTTTTAATGTATGTTGAATCGAAATTAGTCTACAGTAGTCAGGCGAATGGTGTTGCTGCGGATGCGCTGCGCGATAGGAAGCGTACCCGTTGAAACAACCAGGTCGCCGGATTCCAGCAGGCCTTTGTCTTTAAGGTCTTTGTTGATTTGCATAAAGGCAATTTCCGTGTTGCTGTCGAACTTCTCGATATAGAAGCTCTGAACGCCCCAGATCAAGCTCAGTTGAGTCAGAAGCCTTTTGTTTTCTGTAAACATGATCAGGTCAGCCGAAGGGCGGAAGCGGGAAATCCCGAATGCCGAGTAACCTGTGAAAGTCATGCCTGTGATGGCTTTGGCTTTGGTGTCGCGGGCCAGGCGTCCGGCAGAAGCCAGCACGCGGTCTTCGTTTACAGTGTTGTCGGCATTCTCAAGCTTGTAATGCTTGTGGTAGATAGCTTCTGAGCGCTCTTCGATAGCCTGGATGATTTTGGTCATTGCGCTGACAGCCAGAGCCGGATACGAACCGAAAGCGGTTTCGCCCGAAAGCATGATGGCATCTGTACCGTCCAGAATGGCGTTGGCAACGTCTGAAGCTTCGGCACGGGTTGGGCGCGGGTTGTTGATCATAGAGTCCAGCATCTGAGTCGCCACGATAACCGGCTTAGACGCGATGTTGCACTTCTCGATGATTTCTTTCTGGATCAATGGCACGTCTTCCATTGGAATTTCCACGCCAAGGTCGCCGCGGGCTACCATCACCGCGTCGGTTGCCGCAATGATTTCGTCCATGTTCTCCACAGCTTCGGGCTTTTCTATTTTTGCCACGACTTTCGTGTGTTTTCCTTTGGCGTCGATCAGTTTTTTCAGCTGAAGGATGTCGTCGGCGCTGCGGACAAAAGAAAGCGCAACCCAGTCCACATCCTGCTCCAAGCCGAATTCAAGGTCTTTCAGGTCCTTTTCGGTCATTGAAGGAGTTGAAAGTTTGGTGCCTGGCAGGTTGATCCCTTTTTTCGATTTCAGGATACCGCCGTGTACAACAACTGTTTTAATTACTCCATCACCTTTTTCAACAACTTTCAGCTCAAGGTTTCCGTCGTCAATCAAGATAGGATCGCCCACTTCCACGTCTGAAGTCAGGTTTTGGTAGGTGGTGCTTACGATTTTCGCGTTTCCGATCTGTTCGGTGGAAGTTATGCTAAGCTCGTCTCCGGCTTTGATTTCAACGCCTTCGTTTTCCACAACACCGATCCGGATTTTTGGTCCTTGCAAATCCTGCAGAAGTCCTACGTTGGTGCCCAGTTCTTTGTTCAGCGCTCTGACGATGTTGATTCGGTTCAGCTGAACGTCATGTCCGCCATGCGAGAAGTTCAAACGTGCTACCGATAAGCCGTTCTCGATTAACTCTCTTACTTTTTCTGTGGTCTCACTCGTAGGGCCTAATGTCGCTACAATCTTCGTTTTGTTCTTACGCACTTGATTTTTCATGAAGTGATTAAAGTATTAAATTCTCTTTTGACTTAACGTGGTTAATATCCAACGGTTTTACAAACTGAATGACCTTGATACGGCCCAGGCACCGTATGAACTGGTCATAAGCCTCCAGTTTGTTTTGACGTGGCAGGATAACCACGTAATCGAAGGTATTTAGTTCGGGCAATAAGTAAGCCGTCTGGTTGTCCGTAGTGTAGGACCGGTTTTTTAAGAGCCTGATTTCTCCCCATTGGCTCTTTGCGCTAAAGGAGGAGAACGCAAAAGAAATTCCTTTTGTTGAGAGAACAGAATCAGAGATTTTCTGAAAACGCGCTCGCAGTTCCTTATTTAAATACCATGCAAGCCGATAGTCCTTAGCGTTGGCAACTATTCCAGTTAGATGAAAGTCGTAGAGTTGATAGGTCTGTTCCAATTTTCTCATAACCGATTGTAAAAATAACAAACCGAACGGCCGCTTTGCCTGAAAGCGACGGGTTGTTTTTGAGCTGTTACCTTCCCTAAGGTTGTGTCTATTAGCTGATTTTCCCACAAAAGTATATATTTTAATATTTTGAACAAAATGAATTTTTCTTTAAGCGGCGGCAAGCGTACACGTGCCGGGACAAACCTTTCTTGATTGGCAGGACAGAAGAGGTGATTTTTTAAAAATTGCAAAGGTTTAAAAAAAATAAAAACTTGGGAGAGGGGATTTTGATGCGGCGTGGTCCGTAACCGGGTGATTGTTAGCGTGATTGGTGGATAACCGCAGGGAACTGCATGTTGGAGCCGGCCTGAAGCCGAGGGATAAGATTACGCTGATTTGTTTGACATTATTAAAGGAAATCTATTTCTTTGCATCGAGTTGAATCAAAAAAATAGTACAATGTCTGAAATTGCACAGAAAGTAAAGGAAATTATCATTGATAAGTTAGGTGTTGAGGAGTCAGAAGTAACTCCAGAGGCAAGTTTTACTAACGATTTGGGAGCGGATTCTTTGGATACTGTAGAGTTGATCATGGAATTCGAAAAAGAATTCAACACTTCAATTCCTGATGACCAAGCGGAGAACATCGCTACGGTTGGGGATGCGATCTCTTATTTGGAAGAGAACGTAAACTAATTTTTAAATTAAGTTCAACTTCAAAATTCATTTATGAATTTGAGAAGAGTAGTAGTAACAGGACTTGGGGCACTTACACCGCTGGGAAACTCGGTTGATGAATATTGGGCGAACCTGAAGAACGGAGTGAGTGGCGCGGGTCCTATTACAAAATTTGACGCAGAGAAGTTTAAGTCTCGGTTTGCCTGTGAAGTAAAGAACTTCGATCCGTTGGAGTATATTCCGAAAAAGGAAGTCCGAAAAATGGACCCTTTTACGCAGTATGCCATAGCGGCGAGTGTTCAGGCTTTTGCAGACGCCGACTTGGACTCGGAAAAATATAATCCAGACCGCGCCGGTGTAATCTGGGGATCTGGAATTGGTGGGCTTTACACTTTCCAGGAGGAGATGAAGGCCTACGCAAAAAGCGGCGGAGTCCCCCGCTTTAATCCATTTTTTATACCGAAAATGATCGCAGATATTGCGGCTGGCCAGATTTCGATAAGATTTGGGCTGAAAGCTGCCAATTATGCGACCGTGTCGGCCTGTGCTTCTTCTACCAATGCCCTGATTGCGGCCTTCGACTACATTAGATGCGGAAAGGCTGATATTATGGTGTCCGGTGGCTCGGAAGCTTCGGTGACCGAAGGCGGTATAGGCGGTTTCAGCGCTATGAAAGCGATTTCTTCGCGCAATGATTCGCCCGAAACGGCTTCAAGGCCTTTCGATAAGGAGCGTGATGGCTTTGTGCTTGGAGAAGGTGCAGGCGCGCTGATTTTGGAAGAGTATGAACACGCAAAGGCACGCGGAGCCAAGATCTACTGCGAAGTGGTAGGCGGCGGCGCTTCGGCTGATGCTTATCATCTGACTGCACCGCATCCGGAAGGAGAAGGAGTTGTGAAGGTGATGGAAAACGCTTTGGCGGATGCCGGCATGAAGCCTGAAGATATCGACTACATCAATGTGCACGGAACTTCAACTCCGCCGGGTGATGTGGCTGAGCTGAAGGCTGTTCAGAAGGTGTTTGGCGAGCATGCATATGAGCTGAACATCAGTTCGACTAAATCCATGACCGGACATTTGTTGGGTGCGGCGGGTGCAGTTGAGTCAATTGCCAGCATACTGGCGATGAGAGATCAGATTGTGCCTCCGACGATTAATCATGAAGTGGATGATCCGGAAATTGATCCGAAACTAAAGCTCACGTTCAACAAGGCGGAGAGTAGAAAGATTCGGGCTGTCATGAACAATACATTTGGATTTGGCGGACATAATTTCTCCGTGATTTTTAAAGAGTTGTAAAATATAAAAAGATAGTATTTTGTGGATTAAGAGGGTTTTTCCTTTTTATATTTTCAGTTCAGAAAAAGATAGAAGGCTTAAGCGGGCAATCGAACAGATTGTCGGGTTTAAGCCTTTAAATTTATCTTTATTTCGGTTGGCTGTGAAGCACACATCTATTGCCAGGGAAAATACCAAAGGGCTTAAGGAGTCGAACGAGCGCTTGGAGTACCTGGGTGATGCGGTGCTGGGGATGATCGTGGCTGAATATCTGTTTAAAAAATACCCGTACAAAGAGGAGGGGTTTCTTACCGAAATCCGCTCCCGAATAGTGAACAGAGAATCTTTGAATCAGCTGGCGGTTAAGATTGGATTAAACCATATTGTGGAGTATAATCAGTCTCGAAAGCATGCACAGTCTTTTAAGTCGCTGAACGGAGATTGTCTGGAGGCGCTTATCGGTGCGATTTATCTGGACAGGGGGCAGAAAAAGTGCCGACAGTTTATTGTTAGAAAGCTTTTGCGTCACCTGGATTTGGAGCAGGTTGTGAAAAACAATCCTAACAACAAGAGCCAGTTAATCGAATGGGCGCACCAGGAGCGTAAGCAGATTCGGTTTGAAATTGTCGAGGTGAAATCCGGCCGGCATTTCAAGGAGTTTGTGTCTGAGGTGTACTTGGATGAAAAGGCGATCGCCAAAGGGATGGGGCTTAGTAAAAAGAAGGCGGAACAGGATGCTGCTCGGCGCGGACTGATTGCCGTGGGGCAGCTGAAAGAATAGCCTGCCGGCAAAATCCAGCTAAAGGAATATGAGGTGCGCAAAGTCTGTGAGAATTTGCGCTTTTTTTTATTCCTTGAATTTTAATTTTTTCTCGATGGCCAGCACGTCTGGCTTCAGGTCGGTGTTTTCTGTAATGATGTCATTGACTGACTGGACGGCATGAATAACCGTGCTGTGGTCTCTTCCTCCGAAGTGGTAGCCGATGGATTTCAGCGAGTGTTCGGTAAATTCCTTCGCAAAATACATGGCGATCTGTCTGGCGGTAACTAGTTCTTTTTTCCTTGACTTGGCTTTTAGGTCGCTCACCGTCAGGTTGAAGTGTTCGGCAACGGTGTTTTGTATGCTTTCGATGCTGACATCGGCGTCAACATTGTTCACAACGTGTTTCAGTGTGCGTTTGGCAAGGTTCAGGTCAAGGTCTTGTCTGACGAGAGAGGCCTGTGCAATTAATGAAATCAATACCCCTTCGAGCTCCCGGATGTTGGTGTCGATCGTGTGAGCGAGGTATTCAATAACGTTTTGAGGCACATTGATTCCGTCAGCTTGCATTTTGCGTTCGATAATGGCGATTCTCGTTTCGAAGTCGGGTTGCTGCAGGTCGGCGGTAAGTCCCCATTTGAAACGAGAAAGCAGACGTTCCTGCAGTCCCATCAGGTCTCGGGGCGGACAGTCGCTGGTCATTATGATCTGCTTGCCGCTTTGGTGCAGGTGGTTGAAGATGTGAAAAAACATTTCCTGTGTTTTTTCTTTTCCGGCCAGAAACTGCACATCGTCCAGGATGAGCACGTCTACCTGAAGGTAGAAATTCTGAAATTCCTGAAGGCGGTTTGTTTTAAGCGCTTCAATGAACTGGTTGGTGAACTTTTCGGATGAAACGTACAGGATGAACTTGTTGCTCAGTTCGAGATTGTTTTTGATTTCATTTCCGATGGCTTGCACCAAATGCGTTTTTCCGAGTCCAACGCCTCCGTAAACCATAAGAGGGTTGAACGAAGTGATGCCGGGCTTTTGCGCTACGGCAAATCCTGCAGAGCGTGCCAGTCGGTTGCAGTCTCCTTCGATGTAGTTTTCAAACGTGTACTGTGAATTCAGATTCGACTCCTGAAAATTCTCGTCAATGGCTTTTAGCTGAAACGGGCTGGTGTATTCTTTTTGTCCTGCTCTTTTCGACTTGTTCGGCATATTGACGGTGTAGGGCTGGTTGGACTGGTTGCCGTTGTCAACTACTACCGAGTACTCCAGTTTCCAGTTTTTTCCCAGCTCTTTGTCGATGGCTGTTCTAAGAAGGAACACGTAATGTTCTTCCAGATACTCGTAAAAAAATTGGCTGGGGACTTGGATGGTCAACACGTGGTTTTCCAGTCTTGTGGGCTTGATCGGTGCAAACCAAGTTTCGAAACTTTGTTCTCCGATGTTGTCCTTGATAAACGCCAAGCATTTTAGCCAAACCGAATGACAGTCGAGTTGCATATTCAGAGTATAAATGTTCACTTCTTTGAGTTTCGCGTTAAAGCAGCGAAAGGATTCAAATTTCTTAAAAAATAGGCGAACAAAAAAATATTTTTCAGGAGTGTTGCTGTAATAATGACTAAAAACAGTTGCGGGACTGAAATTCTTGACATGCTTTTGCGGGAAGTTTTTCAGTATAAAAGATGAAAAACTACTGTTCGGCTCGGGGCTTAGGCGGGGTGTGCTGGTTTAAGGGAGTTGCGTGCGGTAAGCAATCAGTTCTTGTAATTTGCGGTGTTGGGAGTTTGTCCGGGAAAATCAAGAGAAGTGTTGTCTGCATACTGAGAGTTGTAAGAAAAGCGCTGGATGAGCATGGTTTCTTTGCGGAAAGCGGCGTATTTGTGTAGCGGATTGATGGTCAGCGGTTTTGAATCGTGTCAAAATCTTGCTACCTTTGCGAGTCCGCGAAAAACGCGGAAATGTTTCACTAAAAGGCTCAACCGATTGCTCTACGTTGGGTTGTACTACAGAGCAGTTTATAATTATTATGGCACATACAGAAGAATTTGACTGGGACGCGTTTGAAACGTCTGGTTTCGGTGAAGGCTATTCAGCTGAGCAAAGAGCTGAAATGGAAAAGCTTTACGACGGCACTCTGAATGAAGTTCACGAGAAGGAAGTTGTTAAAGGAATCGTTGTAGCGGTGAACGACCGTGACGTTGTTTTGAACATCGGTTTCAAATCTGACGGATTGGTTTCTGCTACTGAATTCCGCGATACTCCAGATCTGAAAGTAGGAGACGAAGTAGAGGTTTACATCGAAGAGCAGGAAAACGCGCAAGGTCAATTGGTGCTTTCTCGTCGCAAGGCGAAGATTGTAAAAGCCTGGGAGCAAATCGAAGGTGCTCTGGCTGAAGATTCAGTGATCGAAGGTGTTGTTAAGAGAAGAACCAAAGGTGGTTTGATCGTTGACATCTACGGTGTTGAGGCGTTCTTGCCAGGTTCTCAGATCGACGTTAAGCCGATCCGTGACTTCGACGTTTTCGTTGGTAAGAAAATGGAAGTTAAGGTTGTGAAAATCAACCACGCGAACGACAACGTTGTAGTTTCTCACAAAGTGCTTATCGAGAAAGACCTTGAGAAGCAAAAAGCTGAGATTCTTAACAACCTGGAAAGAGGTCAGGTGCTGGAAGGCGTTATCAAGAACATGACCAACTTCGGTGTATTCATCGACTTGGGTGGTGTAGACGGATTGCTTCACATTACTGACATCTCTTGGGGACGTATTTCTCATCCGGAAGAAGTGCTTAACTTGGATCAGAAAGTGAACGTTGTAGTTCTTGATTTTGATGACAACAAGAAGCGTATCTCTCTTGGTATGAAGCAGCTGACTCCTCATCCATGGGATTCTTTGGCCGAAGAGCTTCAGGTAGGTTCTAAAGTGGAAGGTAAAATCGTTAACGTTGCTGACTACGGTGCGTTCCTCGAAATCCTTCCGGGAGTTGAAGGCTTGATCCACGTTTCTGAAATGTCTTGGTCGCAGCACTTGAGAAATCCTCAGGATTTCATCAAAATCGGCGACAAGCTGGAAGCAGTAGTTCTTACTTTGGACCGCGAGGACAGAAAAATGTCTTTGGGCATCAAGCAACTGACTGAAGATCCTTGGACTAAGAAAGAGTTGTTGGAGAAATACGCTGTGGGCACTAAGCACTCAGGTGTAGTTCGCAACTTGACAAACTTTGGTCTGTTCATCGAGCTTGAAGAAGGTATCGACGGTTTGGTTCACGTATCTGACCTTTCTTGGACTAAGAAGATCAAGCATCCGTCTGAGTTCGTGAAAGTAGGAGAAACGTTGGACGTTCAGGTTCTTGAGCTTGACGTTGACAACAGAAGACTTGCTTTGGGTCACAAGCAGCTTGAGGAGAACCCTTGGGATACTTTCGAAGGTATCTTCACAAAAGGTTCTGTTCACAAGGCTACTCTTTTGAGCAAAAACGACAAAGGAGCGGTTATCGAGCTTCAGTACGGAATCGAAGGATTCGCTACTACTAAAAACCTGGTGAAGGAAGACGGATCTCAGGCAGAGGTAGGTGAAGCGCTGGACTTCAAAGTAACAGATTTCTCTAAAGAGGACAAGCGCATTGTGCTTTCTCACACAGCTACATTCCAGGAAGTGGAAGCAGAGAGAACTCCTAAGAAAAAGACTTCTAAGAAGCCGGCTGCCAAGCAAGTTTCTGAGGCTGAAAAGTCTACCTTGGGCGACATCGACGCGTTGTCTCAGCTGAAACAAAAAATGGAAGGCGGAAGCGAAAAATAATTCAATTGTTTTTTGATTCTGATAGAATAGAAAAGCGCCCTCAGGGCGCTTTTTTTGTTGGCTAAACTTTGCATTCTAAAAATCAATCCCTACATTTGCAGTCCCTTCCGAAAGGGGATGGCGTTAGCAAGAACGCCTTTTTTGACAACAGTGACTGCCTCCATAGCTCAGCTGGCCAGAGCAACTGACTTGTAATCAGTAGGTCGTTGGTTCGAATCCGACTGGAGGCTCCAAAATGATGGTCTCGTGGCCGAGTGGCTAGGCATAGGTCTGCAAAACCTCGTACAGCGGTTCGAATCCGCTCGAGACCTCAGCTTTTTTAATGCATACACAGCAAAGTTTTGTTTGCCGGATATTCTTCCGGAGTATTCAAAAAAGCATATTAGGTCTCGTGGCCGAGTGGCTAGGCATAGGTCTGCAAAACCTCGTACAGCGGTTCGAAT
>JAKSBZ010000378.1 GCA_022360875.1 Cytophagales bacterium | reverse complement strand
ATATTAGAAAGTCTATACGGTGCATTGGGATGCTTCAAAAAGCCACCTGAAACGCACCGTATAGCCCACCCTCAACATAAACCAATCAAAAATCATGAATATTCTTAAAAAATTCAGCGGCCTTCTCCTAATAGGATGCATGTGCTTGGCGTGTAATGAATCGAAAAAGAAATCAGAAAAAATGAACGAAAATAGTTACGGGAAAGACATAGCCTTTTTGAAAGAGCATGTTCAGGTTGTCGAACTTAAAAAAAACGGCGCCGCTTTGGCTCTTGTACCCGCTTACCAAGGTCGCGTAATGACCTCTTCGAGCAAAGGCGACAAAGGATTCAGCTACGGATGGATCAACTACGATCTGATTGCTTCCGGAAAAAAGGTTCCGCAGTTCAATCCTGTGGGAGGAGAAGAGAGATTCTGGCTGGGGCCTGAAGGCGGACAGTACGCACTGTATTTCGAAAAAGACAAACCGTTTACTTTCGAAAACTGGAATGTTCCGGCCGCCATTGACACCGAACCGTTCAACATTGTGGAAAAGAAAAACGACTACGTGAAATTCCACAAAGAAATGCATTTGAAGAACTACTCTGATTTTGCATTTGACATCGATGTAGTTCGCGAAGTGCGCCTGCTGAACAGCAATGACATTCAGAATGCTCTGGGAATAAATGACATTCCAGAATCTTTTGTTGCGTACGAAACTGTTAACAAGATCCAGAACATCGGAAACCAAGCCTGGAAAGAAGACACAGGACTGCCGTCTATCTGGCTGCTCTGTATGATGAAGCCTTCAGAAGAACTTACCGTAGTGGCGCCGATCAAGGAAGGCTCGGAAGAAGAACTGGGCACTCGAGTAAACGACAACTACTTCGGCGAAGTGCCGCCTACCCACCTGCAGGCCGATATGAGCAAGGTTTTCTTTAAGGCCGACGGAAAAAAACGCTCGAAAATCGGAATCACGCCTAAAAGAGCCACCTCGCTTATCGGCAGTTACGACAACATAAACGATGTGCTGACTATCCTGCAAATCAAACAGCCTGAAGCGGGAGCAAAATACGTGAACTCAGCTTGGGAGCTTCAAGAAAAACCTTACTCAGGAGACGCCTTCAACTCATACAACGACGGACCGCTGGACGATGGCTCACAAATGGGGCCGTTCTACGAACTCGAAAGCTCATCACCTGCCCTGGCTCTGGACAAAGGCGAAAGCTATACGCATTTGCAGCGCATTTACCACTTTGAAGGAAAGCCTGCCGAACTCTCGAAAATTGCTCAAAAACTACTGGGATGCAAGCTAGAGGAGATTACGAATAAGTTTAAAAAGTAATTTTTGAAAAAATGGAAAAGACAAAATACGTAAATAAAAAGTTCTTACTTCCTTTCGTCATCCTCACTTCGCTGTTCTTTGTTTGGGGACTCGCCGCCAACATGACTGATACGCTGCTTGCAGCCTTCAAGAAAATCATGAGCATGACGGATTACCAAACTTCGTTTATACAGCTGGCTTATTACGGTTCCTATGCGCTGCTGGCCTTCCCGGCCGCCATTTTCATCAAGCACACTTCTTACAAATCCGGGGTACTGCTCGGACTCGGGCTATTTATCCTCGGGTCGCTGTGTTTCTATCCTGCCAGCCAAACACAGGTGTACGATCACTTCCTGATCGCACTCTTCATTCTGGCCGGAGGATTATCAATAGTGGAAACCTCCGCAAATCCGTACATTTACTCACTGGGCGATGAAGAATCAGGAACGAGGCGCCTTAACCTGGCGCAGGCCTTCAACCCAATCGGAAGTATTTCAGGCGTTGTGCTTAGCAAGTTCGTAATACTAAGCGGACTAATGCAAGTGGATTCAGCAGCCCGAGCAGCCATGTCGGAAGCCGAGCTAACAGCGATGAAAGATGCTGAGCTTTCTGCGGTTATGGGACCGTATGTTAGCGTTGCTCTATTTCTGATAGTCATTTGGGTGGTTATCTGGCGGATGAACATGCCTGCTGTACAGTCAGAAACCAAGGAAGACTACCTGAGCGAAATCGTGGGAAGACTCCTGAAAAAATCCAACTACAAATGGGGAGTGGTCGCGCAGTTCTTCTACATGGGAGCACAAATCGGCGTTTGGTCTTACACCATCCGCTTTGTGCAGCAGGAAATTCATATTACTGAAGAAGCCGCCTCAAGCTACTACATTGCTTCGCTGATTCTCTTTTCTTCTTTCCGGTTCGTGTTTACTGCTCTGATGAAGTTTTTCAAACCCGAAAGACTGCTTATTGCCAGCGCGATATTGGGCGGCGCGGCCACAATTGGCGCAATGAGTCTGAACGGCATTTACGCCTGTATATCACTAATCATGATTTCGGCTTTCATGTCACTGATGTTCCCGACTATCTTTGGAATGACAGTGCGCGGACTAGGCAAAGACACCAAAATCGGCGGTTCCGGTCTGGTAATGGCTCTTTTGGGGGGCGCTGTGCTTACTTCCGTTCAAGGAAGAATCTCAGACTTTTACCAAAGCATTCAGCTCTCGTTTGTTGTGCCGCTGATTTGTTTCATAGCTGTGGCCATGTACGGTTTCTACTATAT
>JAKSBZ010000377.1 GCA_022360875.1 Cytophagales bacterium | reverse complement strand
GTCCATCCGGTAAAACGGCCTTCGAGATTCCACACGCTCTCGCCATGACGAAGCATCACCAACTGCGGCATAAGCAATCTTTCTCTAATTGAACAAAAAAACATGGTTCCGGCACACTTTATCACCCGCGTTTTCAACAATAGCCGTCACTACCCTTTTCAGTCAATAAAACAGCCAGCCGCTCCGCTGTATCCCATTTTTTAAAAAAAAAACCGGGCAAAAATTGCCCGGCTAATTCCTTCATACTTCTTATAACTTTCAGTTATGCTTCATAGCCAGCGGCTTAGCTAAATGATAACATTCTTTAAATTACCGCCAACACATATTTCCATTTCTTTCCATGATCAATCTGCATTTTCCTCAGTGAAAAAGCCCTTTCGGCCAACTCCTAAATGCGTAAAAAACTCACCCTTTCCGTACTCATCATCCGGCTCGATAGGCTCGTAGTCCTCGGGAATAACCGAACGCCAAAGCTGCAGCTCCAGCTCGCCGAACACAAAGCTGTAAGGCTGATTGGACAGTTCTTCATCACAGGTCTTGCCGCAAACCGATTCGAATGTACTCACCAAACCTTCGGCCGGAACAGTGAAAATATCAATCTGCTCAAACATCACTTTCAAGTCTTCAGAACGGAAAGCGGAAAACTCCATATACTCCACCTGATCGTTCTCGTCATAAAAAATCTTCCATTGATCATCAAAATAAGAATCGATCAAGGGCTCATCAGGAAGCAATTCTTCGTTTTCACGAAATCTTCTAAAAGGCTTTCCCATTTCCTTTTCCACATCAGAACGAGACATTCCGAAAGCAAGCTTTCCCGCTCCCTGAAGCGGCACCAACTGTATTTGTTTCATATTAAACTACTTCTTTTATCAACTGTGCAACCTGAAGAGGATCACGGCAGATCGCCAACAGCTCCTGCTGGCTTTTGCCGATAAGCGGATGCACAAATTCTGGGGCAATCTCTGCTAGCGGCGCCAGAGTAAAACGGCGCTCCTGTATAAACGGATGCGGAATCTTCAGATTGTCATCCAAGACTACCCGCTCGCCGAAATACAAAATGTCAATGTCTATGACTCGCTCTCCCCACTTCCTAAAACGCTCCCTGCCCAAGTCTCTTTCAATGTCCAGAACTTCGGCAAGAAGCTGCTGCGGGTTCATCCGGCTGCTCACTTCCAGCACCTGGTTAAGAAAACTGGCCTGATCCTCTACGCCCCAGGCTTCGGTTTCGTACCACGAAGAAGCCGACAGCACCGGCCCCACTCTATGCTCAATAGCCGACCTGGATTCTTCAAGCATTGCCATTCTGTCTCCCATATTGCTGCCCAACAACAAATAGATGCCCCTCATAAATTTTTTTTTGACAAAAGTATGAAATGTATATCAATTCAGCCAAGCATTTACTAATATTGGAGAAAACGATTTTGACTTATCAATTTTATCTATGGCATTTTTAAGAAATTTATTAGCAACGATAGTCGGATTGCTTGTCTTTAGTATTTTATGCATTGTGTTCTTCTTTGGGTTCGTAGCTCTGGTTTCCCGCCCCTCAAAACCGGTAGTTGCTGCCAACTCTGTTCTGTACATGAATCTGGATCAGCCGATCTTAGAACAAAGCCGGGAAGATCCGCTGGCAGAACTGGAACTCTTCCCTAACCAGCACAGTTACCTGGGGCTGATAAATATCAAAAAGGCAATATCAAAAGCTAAAACTGATGAAAAAATCTCAGGAATTTTCTTGAATGTCTCTCATGTGATGGCAGGTTCGTCAACCAAAAAGGCCATTAGGGACGCGTTGCTCGACTTTAAAGAAAGCGGGAAATTTGTAATTGCCTACAGCTCTGCAATGAGCGAGGGAGCCTATTACCTGAACAGCGCCGCTGACCAAATTTTCTGCGCTCCGGAAGGAGGCGTGGAATTCAATGGACTGAAAGCTGAAATCGCATTTTTTAAAGGGCTTTTTGACAAACTAGGCATCGAACCTGAAGTGTTCAGGGTCGGAAAATTCAAAAGCGCCATAGAGCCGTTTATTCTCACCGAAATGAGCGAAGCCAACCGACTGCAAACCAGCTCGTTTCTTGAAAGCCTGAATGAAATATACCTCAAAGAAATCGCCGCTTCGCGCAAAAAAAAATACGAGGAAATCAAAGATATTTCCGACAACATGCTGATAAGAAGCATAGGCGACGGCGTCAATCTCGGAATGCTTGACGGCGCGAAATACTACGACGAAGTGCTGGATATTCTGAAGGAAAAAACCGGCACCGAAGAAGGAAAAAAACTGAAGTCGATTTCCTTGCAGGATTATATTAGCGCTGTAAGCGGCAACAAAAAAAGAAAAAAAGACCGAATAGCCGTAATTGTTGCCCAAGGTGAAATTGTACAAGGAAAAAGCCGGGACGGAAAAATCGGCGACAAGTCACTTGCCCAGCTGCTCCGCAAAGTCCGTGACAACGACAAAATAAAAGCAGTGGTGCTTCGCGTCAACTCGCCGGGCGGCAGCGCGCTTGCCTCAGACAACATCTGGCGGGAAGTGCAGCGCGTCAAAGAGAAAAAACCGATCATCGCCTCGATGTCTGACCTGGCGGCTTCAGGAGGCTATTACATCTCCATGGGCTGCGACACAATCGTCGCTCAGCCCAACACGCTTACCGGCTCCATCGGAATTTTCGGCCTGATGTTCAACCCGCATAAATTTCTGAGCGAAAAAATCGGCATAACGGCTTCCACCGTAAAAACAGGTGAATACTCGGACCTTGGCAATCCGTTCCGCAAAATGACCCAGTCCGAGCGAAACATTATCCAAAAGCAAGTAGAACACGGATACGAAACATTCACCAGCAAGGCCGCTGCCGGGCGCCACCTGGCTCTGGACCGATTGCTGGAAGTAGCCGAAGGCCGGGTTTGGACCGGCGAACAGGCGCAGAAAATCGGTTTGGTCGATGTGCTCGGAAACATGGATGATGCACTGCGCATCGCAGCCGAAAAAGCATCACTGGAAGAAGGAAATTATTCGCTGACGGTTTATCCAAAGCCCAAATCGGTATTCGAAGAACTGATGAGCAACTACAGCCAGGGACTGGAATCAAGAATATTAGGAGACAAATTCAAGGACTATATGCCGCTGATTCACAAACTGGAAGAAGCGAAAAGCTACGAAGGCATCAACGCTCGCCTGCCGTACAAGCTGGTTATCGAATAGTCGATGGCATTTCAAGCGATAAAAAAATCTTATCGCTTTCTGCAAAACGCCCGAACTCGAAATAACGGATTCGGGCATTTTTTTGCCTTTGCTTGTATTGATCTACCACAGCCAAGGAATACTTATTCTTTTTTCAATTTTTCCGCAGCTTCTTTCAGCTGCCGCATGGCCTGTTCCAAAACCGATCGGGAACAAGCCATGTTCAGCCGCTGAAAACCTTCGCCTTCTTTTCCGAAAGAGGCTCCATCGCTAAGCCCCAAACGAGCTTCGTGCACCAGAAAGTCATTCAACTCATTCACCGTCATCTTCCAATCCCGAAAATCCAGCCAAAGCAGATATCCAGCTTCAGGCTCCACCAGCTTCACTTCCGGAAGCTCTTTTTCAACAAAATTTCTCAAAAACAAATAATTCTCCCATACGTATTTTTTGAGCCTTTCCAACCACCTGTTGCCGTCGCGGTACGCCGCTTCCATTGCCGTCAGAGCCAGCGTATTGTATGACCAGTGGAGCTTCTGCATGCGTCTGGCAAATCGGACGCGAAGCTTGGAATTGGGAATGATAGTCACAGAGGTGTTAAAGCCCGCCAGATTAAACGTTTTGCTGGGCGCAACGCAAGTCACCGAGTGGTTTTTCGCCCATTCCCCTGTCTTTGCAAAAGGGACATGCGTTTTGCCCTGAAGCGCCAAATCAGCGTGGATTTCATCGCTTACAACCAATACGCCATGGCGCTCGCAGACAGACGCCAGCTTCTGCAGTTCTTCGGCTGTCCACATTCTACCGGAAGGATTATGGGGGTTGCAGAGAAGAAAAACTTTTACCCCAAAGCGTATAATTTTTTTCTCAAAATCCTCAAAATCCACAACGTACTTTCCGCCGGTTAGCTTCATGGCTGATTCCACCAGCCGCCGATTGCCATCCTCAACCACTTCGCGGAAAGGATTGTACACAGGGCTCAAAATGATCACCGGATCCTGCTCTGCGGTAAACTCTTCGAGCAAAAAGGAAATGGAAGGCATCACGCCCATGCTCAGCCCCAGCCACTTGGGCGAAATGCTCCATCTGTATCGCTTGTACATCCAGCGCACCAGCGCGTCTTTGCAGGAGTCGGTCCAAAGCGTATAGCCGAAAAAAGGGTGTTCCAGTCTTTGAGCCAAAGCCTCCTTTATCTCGTCAGCCATCGGCAAATCCATGTCCGCCACCCAAAGGGGAATAACTTCCCCGCTTCCAAACAGCTTTTTTCTCATTTCATATTTTATTGCTCCAGTGCCTGCCCTGCTCCACTCACTGTCAAAATCCTCAGTAAAGCTGTGATTTTTCGCCTTCATAAATTCATTTTTTTCACCAAACATTACAGACAAAAGATACAAAAAAATCTGACCGGAAAAGAGCGTGTCAATATTTTGTTCGAAAACAACTGGCGGCACAATACCCAAATGACATAATCCGAAAACCGAAACCCACGCCGAAGAAAAAGCAAATCACCTGATTATCTGTCCGTTTGCTCTATTCTCTTCTGCGTTTTGGTTTTTTCAGTATCTGAGCTAGTAAAATGACTGAGTTTTTTATTACTTTAGAACACGCATTTATCCCCTTCTGAATTCTAAGAATCAGAATTATAAGACAACCTTCACTGGGTTCGAAAATCATTGCGGGAATCGTTGCGCGTTCACCAGCAAGGAAAGTCCTATGCCCCGGCTAACCGACAGCCCTTCAGAGCAGCTTGCAATATGCAAGATAAATGATCAGTTCTTTTTCCAAAAATCCATTTTTTAGAACGAAACCATTTAAAACAACATGAACATTACACTAGCCCAACTGGAATATATTGTCGCTGTAGACACCCACCGGCACTTTGTTACTGCCGCGGAAAAATGTTTTGTAACCCAACCTACCCTGAGCATGCAGATCAAAAAACTAGAAGACTTGCTCGGAGTAATCATTTTTGACCGGAGCAAGCAGCCGATTGAACCGACTGCAGCGGGAGAAGCCATCATCGCCCAGTCGCGGGAAGTGCTTTCGAACGCTCGAATGATTGACGACATCGTCATGAGCTTCAAGGAGAAAATCAGCGGAGAACTTCGCGTGGGAGTCATTCCGACTATCGCACCCTACTTGCTTCCCTATTTTGTCGGCCGGTTCATCAACAAACATCCCAAGATAAAACTGAAGGTCAATGAGCTTCAGACGCACAAAATTCTTGAGGGCCTGAAACGCGACACGATAGATCTCGGGCTCCTGGTCACACCCATCAGCAATCCGGACATACATGAAATCCCGATTTACTACGAGGAATTCAAGATGTACGTGAACAAAAAACATCCGTTCATCAACAGAGAGTACGTGGATTTTGAATCTATCAATCCCAAAGAGCTCTGGCTGCTTTCGGAAGGCCACTGTTTCCGCAACCAGGTCATCAACCTGTGCACAGCCACCGAAGGATTCGGCGAGCACGGCAACTTTCAGTTCGAGGGCGGCTCGCTGGACACGCTCAAGCAGATTGTCGACACCGAGGGCGGCGCCACGCTGCTCCCGACATTAGCATGCAAGGAGATAGAAAAAAACACGCCGGAGCGTCTGAAGTCCATCGGGAAAGTGCACCCGTTCCGGGAGGTCAGCCTGGTTTACCGAAAAGGATTCACAAAGATGAAGCTTCTCAATCTGCTTACCGACACACTGAAAACCTCGCTGCCGCAGGAAATGCTAACGCTCAAGCAAGGCGAAATAATAGAGTGGGAAACCAAAAAGAAATAAGCCGACTTTGCAGCTTGGAGCTTCCATGGTGATCATTTTTTTAGCCATTCAAGCGGGGTGATTGTCATGGAAGCAGCTTTTCTTTAAATAGTCAACTACCAATGAATAAAGGATACTATCTCTCCACCTGCGATACATGCAAAAGAATACTTCGCTTGCTCGAAATTGACAAGTGGAATTTTGAATTGCAGGACATTAAAACCAGCCCCGTCACTGCCGAACAACTGGAAAAAATGAAAGCGATGGCCGGAAGTTACGAAGCGCTTTTCAGCAGAACAGCCCGCAAATACCGAGAACGCAAGCTGAAAAACCAGCAACTGGGGGAGAATGACTACCGGGATTTTATTCTGAATGAATACACTTTTCTGAAACGGCCGGTATTTATTGTCGACGGGGAAATTTTCATAGGAAATTCAAAAAAGAGCATTCAGGCGCTTTCTGAAAAACTGGTTAAACTAAAGCCTTGATGTGCAATGATGCGATAACGCAACAACAGCCAACAAACCGCTAAATGAATCGGGCAAAAACAACAAGAGTTGCCCGACATGCAAGCAACTCCTGAGAATATCCATAAAACAAGTAAATCAAACTAAGCTGAAGCGTTAGAAGAAAAACACCACTTCAAGCTCACCCATCAAACCGAATTTTGATTCTGTAATATTATAATTAGGCAAAGCTGAAGCTGAAAAGCCCAGGCTGTGATTTACATGATACAAAAGGCCCAGTTTAGACTCCACAACATTGCACCATTCCTTTTCCTCGATTTTGTGCCCGTGGTGTTCAACTTCTTCCTCCACGCGCTCAAAAGCAAATCCTGCTCCTAAGAAGCCGTAAAAAGGTCCATGACCAATAGCATGCTCGTAAACATACAGTCCGGAAAAATATTTTCCGTTCAGGTTTCCTGTAAACTGCACTTTGTGCTCCGGAGTAAACGAATAGCCGACAAGCGGCCCGAAGCCGAATTCTTCCCCGTAGTTGAAAGAAAGCCCCGCCTCAAACTTCGTATGCATTCCTACTTTTCCGTGAATGTCCTTCTTGCCTTCGGCATGCTCGCTGTGCTGTGCCTGAGCAACCGTGGCCATCCAAAACAAACCCGTCAGAGCGAGTATAAATTTGTTCATATCTGTAATTTTTAATATGAACGCAAAAGTAATTCCCGAAGTATTTGAAAAGGCTGACAATGCTCACCTGAACAAATGATTGAAAAAGCCTTCACCGCTTAGTTTCCATCATTCGTAAGTATATTCTTAAGTACATGGTGTGTTTTCCGAACATACAACAAGCCTCCTTATGATCACAGAAGAGACTTTACTTCGAATAAAAAAATCCATAATTCTTAGCCTTCAGATAAAAAAATGCCGGCTCAGCAAGTCTCAGTTTCCTCTATTTCAAAAAAATCATCATTCCCCGCCGTTAAGCCATTTCTTGAAATGCCTCGCACGGTCCCGGCTAACTATGACATCCTCATCCGGATCAGGAACAATCTTCAGCTTTATCCTGCTGTTAAACCAGGCATTCATTTGCTGAATACAATCTATGCTGACTATATATTTTCGGTTGATTCTGAAAAAAGACTTTCTATCCAGCTGTATTTCCAGTTCCGAGAGCGAACCCTCTACCGGATATTTCCTTTTATTCGCCAGATATATAAAACTCATCCCCTGCTCAAAACGGATATAGTTCACATCGGAACTGCCTACGGACTCATACCTATCACCGATTTTTACCAGAAACCGGCTCTTTGAAGAGGTATTCATAAGGAGCTGTTCTTCGGAAAGCCTGCGGTTCTGCAGAAAAAAAAGGGACTGAAACTGACTGTACTTGTCCAGCACTTTCTTTATATCCTCTTTGTCAAAAGGCTTAACAAGGTAATCTATGCTGTTCAGCTCAAAAGCCTTAAGCGCATACTCGCTATAGGCCGTTGTAAATACGATTGGGACTTTCACATCCACTTGGCTGTATATTTCAAAACAATTACCGTCATTCAACTCAATATCCTGAAAAATAAGATCCGGGTGTTTGTTTTCTTTCAACCACTGAATGCTGTCGCCGGCCGAGGTCAGTACCGCCGCTATTTGAACCGAAGGGTCATAGTTTTTGAGCAAATGCTCCAGCCTGGCCGCCGAATGATACTCATCCTCAATTATTAAAATATTCATAATCCTTTACGGTTAATACAGGCAAAAAAACGGCAAACTCGCTTTCGCTTTCTTCGATAATCATTTCGCGGTCGGTAATCAGCTCATAGCGCTGCTTAAGGTTGGAAAGCCCCTTGCCAAAGGAATGCACTGAACTCTTTTTCTTATTCAAATTATTTTTCACTACCAAAAAATCGTCTTGCTGCCGCATTTCGATGCTCAATGGCATTTTTTTCCCGAGCTTGTTGTGCTTAACGGCATTTTCCAGCAGCGTCTGAAGCGAAGTTGACGGAAGGTACAAATGTTCAATGCTATCCGCATTAATACGAATCGAAAAATTAACAGCTTCTTTGAATCTGGTTTTCAACAAAAACAAATAATCACTGACGACCTGCAGTTCATCTTTCAGAGGCACAAGCGCGCTGGCATTTCGCTCAATAATATATCGTAAAATCTTTGACAGCTTTACGATAAAGTCCGATGCCACATCGGGGTCAGTATAAACCAGCCCGGAGAGCACGCTCAGGCTGTTAAACAAAAAATGCGGTTCTATCTGCCTCTTCAGCGCAGCATACTGGGCCTGGATGCTTTGCTTTTCCAACTCTTTAATCCTCAACAGCTCTTTTCTGATCCTCACCTCCTTTTCCACCACTTCGCTGGAAGCAAAAATCAGCAGATAAATAAATGCCGTGCCTACAGTAAGCTCGGGGTTGAAAAACCCAATTTCCTCCCAAATCCGATCATAGCCAAACCCAAAAATATCTATCAACTCATAGCCTTTGTTAGTGAGAAAACCGGCAATAAAGGCCAGGCACACATTCACTGCTGTTCTCAGTGCCATGTTCTCTTCTCTAAGCTTTCTGTTCACCGCCTCTGCAAGATACCAAACCGCCAACCAAAAGGATGTGAAATAGAAAGAAACAACAAAACCCCTCAGCGTAATGCCGCTTAACACTTCGAAGCTGTGGTCAAACAACTTGATCATCAGCTGAATTAAAAAAACAACCGTCAGCCGCTTAATAAAAATTCTAGCTCTCATAGGTAATTGTTCTTTTTGAACCATTCATAACTGCTTTTCAGACACTTTTTTAAATCGGTTTCGGGCATTTCCAATTCACGCCTGGCTTTATTATTCGAAAAATAATTCTCCAGACAAAGAAGCCGGCCGGCGGTTTCGTCAAGCAACACACGCCTGCCGCCCAACTTCTGATACAGCTTGCCCGCCTTTGCAACCAAAGTAAAAAAAGCAGAGGGAATCGGAAAAAGCAGCTTTCGCCTTCCGACAAGGTGCAACGCCTCCCGAAAAAAAGCCTTATATGTCAGATTTGCACCCGACAACATATAAAGCTCGCCACTCCTTCCCTTCTCCAATGCGCTTCCAATGGCTTCCGATGCGTGTTCCACGTCCACAAAACTTTTGCCGCCGGGAGGATAAAACACAACCGGTGCTTTCAAGCAATAAAGCAGTAGCCTTCCGCTGGAAGGACTTCCGTCTCTGGCGCCGATCATAAAAGTCGGAGCCACCACCAACACGCTGACCTTTCCGTCTCTGGCGGCCTGCAGCACAAGCTCCTGAGCCAAATATTTGCTGTAGGCGTAAGGAGAGCGGCGCAGCCACGGCATAAATCCGCCGGTTTCATCGCCAGGCTTTTCCAGCGTCCCATTCGTAAAACAGTTCGCCGTACTCACAAAAATCATCCGCTTCAGCCTGTGCTTTTCACAAAGCTCCAAAATGCGCCGAGTGCTCTCTACATTCACTTGGCAAAATTCATCGAAACTCCTGGACTGCACGGCGGTAAGAGCCGCGCAGTGAACCACATAATCGCAGCTCGCCATTATTTCGTCCAAATCCCTGAATTCGGTAATCATTCCTTCGAAAAGCTCGTATTCCAAACCTTCCAAAGCCCTCATATTGCATCCTCTGCGAACCATCGCCACTGCTTCATACCGTTTCTGCCCGTTCAGCCAGCGGACAACATTTGCTCCCAACAGACCGTTTGCGCCTGTTACCAGCACTCTTTCTGTTCTAGCCATGCATCAGCTTATTTTCTTCCGACAATTCTTTCATAACGCTCTTCCGCATTAGAGGCAAGCGTATCGACTCGGGACACAATTTGAGAAACAGCCAACTTAATTTACCCATTTTTCCCGGAATAATCTGCGCCTTTCCCCTGTACATTTCCCTTAAACAAATCCGAGCAACTTCGTCGGGGTCTAAAACAGTCCATCTAACTATCCGGCTGTGGCGCATAATCCGCCTGGACACCTCCCGGTTGGTTGGCATACCGCCCGGACAAGCAACGCTGACCTGCACATTGGAATATTTTAATTCCTCGCACAAACCCATTGAAAAAGAGCGGACAAAGGCTTTGGAAGCCGGATAAATGGTTTTAAAAGGAATCGGCCCGAATGAGGCCATGCTGGCGATATTCAGAACGTAAGCATCCGGTTGTGCTTTAAGCACAGGCAGCAGATGACGTGTGAGCAACACCAAAGCACGAATATTCAGCAAAATAATGCGGCTGATGTAATCTTCCGAAGCGCTCAAAAACTCTTTGGTTCCGCCCATTCCAGCATTGTTAATCAGCAAGCTGACCTTATAAAACTCCGCAATCAGCTTTATAAAACCGCTGAGCTGACATTCATTTGTTAAGTCCTTCTCAAAGGCAACCACCTCTATCGGAAAAGCAGCGCCCAGCTCGCTGGCCAATGCGTCAATCCTTTCGCCGGGAAGAGAAACCAGCAGCAGATTGTGTCCTCTTTTCGCGCATTCCTGAGCAAGAGATTTTCCCAAACCCATGCTTGCACCCGTAATCAGAGTGTATCGTTTTCTATTTCCTCTCATAACTGCAGTAATTTTTCATTCGCTCAGCAAACCGATTTTCAGCCAGCCGAATAAGATTTTTTATTGACCTGATAAGCATGGGATGAACAAACCGGTCTTGAATAAAACGGGGCAAAACTGGCCGGCTTGGGGCAATAGAAGAAAAAACCATTCGAATATGACTCGGCCTGTCCAAAGCCAGCTCCCAATGCTCTTCGTATTTTTCCTGTCTGTTAACCTCAGGAACTCTTGGAACAAAATCAGGCTCCGAACGAGCCGTGATAATCGTTTTCCCTTCCGAACCTACTAGACGGTAGCGAACTACAATGTCCTGCTGAGAAAATAATTTCGGAACTCCAAAAGAAGTGTAAACAACCCATTCGTTTCCTGAATAGCCGTACAGCTGGTTTTTGCGGGCTCCTGTTTTCCACTTGTCCAGCTCCTCCTCTGTTCGGAGACAATAAACCAAATCCTCCACTTCGGCATTTATTTCTCCGACAAACCTAAGCTGCCTTGTTTTCAGGCTGTCGCCTATGAGAATCCACCGCGACAACAAACGAATTCCTTCCGATTCTCTGATCTTCTTCCATTCGCTAACAGGTTTAAATTCCATTTGGGCGAATAAAGAATTCCCCAGGGCAAGCAGAATGCATAAACAGAAAAACACGCCGAATTTCCTGCTAAGATTCAGTACAACATCCGGCTCTCTTGCACCGGAATTTTTCTTTAGTCTGAATTTCATTTCTCAGGTTTTTTAAATTTTTAAAAAATCAACGAAACAATTGACTCTTTAAAAATACCTGCAGTAAAGCCAAAAAATGAAAAGGAGTTCGTTGGACCGGGGAATGATCCGATGAAGCGTAGAAAAAAAATATTGAACAGGAACTCCCATATACTGAAGCGGCTCACAAAGGAGTAAAACGGATCAGGATCGGCCCCAACTGGCTGTTCCCCCAAAAGAAAAAAACACCCGTGTACTGCAAAGGTGTTTTCAGTTAGCTGTTTACCGGCATACAGCCGCATTTCAGCAAAAAAATTAATAATGTCTATTCTAAAGATGCTCAGATTTTCTCGGCGTGCATAACCAGTGCTTCTCCGTCGAGTACTACCTTGGCTCTTCCTTCGGCATTTTTTATCTCAACGCGAACCTTAGCCTGATGCTTCTTCCTGTCAATCTCAGTTACCTGAAAGCTGGAAACATATGGCGTGTCCACATACATCGGCCGCTTAAACTGCAGCGTCTGTCCCAAGTACACCGTTCCCTCTCCCGGAAAGAGAGTGCCGAAAACTTTCGAAAATACCGCAGCGCCCAGCATGCCATGTATTATCGGCTGTTTGAACGGCGTCTGCGAAGCATATTCGGCGTCCAGGTGAATCGGATTGCTGTCACCGGTTACTTCGGCAAAGGCGCGTACCTGTTCCTGCGAAAAACTGAACTCGTGGCTAAAAATATCTCCTTCCTGAATCATATTATCGTTTTTTAAAATCATTAATCAATTTCCCGTCTTTCATTTCCAGCCTGCGGTCGGCCATGGCAGCCAGCTCGCTGTTGTGAGTAACAAGCACGAATGTACACCCAAGCTCGTCGCGAAGCCGGAAAAAAAGCTCGTGCAGCGAGCCTGCTCCCTTCGAATCGAGGTTTCCGCTTGGCTCGTCTCCGAAAATCACCTTCGGCGAATTAATAAGCGCGCGCGCTATCGCCACCCGCTGCTGCTCGCCTCCCGACAAAGCCTGCGGTTTGTGGTCCAGCCGGTGAGAAAGCCCCAGCAGGTTCAGCAGGTCTTCAGCCTGCTCCTTCACCTCGTTTTCGTTCCTGTTGGCAATAAAACCGGGAATACAGACATTTTCCAAGGCAGTAAACTCGGGCAGCAAATTATGAAACTGAAAAACAAAGCCCATATGCCGGTTTCGAAAAAGCGCCTGTTCCTCTTCGTTTAGATGCAGCAAATCCTGTCCGTCCATACGAAGCTCTCCCGAATCGGGCCGGTCCAGAGTGCCCAAAATATGCAGCAAAGTGCTTTTGCCGGCTCCCGAAGCTCCCACAATCGAAACCACTTCGTTTTCCTCGATCCTCAGATCAACGCCCTTTAGCACCTCGACCGTATCGTATTTCTTGTAAACCTGCTTTATTTCTAACATTACATTGTTTTGTTTTTGCTTGCCCTTGTTCTTAATTATCAAAACAAATAAAATAATTCGGAAATAGCACACCCAAACTGAATATTATTCCTTTCCTGATTTCTCCGCTGGCGTTTGAAATTTTTGCTAAAAAATTCCAAAAAAACTCCTTCCTGATTATTTCCAGGCAGTTAATCCTCCGTTTCATAAAACACTGAATCAGCCTTCCCAAATGCCATCTGCCAATTTTTTGAAAAAAACTCGCATAAAACAGCTTTCGGCAATTTCAGCGCTTCACCAACTTGCAGCCTTTCAGACAAAAACACATGAGTCCATAGGATTTTTCGCATTCTGAATGGAATTAATTTATAATACCCCCTTCACATTTAACACATTATAAACAGTCATTTCATTTTACCAAAACTCTTTATCGATCACAGCTCATAACCCCGCACCCACAAGCCTGATTAAGGCCTTTCTGATTTTCAAACACATAATGAACAGCCTGAAAAACTGCACATCAAACACGTAATAAAATGAAAAATCTGTATTTCACATTGATCTGTCTGCTTGCTGCCTTTTTGCTCGCAGACTGCGAACATACTGAAGAAGATCCCAGCGGAAGCATTGGTTTTTCTTTGGACATCAGAGAGCTCTCCAGCCCGGAAGCCCGGACAGCGAAAACTTCATCCTTCTTTCCCCGGCCACAAGATATTCATTCAGCTAGATTTAGAGTAATAGGCTTGGATGACACCTATAATAAAACGGTAAAAGCTACACTTATAAGTGAAAGAAGAGTTTCCATCGAACCGATTGTACTGCCTTTCGGGGAATTCAAATTATCCCGTTTTGAACTGCTCAACGAATCCGGCACAACACTCTATGCCTGTCCGGATGAGAATGCCAGCGAGCAAATTCTGTCAACTATAAATAATCCCCTGCCGCTGGCATTTACAATCAGCGAAGAAGAGAATGCTCTCCAAGTTGAAGTTGTTCCGGTCATAGATGCCTTCTTGGATGAGTTCGGCTATCACTTGAGCTCCGTTGTTATCAAAAACAGCTTGCTGGGATTTACGCTGGGAGTCCGGCAAAAAGACAGCCTGTTTGCAGATGACGGATATTATAAACTAGAGGTGCTGCGACTGGAAGACAGCGTAATGCTTTACCAGGAGGACAGTCTGCCCTTCGGTGTTCGCCGATTTGATATTAATCTTCAGGGAGACGCTAGCCTTGTTCAGTTGTGCGTAAGCTCAGAAAATTTCGGCACGCAGCGCTACAGCTTTTTTTCCGACCATCAGAATTACTATTTCGAAGGCGTTTGGTTAGGTTATGCCTTCTACGGCCCAAATACAGATCCGATAAACCTGCTGCTAGACGATGAGCCCAAAAATTTCCTTTTCTCTCGCTATATGAGATATTTGGAAAAACCGCCCAATCCTTGGGCTACTCCTCCTCCTACTGGCCTTTACACAGTAAACTTCATAAATCATTATAAAATCACACATTATCTGGGCGAGCTGTACTTCGACCATTCTCAAACATTTGACCTCTCCAAACTGAACTCGCTCAAATATGCCGAATTTATAACCTTTGACAGATGCCTTTACAACACCATCAATGCCTTTCCCAACCTCGAAGAGGTAATTTCCCTCGGCTTTCAAAGAGCACACGGACTCACGCTGATTGACGGATTCAACAAGCTAGAACGTGTAAAATCCCTTAATATCAGCTTCAATGAGAACCTAACCCATCTCGAAGGATTCGATAGATTCGGAAGCTTTGAAAACTTATTGATTGCCGACTGTCCGACGCTGCATTCCATTGAAGCCTTCGATGATTTAGTGGGAAGCAAATCATTCAAACTGTTAAACTGCGACAGCCTTGAAAACCTCTGCCCGCTTCGAAAAAATTACAATTTCCTTTACTCAACCATCCCAACTCATGGAGAAAACTTCAAAATCGAAAACCTGAAAGACAGCCTTTCCCTCAGCTATCTGGAATTTCAATCCTTAAGCTGCTACTGATTGCTTTTGCCAACAACTTCATAATGATGAGTTCCCATATAACTGCCATATGGGAACTCATTAAAAAAAACCAATTTCTATTTTAAAAAACTATTTATAAGCCAAGCATTATCTCAATTCAAAACCCCAAATACCTACCCCCCTAACCTTTAAAAAACGAAAGACTAAACTTAATAAAAAATGAAAAATCTACATTTTACATTGATCTGTCTGCTGGTTGCCTTTTTGCTGGCCAGCTGCGAACAAACAGAAGACGATCCCAGCGGAAGCATTGGTTTTTCTTTGGATATCAGAGAGCTCTCCAGCCCGGAAGCCCGGGCAGCGAAAACTTCATCCTTCTTTCCCCGGCCACAAGATATTCATTCAGCTAGCTTTCAGGTTGTAGGCGTGAATGACACCTATAATAAAACAGTAAAGGCTACACAAATAAGCGACAGAAGAGTTGCCATCGACCCGATTGTACTGCCTTTCGGGGAACACAAATTAACCCGTTTTGAACTGCTCAGCGAGTCCGGCACAACACTCTATGCCTGTCCGGATGAGAATGCCAGCGAACAAATTCTGTCCACTGTTAATAATCCCCTGCCGCTGGAATTCACAATCAGCGAAGAAGAGAATGTTCTCCAAGTTGAAGTTGTTCCGGTCATAGATGCCTTTTTGGATGGCTTCGGCTATCACTTGAGCTCCGTTGTTATCAAAAACAGTTTGCTGGGATTTACGCTGGGAGTCCGGCAAAAAGACAGCCTGTTTGCAGATGACGGATATTATAAACTAGAGGTGCTGCGGCTGGAAGACAGCGTAATGCTTTACCAGGAGGACAGTCTGCCTTTTGGCGTTCGCCGATTTGATATTGATCTTCAGGGAGACGCAACTACCGTTCAGTTGCGCGTAAGTTCAGAAAATTACGCTACACAGCGCTACAGTTTTTATTCTGATCATCAAAATTACTATTTCGAAGGTGTTTGGTTGGGCTACGGCTTTTACGGACCAAACTTAGATCCGATAAACCTGCTGCTAGATGAGGAATCCAAAAACATACATTTCTCTCGCTATATGGCATACATAGATAAGTACCCAAATCCTTATCCTTGGCCCAATAATCCTCCCTACAACGGCCCTTATACGGTCAACCTCATTAAACAATATCAAATTACACACTATGAGGGGCATCTTTATTTCAATTTTCAACATACTCTTGACTTGTCCAAAATGAACTCGCTCAAATATGCCAAGTCAATAACTTTTGAAAGATGCCTTTACAACACTATCAATGCATTTCCAAATCTCGAAGAAGTAAACGCGCTGACCTTTAATTATGCGCACGGGCTCACACAAATTGACGGCTTTGACAAACTAGAACGTGTGAATTCCCTTTGCTTCACAAACAACGAACACCTAACCCACATTAAAGGGTTCGATAGATTTCACAGATTCGAAAGGTTATCTGTTGTCAACTGTCCGTCACTGCATACCATTGATGCCTTCAGAAGCTTAATTGGCGGCGAATCATTTAAGCTAATAAGCTGCGACAGCCTTGAAAACCTCTGTCCGCTTCGAAAGAAATTCAATTTTTATTACTCAACAATTCCCAGACATGGAGATAACTTTAAAATCGAAAACCTGAAAGACGGTCTCTCCCTCAGCTATCTGGAATTTCAATCCTTAAGCTGCAACTAGTCCGTTTTAACGAAACTGTTTAAAAATGAGTTCCTATGTATTTTTTCACATGGGAACTCTTGTTTTAAATTGATATAATCCAAATATCTACCAGTCTGTTATCTGTAGAAGGCGGCTCGATTTTTCTGGAAATTCTCCAGCCAAAACCCCGTCCATTCTTCCTAACGGATCTGCCAGACTTCAACTCCGATGCATTTTATTCTATGCCAATCTGCACATTTGTAGATATTTCTTGTCAAAAAGACTCAAAACCCATATTTTCGTCTTAAACAAGAATGATTTTCCAAACAAAAGCCAGAGCCCTAAACCCACCTGAATTTTTTTAGAAAAACAAAGACTGCCACTAACTAACAAACCAATACAAAACGATAAAATTTCCGATATAATATACCCTGCCGCGTTCGCAGGACAATTATCTCGGAAATTGCATCTGACCACTGAAAACCAATAAGGCAAATGAATATTCACGAATTTCAAGCAAAAGAAATCTTAGCAGGATACGGAGTCCGTGTTCCGGCGGGAATCACTGTAGACACACCTGAGGAGGCTGTACAGGCCGCCAAGACTATCCGCGAAGAAACAGGATCCGAGTGTTTTGTGGTCAAGGCGCAGATACACGCTGGAGGACGGGGAAAAGGCGGCGGCGTGAAGCTGGCCAGAAACCTGGACGAAGTGCGTCAGCACGCCGGAAACATCCTGGGCATGCAGCTGGTAACTCCCCAGACAGGCCCTGAAGGCAAGCTTGTGCGCAAGATTTTGATCACCGAAGACTCGTTTTACCCCGGAGCCCGAGAGCCCAAAGAGCTGTATGTGAGCATCCTGTTCGACCGCGAAAAAGGCACGAATATGATACTTGCTTCGGCCGAAGGCGGCATGGACATCGAGGAGGTTGCCGAAAAAACGCCGGAAAAAATCATAAAGGAATGGATAGATCCGGCAACGGGGCTGCAGGCTTTCCAAGCCAGGAAAGTAGCCTACGCGCTGGGGCTTGAGGGAAAAGCCAACAAAGAAATGACCGGTTTTCTGACAAGCCTTTACAAGGCTTATCTTGGCTCCGACGCCTCGCAGATCGAAATCAACCCGGCTCTGCACGCCTCTGACGACAGAATTCTGGCGCTGGACGCCAAGATAAACATTGATCCGAACGCTCTTTACCGCCGGAAAGAAATAGCGGCTATGCGCGATGTGCACGAAGAAGCTCCCGAGGAAGTGGAAGCCGGCGAACACGATCTCAATTACGTTAAGCTTGACGGCAACGTCGGCTGCATGGTAAACGGCGCCGGACTGGCCATGGCCACTATGGACATCATCAAGCTTTCGGGCGGCGATCCGGCCAACTTTCTGGATGTAGGCGGCACGGCCAATGCCGAAACCGTGGAAGCGGGCTTCCGGATCATCATGAAAGATCCGAACGTAAAAGCCATTCTGATCAACATATTCGGCGGCATTGTCCGCTGCGACAGAGTTGCTCAGGGCGTGGTGGAAGCTTACAAAAACATCCGCAACATCAACATTCCGATTATTGTCCGTCTGCAGGGAACCAACGCCGAAGAAGCCGCGGAAATCATCAATGCTTCAGGCCTGAAAGTTGAATCGGCTATATTGCTGAAAGACGCCGCGGAAAAAGTGAAAAAAGCCGTAAGCGCTTAAATCGAAAAGAAAAATCACACCGTTCACAAACTACGGACGAAGAAAACCGCAAGCCCGAATATTTGCGGTTTTCATTTTTTAAAAACTTAAAAAGAGCTTCAGAAAGCAAATTTACATTTGTGAAACCTGCGGCTTCCATTCCCCGAATTTTTGATCCAGACCAGCATTCAGCGCCAAAACCCACTGATAGGCCTCTTGCGCAAACCTTTTCCACTGAACATAGTGCAACTTGTTGCTGATCATTCTGAATTCAAAAATCGGAACTTGAACCTTCTGTCCCTGCACTTCAATCGTGTCATATTTTCCGGCAAACTCACCAAAGGACCTGAACAATGATTTGAACTCCGGGATAGGAAAAAACTTTTCCGTCAGCAAATCCTTCCCTTTGGGAATTTCCATCAACCAGCTCATTCTAGACAAAGGGGAAAGCGCATACCGCATGTCCTTGAACTCTTCACCGTAATTATGATAGATTCCTTTAGAATAAAATGGCTCATTAATTCCTCCGATATCCAAGCGCCTGATCAGTTCGTCCATCAGATGAAACCAATTTTTCTCTACGCGGAAAAAAGCTTTTTCCTCATCACTCAACAGTTCAAACAGGTGCACAAAATCTGTCCGGCCAAACAAAACAGAAAATGATTTGGGATAACGCTCCAACTCTTGGTTAGCAAGCAACAGGTACTGGGCAATCATGCTCAGCAATCCGGACAGCTTCGCTGACCACGGAATAGCACCAGCCATTTTTTTTACCATACTCTCAGGCAAACCGAACTGCATCTCATTAAGCACTTTGTTGATTTTCTGAAATCCAAGCGCTTCATTTAATTCCGGAAGATAATCATCAGCCTTTTCTTTCCTCCAGTCAATAAACCATTTCCTTCCTTTGGCCCTCCTTTCCGAAAGCGCTGCATCCTCAGCTTCCTCAGGCCAGGCAAGGTCCTGAAAAACAATAGGAACGCGCTCAAGATCAATTCCCGCAGTCATCTGAAAGCCTCCGGAACTCAACGGGAAAAAACCTTTCAATCTGATCTCATGATCTTTTGGATCAATCTCTCCGTGCTTCTTAAACACCTCAAGAAAACCCAAATTCGTCCACCACCGCTGGGCAACCGTAAACAAGTCGTGCATCATTGCAACTATTGCATCAAAAGCGGCATTCAGTTTATCCCAACCCTCAGCAGTATCGTCAAACGGCACGGTTACAATCTCCAGATAGGGCATAAGATTGTTTGGCGATACGTCCACACGCAGCTCAAAATCTTTCCCTTTCAGCAACACATCATCTTTTTTGAAACGCTCAAATCTGGAACTGCGCACAGGCACGTTTTCTTTCACCATTTCGCTTAAATGTTCTCTGTTGCGATATAGATTGTAGCTCAGCTCAATTTCAAAACCCACAGCGCGCTGAATGACTTGACTTCCTTGATCAAATATTCTTCTATGCGACTTCAAAGCCTGAAAAATATCGGAAGTTCCCTCAGGATTCTTCCTCTTGGAAATTGCAGGCTCAGTACTGTAGTTGGTCTGGAACATCAAAAAATACTTTCAATTATTCTTTCAAAAAAAATACCTTAGAAGTCCTATGCTTTCAAATTGAAAGCAGAAACTCTGGGCACAGGCCCCTAAGCGAAACCGCCGCCTCAGCAAAACAGCTTACAAGGAACATTCTGACGCACTGCCCGTCTATACAAAATCTTCCGGTTCCCTCCACTCGCCAAACTTGCTGTCTGCGCCGGCATTCAAAGCCCGTATCCATTGATACGCCTCCTGTGCGAATGTCTTCCACTCTGAACAAGGCGGTCTTTTGCTTATTGTCCGGAACTCAAATATCGGAACCTGCTCTTTCCGGCCTGCAATATCTACAGAATCGTAATTAGAGCCGAACTCGCCAAATGACTTGAACAGATGCTTATATTCCGGAATCGGGAAAAATCCTTCTGTCAGGAAATCTCTATTGTTGGGAAGTTCCATCAGCCAGCTCATCCGAGACAAGGGATCAAGCACATAGCGCTTATCTTCGAACCTAGGCCCGTAATCGTGATATATTCCTTTAGAAAAAACCGGATCGACAATTCCGCCAATACCCAGGCGTTCTACCAGCTGGTCAACTAAATGAAACCAGTTACGGTCTTTGCGAAAAAATTCTTTTTCCTCATCGCCAAGAAGCTGAAACATACTTGCAAAATCGGTGCGGCCCAGCAAAGTTGAAAAATACTTTGGGTAACGCTCCAGCTTATGATGGGCAAACAGCAGGTACTGGCCTATCATGCTGAGCAGGCCCTCAAGCTTTGCCGTCCATGGAATGGCCCCGGTCATTTTTACTGCAACCTTATCCGGAAAGCTGGTGCGAAGCTCCCTTATCACCTCATTTATTATCCTGAGTTTCAGCGCCCTGTTTGTCTTCAGTATATACAAGTCCGCCTTTTCTTTTTTCCAACTGATCAGCCAGTCCCTGCCGGCTTCCCTTCTTTTGAAAAGCACGGGATCTTCTCCGGGTTCGGGCCAGGCAATATCCTGGAAAACAACCGGAATACGCTCAAGGGCAATCCCGGCAGTCATTTGGAACAAACCGCTGTCAAGCGGCAGACGCCCGATCATCCGTATCGCCCGGTTTTTACGCTCAATTTCTCCGTATTTTTTGAAAACCTGAAAAAAATCCACATTGTAACGGTTCTCCTGCGAGGCGTCAACTAAATCGCGCATTATCGAAACCATGGTATCAAAAGCGGCATTGAGCTTTCTCCAGCCTGACAATGTTTCTTCGAAAGGATCGGTGACAAATTCCAGATAAGGCAATTGATTCTGATGCACCAAATCCACCCGCAATTCAAAGCCCTGCCCTTTCATAAGGACATCATCTTTGTTAAACCGTTCAATACCGTAATCTCTGTAAGGATCGCGGTGCTTCACAAACTCCAGCAAGTGTCCAGCATCTCTGAACGGACTGTATTTAATTTCAATCTCAAAACCCACCGCACGCTGAATGACCCGGTTATCCCTAGACAATAAATTAGGGCGGGAATCCAGCGCCTGAAAAACATCCGCAGTTGCAGAATTTTTCTGCCGGGAAACCGAAGATTTTTTGGGAGAAACATGCTGGAACATAAAAGATTATTTCTCTTTGCACTTCGTGCAATCTAGTCCCTTCCTCAGTGATTAATTAATTACTTGCGATTCAGCCTGAATCAACACTTGACCATTATTGCACAACACATCTTTCTTTCAAAAAAAATACCCCATCGGCATTTTGCTCCGCTGCAATGCAAACACATAAAAACTCAACGACTTTTCAAATTCACCTGGATACAGCGCTCAAGCTAAACACTAAAAGCCCATGAAACCTTCCGTTTCACCAAATTTCACATCCTTTCCGCTGTTCAGAGCGCTAATCCAACTATGCGCAGCCTGGGCAAAATTTTTCCATTGCCAAAAATGCAATCGAAAACCTATCATCCGAAATTCAAAAATCGGTGCATTCATTTTCAGGCCTGCTATATCAACAGAATCCATTTTTCCTCCAAACTCGCCAAAAGACTTGAAAAAATGCTTGTGTTCACGAACGGGAAAAAACTTTTCTGTCAGAAGGTCCTTTCCTTTAGGAATCTGCACCAGCCAGTCCATTCGGGACAAAGGAGCAAATGCATGCCGCAGCTCTTTAAATTCTCCGCCGAAGCCGTGAAATACGCCTCCGGAAAAAAGCGGTTCTTCTGCATCCCCTACCTCCAGCCTGCTCGACAGTATTTTCATAAAGTGAGACCAATTTTGCCCTGCATTGAAAAAAGCTTTTTGTTCAGCGCTAAGCAACTGAAAAAGACTGGCAAAATCGTTTCGGCTGAGCAAAACCGCAAAGGATTTTGGATAACGCCTCAGCCTGGTATGAGTGAGCAGTAAATACTGGGCAATCATTGAAAGCAACCCCTCCAGACTCGGCGACCAGGGTACTGGACCTGACATTATTCTTGATGATCCTTCAGTCGAAAAAACACGCAATCCTCTTATAACTTCATTGATTTTTTGAAACTTACGAGCTCTGCTCAAATCCGGATCATACTCATCGGCTTTTTCTCTTTTCCAGCCAATAAGCCACCTTCTCCCCATTTCCCGCCTTCTGACAAGATCTGGGTCCTCATCGTCGTCCGGCCAGGCAAGGTCCCTAAAAACAATAGGAATACGCTCTAAACCTATTCCTGCAGTCACCTGAAAAACTCCTTCATAAAAAGGAGGATGTCCCAGCAGCCTAATTGTCCGGTCTTTCCCCTTGATTTCACCGTAGTTTCCGAATATTTGATAAAAGTCCAATGCACTGGCTTCATCGCCATCTGCCCTGGTTAAATCTCTCATCATCATGTGAAGAACTTCAAAAGCCGCATTCATCTTTTTCAGTCCAGCAGCTGACTCCTCAAAGGGTGCAGTAACAATCTCCAAGTAGGGCATCATGTCCTCCATAGACAAGTCCACTCTCAGTTCAAAATCCAATCCTTTCAACAGCACATCGTTCTTCTTGAAACGTTCGAACTTGGAATCCCGGAAAGGGATGAAAGACTTCACATACTCGTTGAAATGCTCCATGTTGCGAAACGGAGTGAAACGAATTTCGATTTCAAAGCCCACAGCACACTGAATAACCTTACCTTTCGGCGGAAAAACCTTTCGCTGGGCAGCCATCGCTTGCTTAATATCTGCCGTTCCTGAAGATTTTTTTCGCCTATAACTTAACGGTTTATATATGAGAGGCTTTTGAAACATACACAAGAACATTTACCAACATTTCTTTCGATAAAAAAGCCTTAGCTGTATCTGAATTCTTCTTATTCAAGCTCCTGGCCAGTTTTCGAAATCCATTTCTCCATCTCCGAAAAAGCAAGCAACGCATAATTCAATGTTATTTTTTAAATGGGAACCGTCTTTCCTAAAAAAGCAGGAATCTGATGATTCAATGCATAAAAATACTGGAACAACAATTCGGCAAAAGGCCGCCAGTCCTCACAAAACACCACCTTTGGCAGCCTCCTGAATTCAAACACTGGTTTTCCTGACACATCACCGTCATCATCTGTCTGGGCACCCAACACTCCCAAAGATTCAAGCTCATACGCCCGCAATCGGTTCGGAAAATGCTTCTCTGTAAGCAAATCCTTGCCCTCAAGTATACCCGCCAGCCATTTCTCACGCGTCAGCGATTTGAGAATCTGCTGATGAACCGCTTTCTTTCGTCCGTATACATATTGTATAAGCGGCTCCTTAGGCTCCAAATTGCTGCGCTGCAAAAAATCACCGTATATTTCTTTGAGTAATTCTCCGCTAGCCTCGCTAAGCCGGCCGTAATCGGGCGAAAGCTTGAACATGGCTGCAAAATCCGTTTTTGCAAGAACCGGCGTAAAAACCTTGGGATATATAGCAGACCCAAGCTTTCCCCACATCAAATAAGCAAAAAGCAAACACAGAAAGCCTTTCGTTTTTTCATGCAGTGAATATTTTTCAGCATACAACTCCGACAGTTTATAAGCTTTGGCCAGATGTTCCGCTTTCTCCGCGTCTCTATGTTCGGGATTGAGGTTCAGCCTCAGAAAGGCCTGCTGGCCATAGCTTCTGTAGTAATTTCTGAATTCTCTATCCGACGGAGAGATTGGGCGAATATTCTCAAAAAGCCGGCTTACTGCGCCCAGGTCCAGACCTGCTGTTACTTGCATAAAGCCTTTTATCGTGCCAGCCGGCATTTCCAGTACTGTATTCTCAGTATGAGGAGCGAAAGTCCCAAATTGTCTGTCGTTAATAATCGGATAAAACACTTCCTTTTTTTCAGTTACAGCAAGAATGCTTTCGAACAGGTTTTCTATTTCCCGAAAAGTCTGGCGCATTTTTTCAAAGCCCTCCGCCGTCTCATCAAAAGGTTCAGTCACTATTTCAAGATAAGGGAAATAGAACTCATAAGTGTCTGCTTCCAGTGTATATCCTTTGCCCTGCATAATCACCTCACCTTTTCCGTAAGGACTCAAACTCAGCTCATTCACATCAACTGCGATGTTAGATTCAAGGGCTTGATCATAATTTCGATGCACGTAGACGTCCAGAACCTCTATTTCAAAACCGATTTTGGGCTGAATAACTTGAGTCTGCTTCAAATGCGGAGGCATCCTGGCAATGCCGCTTCCGGACTTGTTTTCCACTTTCCTGACTGTAGACGAAAAATGAGTTAACACTTATAGATTAAGTACTGCCAGTAATTAAACATATGTTATTGTTTGACTAAATCGCTGGCTATGAGACATAACTGAAAATAATAAAAAGCACGAAGTACTTAACACCATTTGTATGCCATTGCAAATCTGGAAAAAAGATAAGCGAACTCATTCAATCAAAATAGCCTTTTCGGCATCATTAGCCATTATCTTATACCACAAGATTAAGTAAATAAACATATTTTAACTATTTTAGAGCTTAACAAGCAATAATTCAAAAAACACCTTTTAACCATTTTTTATAGAAAAAGAAATACTATGTACAATTCCATTGTAAAAGGCATAGGACATTACGTCCCTGAAAAAATTGTTACCAACGATGACCTGGCAAAAATAATGGATACCAGCGACGAATGGATTACCGAGCGAACAGGTATAAAAGAACGCCGCTACTTCGATCCAAAAAAGGACACCGTCCAAAGCATGGGAGCCGAAGCCTCACGAATTGCTCTGGATCGCGCCGGACTCAAGCCGGAAGACGTTGACATGATTGTTTTTGCCACGCTAAGCCCTCATTACTATTTTCCGGGTTCGGGAGTGCTTATGCAGCGTGAGCTCGGCATTCCAGCGGGTGTGCCTTCTCTGGATGTTCGGAACGCCTGCTCCGGCTTTATGTACAGCCTGTCAGTTGCCGACCAATTCATTAAAACCGGCATGTACAAAACCGTACTTGTTGTTGGATCAGAAATCCACTCATCGGGACTGGACAAAACAACGCGCGGAAGAAACGTGGCAGTAATATTCGGTGACGGCGCCGGAGCAGCGGTTTTGCAGCGTTCGGAAGAAAAAGGAAGGGGAATTCTTTCCACTCACCTGCACGCCGACGGAAATTTTGCCGAAGAGCTGTGCATCAAACAACCCAGCAGCGCCAACGAAGTTTGGATGAACCACGACATCGTAGACCATCCGGACTCGCGTCCGTACATGAACGGAAATCTTGTATTCAAACACGCTGTAGTCCGATTCCTGGAAGTTATTGGCGAAGCGCTTAAAGCAAACCAGATGACTTCCGAAGACATCAACTTGCTCATCCCGCACCAAGCCAATCTGCGTATATCTGAATTTGTGCGGATGAAACTAAAGCTGGCCGAGGGAATGGTCTTCAACAACATCATGAAATACGGAAACACTACGGCGGCTTCCATACCGATTGCCCTGAGCGAAGCATGGGAACAGGGCAAGATCAAAGAAGGAGACACCATATGCCTGGCAGCTTTCGGCAGCGGCTTCACCTGGGCATCAGCCCTGATCAAATGGTAAGACAGTTTTCATTATCCAAACAAAAGGCCCGCATAAAAGCGGGCCTTTTGTTTGGATAAGCGATTTTCCTTAAAAATTCAGACTGAGGCCAACCATATAATTCCTGGTTGCCTGAGGAAAATAATATGGAGTTCCATTATATCCGTTCCCGTTTGTCACATATTCCTTTCCCGTTACATTATTAACGGCCATCGTAAGCTTTGCCGATTTGATAAAAGATGGAAATACTTCATATGACACTCTCAGATTATGCACCAGGTAATCATCAAGCTTCAACGCTTTCGTTTCTTTGTTGTCCATGTACTGTTCGCCCACATATTTTGACGCCAACGACAGATTTAAGCCTTTCAAAGGAATAAAAGACAGATCGCTGAAAGCAACCCAGTCCGGTGAAAACGAAATCGCTGTGTTCTCATACTCATTATATTTGATGTTTCCATTCGCATCGGTTGCAGGCTTTTCATCTTCAGCAAGAATGGCTTCTTTAAACGACTTGTTTCTGTTTCTGCTGTACGACACGTTCATGTTCCACACAAAAAAGCCCACCGGTTTCCATACACCCGACAGCTCCAATCCTGTGCGGTAGCTGTTCCCTGAGTTTGTGCGAATAGGCGCCCCCACACTGTTGATTGCTCCGGTATTTACAAACTGGTTTGTGTAGTACATATAAAAACCGTTCGCTTCGAAAGAGAAGTTCTCGCCAAGCACTCGGCAGCCCAATTCCACATCCTGAAGACGCTCCGGTTCAGGCTCCTCTCCGCCTTTTGCGTCAATGTAATCTTTTCTCAGCGGCTCACGGTTTGTCATAGCGTAAGAAATGTATACATTTTCTCTTTCAGAAAAATCAAAAGAAAGCCCCAGCTTAGGGTTAAAAAAATTGTAGGTGTATTTTCCCTTGATTTTCCTCAACTCATCGCTGTTGCCCGCAAACGAATAGTCAATGTTCCGGTACTGAAAATCCGTAAAAACATGCAGCTTTTCAACAGGTGAATAATTCATCTTCGCATACACATTGCCGTCGCGTTTTTCCCCGTTGTTGAAATAATATAGCTTGTCTTTTGGGTTGTCTCCAGCGTGCTTCATCCATATCACTTTGCCGAAGTGATCGCCGTCGTATTTATTCAGTCCGCCTCCCAGCACAAAATCCAGCTGGCTGTTCAACTTGTAATTCACAGAAAAAACACCGCCGTAAAAATCGTTGTCCAGCCATTTCCGATTTACCAGATCAGTGGTATTATGCCCGGGAACAGGCTTCAATCCGTAATCTCCGAATTCCTTATCCTGCTTATACGATTCATAATACCCCCGGCCGTCGGTATAATGCAGCGAAGCGTTTACCAGCAGATCCTTTGAAAGCTCGTACACGTAATGAAGCTGATAGTGGTTTTGCCAGTAGTTGTCTGTCTGATTGTCGTAATAACTAACCCGGCCCTTTTCGTCAACAATCATTCCCGAGTAATTAAATGTCCGGTCTTTCTCCAATGTCTCCTTGTCTACCCCATACCACGACTGATATGTTTTTTCCTTTCCTCCGAAAGTCAGGAACTTCAGCAAATGCTTGCCTTCGGTAAAGCTCCCGGACAGAAAATACGACTTCAGATCCGAACTTGCCCGGTCAATATAACCGTCCGACTCAACTTTCGAAAATCTTGCGTCGAAAGCAAAGCGGTCTTTAATCAGTCCGGTTCCCACTTTTACTGTATGCTTGCGTGTGCCGTAAGAGCCGAAAGAATTGTCGGTTGAGGCATACGGCTCTTTGTTTGATTCCTCGGTACGGATATTCACCGCCGCGCCAAAAGCAGCCGATCCGCCGGCCGAAGAGCCCACCCCGCGCTGAATCTGAATATTTTCCACCGAAGAAGAAAAATCGGGCATATTGACCCAAAACACGTTGTGCGACTCGGCGTCATTAAGCGGAATTCCATTGACGGTTACGTTGATCTTTGTCTGATCGCTTCCTCTGATCCTCAAGCCTGTATATCCCACACCGGAACCCGCATCCGAAGTCACCACAGCAGACGGTGTACCGCTCATTAAATAGGTTAAATCCTGCCCCAGATTTTTTTTGGCAATTTCCTGTTTTGACAACTCCGTATACACGACAGGCGTTTTTTCGTGAACCCGGGTAGAAGCCACAACCACTGCCTCCATTGATCTTTCCTCCACTGCCAGCTCAAAAACTCCTTTATGGTCGCCGGTCAGCACCAATTCCTTTTGCAGAGTGCTGAATCCTACAAAACTGATTCGCAGCTCATAGGTCCCCTCGACGGCACGAAAAGAAAAATTGCCTTCCGAATCGGTAATTCCCGCATAATTGTGCTGCGCTGAACGGAGCACAACGTATGCCCCGGTCAAAATTTCACGGCTGTCCCGCTGCATTACTTTTCCTTCAAAAAGAATTTGCGCAAAGCTGTTCAACGACGCAAAAGCCAGCATCGCTGTTATCAAAAAAACTCGCATGTTGTATCTGTTAAAGTTAACACTACCTACGCCCGCATTACCGGGATCAGGTTTGTTCCGAAGAACTAGGGTATACTCTCAGCCCGTTGTTATAAGGCACCCCTGTATTTGAAATACGAATGTAAAACGAGTTCGGCAAGATTCCAAGAAAAAATTCAAATCAGCGCTAAAACAAAACCTGAGGAAACATGATTTCTTTAGCCATTTTTCACAATTCTGAATTCTATCCGACGATTTTTCTGCCGGTTAAGATCCGAATCATTAGGGGCAACAGGAGCCGACTCCCCAAAACCCTTGTAGCCAATTTGGCTCACATTCACTCCCTGCCCAATCAAAAAATTGTACACCGCCTGAGCCCTTTTTTCGGACAGCTGCTGATTATCCAATTCAGATCCCACATCATCGGTATGACCTTCGATAAGGACTTCCAGGTTCGGACTTTTTTTCAAAAAAGAAGCAACTTTTCTTAGTTCCGAAAAAGACTTTTCCTGCACCTGGTATTTACCGGTCTGAAAAAACACATTGTTGAGTCGCACTTCCGTCCGTTCTTTAATCGGTTGCATTTCAATATCCAATTCAAGAGGCTCATTTATGTCATCCTTAACCACATGATTAAAAGTTTCGGAATGAAATAGATAGCCCGGCGAACTAGCAAAAAGCCCATATTCCTTCCCTTCGTTCAGCACAAATGAATACTGCCCTGTTATGGAATCAGAACGCACCTTGGCCAGCAGACTGTCCGTTTCCAACTCGCTCAGCTCAATAACCGATGCCAAAGGCTGCTTTGTGACAGCATCACGCACTATACCCTGCACATAATTTGTCTGCTTTTCTATCTTCAACACTTCGGGAATGTCAAACTGGTACATATAGCTGAACACCGCTCCATTTTCTTCAACATCTTCCGAATAGTAACCTTTCTTTCCGTCTGTCGACACCACAAGCGAAATCTGATCATCGTGGTTGTTTATCGGATAGCCCATATGCTTCACCTCCGACCAGCCTTCAGAGCTTCGATTGGCAAAATACAAATCAAAGCCTCCCATTCCCTTGCGGCTGTCCGAAGCAAAATACAAGGTTTCGCCGTTCACATGTATAAACGGCCCTATGTCTTCGCCTCTTGTATTGATTTTCGGACCGAGATTTATCGAATGCGACCACGTTCCGTCCTTTTTCCTGTAAGCGAAATAAATATCGCGGCCTCCAAGTCCTGTCGGTCGGTCAGAAACAAAGTACAGCATTCGCCCGTCGGCGGTTAGCGAAGGCTGAGATTCCCAGTATTTAGTATTGATGCTCGGTCCCAGATTTTTTGGCTTCGACCATCGATTTCCCTGCCGGTACGAAACGTACAGGTCACAGTTGCCATAGCTTTTTCTAGCTTTGTTGGCGCACGAAGTGAAAATCAATGTCTTACCGTCAGCTGAAATGGAACAGGTTCCTTCGTTGAAAGGCGTGTTGATTGTCTTGGATATAGACCGCGGCACCGACCAGTTGCCTTTCTTATCCTTAGTGCTGTAATAAATATCCTCGTCGAAAGAACGTCCGTATTTGTCTCTCTTGGTAAAAAAAATTGTCTTCCCATCGACCGTCAACGTTGGGAAATACTGAAGACCAAACTGATTCAGCGGTTTTTCAAGCCTTCGAGGTTCGAACTCCTGCGGATTTTTCATCGTTTTCAACGCGAAATCCACATTTTCGACAATCCGCCGGCAGCGGCTGTTAAGTCTTCTGTCCGAAGTTAAATATTTCAAGTATTCCTGCGCATTCTTCCTGGCTTCCAGATACTTGCCTTTTCCAAACTCGTAGTTGGCCAGCGAAGCATAAACACGTGGATATTTGCGGGGAACGATGTTTTTTTCCAGCACCCGCATGTAAATTTCATTTTCTTTTCTGACATCTCCGAAAACAGCGTAGCAGCTTGCCAGCTTCATGTAAGCCGCTAAAAATTCTGGATCTTTCTTTATTGCTTTTTCCAGTGTTTTCTTGGCATTTTCAAAATCACGTGTCCGAATCTGTTTATTAGCCCGCTCATAGAGCGCCTGTGCTTTTTTGCTGACTTTTCGGCTCTGAGAAAACCCAGGGCACACCGCACTGAACGCCCAAAACAAGATCAAAAAAATCCGTAATTTTTTAGCCATTGTCTTACATTTTACTTTTGCAATAAAAATAAAAGGCTTTTGTTTTAAACAGAAGCCTTTTTAGCCAAAATGACACATTCTTTATGGAATATCCATGTATTTATGAATCTGCACGCAAACTCTCCACTTCGGATTGTTCTTCACATACTCCACCAGCAGCGGCATCAGCTTAGCCGATTTACTCCACTCGGGCTGCAGATACAATCGGCAGTCTTTGTCAACTTTCTGAGCCAGTTCCTCTGCCCAGGCAAAATCGGCTTTGTTGTATACCACCACTTTCAGCTCGTTTGCTTTCCCGAATATTTCGGGAACGGCAGGCTTGAACTTTTTGGGCGAAAGACAAATCCAGTCAAAAGCGCCGGAAAGAGGATGCGCCCCCGAGGTTTCAATATTAACCTGGAATCCCGCCTTGCGCAGCGCATCAGTCAGCGGCTGGCAGTTGTACATCAGCGGTTCTCCGCCAGTCAGCACGACAAGCTTCCCTGCGGCCTCCTCACTGGCTTTCCGGACAATCTGTTCCACTGTATACAGCGGATGACTGTCTGCATCCCAGGATTCCTTCACATCGCACCAAACACAGCCCACATCGCAGCCGCCCAGCCTTATGAAATAAGCCGCATGGCCCTGATAAAATCCTTCTCCCTGAATTGTGTAAAATGCCTCCATCACGGGCAAAACCAAGCCCCTGTCTACAGCAGTCCTGTCTATTGTCAATGTTTCCAATTTCTTTCTGTAAAAATTCGTCAGCAAATATAATCAATTGTAAACACGGCGCCAACTGTTGAACAATGCCGAAAGCGCCGTGTAGAAAACGCCTGCTGCCCGATTCTATTTCACACATCTGCAAAAAAGCCTTCATTCTTGGACAAACACTGAACACAAGACGGATTCATCTGCTAATGCTCGAGTTTTTCCGACCGAAAATAGGGGGCCACTTCCAACGAAGAAAAAGCTGCAAACTGAGTCTGTCCTCTTCTTATATTGTACTTAAATGTTCTCTTCTGATTGTACTGACTTCCAAAATCCGAATGCAAATTCAGTTGTACTTCCTGCTCTCCTTCCGGCAGACGCATGCGCGTGTAATAGATCGAATGCGGCAAAGTCTGCCAGTTTCTGGTATCTGCTTGTTCTGTGAAGCTAGCCAGTAGATTGGCCGCAACTCCCCAGCCCTGATTCTTTTTCCGGATTTGTTCGGAAGCCGCTTGCTTAAGCGCCACACGCAGCAAGGTTTTGCCGACAGTCAGAAACATCCGCTCACTAAGCAGCTTGCGGGATATGATATTCACGTCTTCCCCTAAATTAAAATCACTCTGCAGGCTTCCGGCCTGCAGGTTCGCCCCGCTGAACATCAAAGGCCGCTCTACATATTTTGGCAGAGCAATGCGAACAACCCTAAGTTTTTCAAGACTGATTTTATCGCCAGATCCTACAGGAAACGGAAAGGCCCAGCCTAAGTCTTCATTCCTGAACATCACCGCTCCCGGCCCGCCGGGAAAAATCACAAAATCCAGACTCCACTCGGTTTTCACAGGTCCCAATCCGTTGTTCCACAAAAACACCAGTTCACCAGTTTGCTGGTTGTCTTCAGGAACATATGTCATTCCAAATTTCTTTTGATACGACTCCAGTTCTTCGTAAAAACCAACAAGATAAGCTGTCCGAAGCAGATCTTCCTTCAGCTGACGAGGCGCCTCAATGCCAAACAGTGGGCGGTACTGATTTTCGTAAATTCTCAGAGCATTCCTGTAAGCTATAAACGCATTGTTGTAGTCCCGGAGAGCATCGTAAACCAGGCCTATGAGCACATGGGCAAAAGCATCTTCTCTGAACTTGTTTTTCACCTTCTTTTTATCCGAAAGCACATTTGTCAGGCTGATCAGTCTTTTGCATTCCACCAAGGCTTCATCCCACTTAGCCAGTTTAATGTAATTCACCGCCTTGTAATACAGCACATAGAACTGTTCGTGATCTTCAGGAGTGTAAGTCTTGAGTTTGTCATTTACCAAAAACGAAGCCCCTTCTTCCAAAAAACTTTTCCGGAAGTCTTCGTTGAACAAATACGCTTTCTCAAACCATTCATTGCTCTGCCGGTAATCGCCCAGCAACTGGCCAACCACTCCTTGATTCACATAATACAGATAACGGTTGTTCTTGAACGCCTCCTTGCTCGATTTGTCCAAGTCTTTTTTTGCTCTCTCAATCTGCCCGGAAGCAAAATCCGTATTAAACTTCAGATTCTTCTGATAATAGCTCGCACAGGACGAAAAACACAGCAGAATTCCCGCGATAATTCCTCTACTTCTCATCTTCTTTAGACAATAGCGAAACATTGGGCAGCTGAAAAGCTGCCCAGTCTGCATTTTTCTGAACAAATTAATTCTCAATGAATTTTTTGATGGTTTTTTTGTTCAGCCAAACCTTTTCATTTGTTTCTATGTCGTCCAGTTCAAGGCTAACCGTATAGGCAATAACCTTTTTCTTACCGTACTCATCCTTCACCGAATTAATTTTTCCGAAAAGCATAAAGTCTGCACCCAGTTCTTTACCAAATTTCTTTGCTGTTTCCTTCGATGAATAATCCTGCTGCTGAGCACGCTCCTGTCTAAGCTTTTCTCGGAACTCGCTGTTCTGCACCACCCTTACGCTGCCTGATCTAATAAACTCTTCTTCCAGCGAAGTGACAAACACATCCGATTCTATATGCTGATCCGTCTTATTTTTCACAAACCCAACGATAACCACAGGTCTGCGCTTGTGAGCGGCCTGAAAACGAGCGACCCATGGTCTGTTCAGCACATCCCCAATCATAGACTCTGCAACCATTTGGTCATCGCTGTCATTCCATCTTCCGCTAAGATCAATTTGCTGAGAAGGATTAAGACGGGTAACCGTGTGCCGAGAACAACCAAACACCATAATACCGAACAGAAGTGCTAAAAAATTAATTTTACTCGAAAATAAATGCTTCATAGTATGACTTACTTTGTTTAAAATGTATACGAACGGAAACGCGCCATATTGTTACATATGTTCACGTGTTGATGTTATGAATAAATTTATCTTATTAAAATAAAAAAGTATTACGGGATGCAAATATATGCAATGCCTAAAACCTTTTTTTATTATCTAAAAAAATAAATTCAGATTCTTTAAAAATATTCATTACTTTGATATTTACACAGTCTGTAATGATCTAATATTTGTTTTTATTTGTGATTACCATTAAAAAAATTTCGACAGCTCAAGAGCTTTCCGTTGCTCTGCAAATCAGGAATCTGGTTTTTTCGAAAGAAATATCCTCTTACCCTGCGGAGAAAGAAGACCTTGATCTGATATCCGAGCAATTCCTCGCCTATGACGAAAACAGCAAAGCCTGCGGCGCGGCGCGGTGGCGATTCGGGGAAGGTGAAATCGTACTGGAAAGATGCGCAGTACTAAAGGAATACCGCACCAAAGGAGTCGGCACTTCCCTAGTGCAAGCAATCATCAAAGACATACAGGCCAATCCGAATACTCAGGGACTGAAAATTTCGCTCTGCTGCCAGCCCAGCTCCATTTTTCTTTATCAAAAGTTCGGCTTTGCCAAATCGGGATCTCCCTTTATTCAAGACGGTGAAATTCAAATTCCCATGACTATGATATAGTGTGGCTTTTGGTTTGAAAATCGCTGAAAATACAGGATGAACAAATCGTCTATATATCCTGTATTTTTTTTACTTCTCTCCTACTTTTCAGGCCTTCTGCTAAGCAAATTTGTATTCGTGCCAAACCAGCAGCTGCTGTTCCACTGTTGTTTTTTCTTTACCTTCAGCATTATAACTCTTCTTCTGTTCGGTAAACTGAAACTTTTTTCCGCGGCATTTTTGTTTCTCTTCCTGAGCTCTCTTGGTCTTTTTCGCATGCAGCTCCACAGCCGCCAGCATAATACACACAAAGAAAACGCGCTCCAAACCTCAAAAGGCGATTACCTGCACGCCACCGTTCAAAGCCTTAAAAAAGGGAGAAACAGCTGGCAAGCAACGCTGAGGGAACTTCATCGAAGCAAGGGAAGCTGGAGTAAAGCAACAGGGCAATTCCAAGTGTTTTTTTCAGATACAAGCCAGCTCAAGCTATACGACGAGATAGTGTTCGCCAACCGGCTTGTTCCCCTTGCCGCTAACTCTTCGAACGGCTCTTACCTTGCCTATTTACAGTCGCAAGGCATATACATGCAGGGTTTCGTTTCCGATTTTGAAAAAACAAACACAGCTCCTCTGCAGCCTGCCGACTATGTCCGGCGGTATTTCTTCAAGGTCTTTGACCGCTATTTACCAGCTGAACAGGCCGCGTTGGCCAAAGGAATAACCGTGGGCTACAAACAGGAAATCAGCAAAGACACCCGCGAGCTTTACAAAACCGCGGGCATCAGCCATATTCTTGCGGTATCAGGCCTGCACGTGGGCATCTTGGCCACCTTGCTGCACTTTCTGCTGCAACCGATACGACACAAGCGCTGGTGGTGTTTCTCGGTTTTTGCCATAGCTCTGCTCGCCTATTGCGCCCTGGCCGGCTTTTCCGCCTCGGTCGTCAGAGCTTCGCTGATGTTCGGCTTCTACTTTTTGTCCGGGATCCTCCACCGCAACACCGGACTGGCAAACATATTCTTCCTATCCATGCTCGTGCATTTACTCATTTTTCCAGCCGACTGGCAGAGCCTCAGCTTCCAGCTTTCGTACGCGGCCGTTGGCAGCATCCTTCTTGCTTTACCCGTTATTAACCCAATTTTAAAAAACAAACACCAAATCGTCAAGTACATCCTGGGCACTTTCCTGATATCTTTTGCCGTGCAAACAGGTACGAGCCCGCTGCTTATTTACTACTTCGGAGAACTTTCGCTGCTGGGCTGTGTTGCCAGTCTAGTAAGCATTCCTTTTGCTTTTCTGTTGTTTTCCGGCTCTTGCCTCTTGCTTATGACAGCTTCCGTTCCTTTTATTGCTCAGTATACAGGCTACGCGATCTCTTACCTCATAACGGCACATGACACGTTTATCCATTTTCTTTCCCAAGCTTCGTGGGGAATAGTCCAGCTGGATATTTTCACCTTCCTCTCCTACCTCGGCATAATCATCACAGCATCGGGCACTATGCTGGCTTTGCTTGTTAAAAACAAGCGGAAAACAGGCACCGCCATAGCCCTCGCCGGGCTGATTCAGTTCTCTGCAGTCTATCTGTCGCGCCCCGAACAGCAAAAAGCTCCCAGAATCATCGCAGAAATAAAAGGCGACCACATTTTTTTCGAGCCAGACACTTCCAAAATAATCCTGACCAATTACCAAACATCCAGACTCGGACTGTATTACAACTGGGTCAATTTTTACAGGGTGAAGGGCAAAAAAATTGCTTTGATTAAAAAGAAACCATCGAGCGAAAACCTTAAAGAACTTCCTCCGGTAGACTTTATCTTTGTAACCAACAATGCCCTGCTGTACACCGAAAATCTTTTGCTAAAACTGAACGCACTTTATGTTATTATCGACTCTTCCAATTCCCCCTATTCCATAGATAAAATGAAAAAAATCATCCCTCAAAACGGTAAAATCAACTACCGGTTTATCAATTACAAAGGCGAATATTTTTTTAGATAAAATTAGATTCATCAACCTTACCCACCAGGCATTATGTTAAATACACTGCTTTTCACAGCCTTCCTTTTCCTGTTTCTCACTCCTTTTTTTTTATACATTTACAAAACCCTGCTCATCCTCACCGGCTTCAATGCCAAAAACCTGTGCTCGCAGCTTTTCATCGCACGAAGGGAATTCCACGCTATTGTCCGCCACGATTTCACCAGCTTTTTCAGCAAGCTGACGAAAAACACCTTTAGGCCCTCAGACCTTTCGGTCACCAGCGGTCTTTTTTTTCTGATAAAAAGCAAAGCTTACTTCCACCAAGGACTGGGCGCCATCCTCCGTTTGCCTTCTTCCAAGCCTTACATTTCCAAACCTAAGCCCTTGCTTCCCCAAAAAAGCGAATACCGCGATACTTGCCGCCAAAACTTTTCTAACTTGCACACGCTTTTTGCGCCCAAGCTCCACACCAAAGCTGTAATGGTCATCCACCGCGGACAAAACATCTACGAACGGTACGGACCGGGCATCGGACCGGATACTCCCCTGCTGGGCTGGTCGATGACTAAAAGCTGGGTGAATGCGCTGGTCGGAATTCTTGAATATGAAGGACGCCTTTCGCTGGACGATTCGCATTTGGCGCCCGAATGGGCGAAAGATCAGAGAAAACATCTTACTGTTCGTCACTTGCTGCAAATGAACTCCGGGCTCGACTGGTCGGAAGAATACCATCGGTACTCGGATGTCACCAACATGCTGTATTTGCAGCATGACATGTTCGGCTACGCGCTAAGCTCGACGCTTTCCGAACCCATCGGAAAAAAATGGCGCTACTCATCCGGAACCACCAATTTGCTGTGCGGCATTCTCAAGTCGTATTTTGCCACAGAAAAGGAGTACCTGCGCTTTCCCTATGAATCTTTTGCCTCGGCACTGAACATGAAACATTTCTTCCTAGAAACCGACCGGCGGAAAACCTTTGTCGGCTCGTCGTACGGCTGGGCCTCGCTGCGGGACTGGACCAATTTCGCGCAGCTTTATCTGCAGAACGGCCGATGGAACGGAAAGCCGCTGTTTTCTGACTACTGGGTAAACTTCAGCCTGCAGCCATCTTATGGCTCCTTGGGAACCTACGGCGCGCATTTCTGGCTAAACAAAAAAAGCTCATCAGCCGGAAAGAGCATACCGAACATCCCCGAAGACTGCTTTATCGCCCAGGGATTTCAGGGACAGCGCATTTTTATTGTTCCGTCGCTGGAACTTATCGCTCTCCGCTTTGGCACAACGCCCAGCCAATCTTTTGACAATCAGGATTTTTTGGAAAGAATTATTAATTCTATAAATATTTAAAATAAAAATTATCAATTATAAATTTTTTTGACTAATTTTTCAAAATATTCAAAGAACAGATTTAATTTCATAAAAATGAATTCAAATCAATATATCATATTAGATTTCGACAGTACTTTTGTAAAAAGCGAATCGCTGGATTATCTGGCGGACTACATCGGCAAAAAAAGAGATGACCAGTCCCTCAAAGAGCAAGTGGCAGCTCTTACGGCTCAGGGAATGGAGGGAAATCTTTCGATGGAACAGTCGCTCCAAAAGAGACTTAAGATCCTGAACGCCACGGCTTCGGAATTGAACGGACTGATCGAGTTTCTGAAAACCGACATCAGCGACTCGGTTGTCAAACACAAAGAATTCATCCGGAAACATGCCGGCCAAATATATATTGTATCAAGCGGTTTCAAGGAATTCATTGTCCCGATTGTAAGCGAATACGGAATTGCCGAAGACCACGTATACGCCAATTCGTTTACCTTTGATTTCAAAGGCAATATTATCGGGCTGGACGGCAGCAACCCGCTCAGCAAAGACGCAGGCAAAATAAAAGTCGCCGAACAGCTGAAGCTGGAGGGCGAGATTTTCGTGGTGGGCGACGGCTTTACCGACTACGAAATCCGGCAGGCTGGACAGGCGGATTATTTCTTCGCCTACACCGAAAACGTTTACCGGCCCAATATCGCCAAGCTTTCAGACCACGTTGCCAAAGACTTTTCGGAAGTCATCAAACAAATCCAGCAGAAAAACGCAAAAAAGACACTTGGAAAAAAAGTGCTGTTGCTCGAAAACATCCACCCTATAGCCCGAGAGCGTTTTGAACAAGCCGGCTACGAGGTGGAAAGCTATGCCGGAGCGCTAGACGAAGAAGAACTTTGCGAAAAAGTAAAAGACGTGCATCTTGTCGGACTGCGTTCAAAAACCCAGCTCACCGCCCGAGTGCTCGAAAAAGCCCGCACGCTGGAAGCCGTTGGCGCTTTCTGCATCGGCACCAACCAAATCGATATCGAGTCTTGCCAGCAAAAAGGAGTTGCCGTTTTCAATGCGCCGTACAGCAACACCCGTTCGGTAGTGGAGCTTGCCGTTGCCGAAATCATCTTGCTGTTCAGAAACCTCATTGACCCGATTCAACAGATGCGCCAGGGGGTTTGGAACAAAACCGCCAAAGGAAGCCATGAAATCCGCGGCAAGAAACTGGGAATTATCGGCTACGGAAACATCGGTTCGCAGCTCTCGGTGCTTGCCGAAAACCTGGGCATGAAGGTTTATTACTACGACATCGTAGAAAAACTTGCGCTGGGCAACGCCGTGAAATGCAGCAGCCTCTACGAATTGCTGAGCGTATCGGACGTAGTTTCCGTACACGTAGACGGCCGGCCAGAAAACAAGCACCTGCTGAACGCCGAAAACCTGGGCCTTCTAAAAAAAGGATCCATTTTCATCAATCTGAGCCGCGGACACATCGTTGATCTGGAAGCCCTGGCCCAGCAAATCAGAGAAGGGAGAATTGCCGGATGTGCAGTGGATGTTTTCCCGACAGAACCAAAGGACAACAACGAGCCTTTCGACTCGCCGCTTACGGGCCTTCCCAACACGATCATTACTTCGCACATCGGAGGCAGCACGCTGGAGGCGCAAGAGAACATTGCTAATTATGTGCCGTCGAAGCTGATTGACTATTTGGAAACGGGCTCAACGGCAAACAACGTCAGCCTTCCGGAAATTCAGCTTTCCAAATTCAACAATGCGCACCGCTTGATTCACATTCACGAGAACAAATCCGGTATGCTTGCCGCTGTCAACGAAATTCTGGCCAAGCACCAGATTAACATCCTGGGGCAGTTCCTGAAAACCAACGAAAAAGTAGGCTACATGATCACTTCTGTTGACAAAGCCTACCACCCGGCGGTAATAGAAGAACTGGAAAAAATTGAAGGAACTATTCGCGTGCGGATTCTTTATTAAGCCTATCGCCGAGCGCTCATCCGCAGCGCAAGACATAAATATTGTAAAAAGGGAGGGATTATTCCTCCCTTTTTTATTTCCAGCTTTTCTCCCTAAACCTTACCTGTTTCCCGCAGGTTTCTCGCATAGAACCCATTGCCCGCTATGCACTTCGATTTTCCGAACATTCTGCTTGTCGGCTCGCTGCTGCTGCTCATATGCATTCTGCTCAGCAAACCCTCCACAAACTACGGCATTCCAAGCCTGCTGGTTTTTCTCGGCATCGGAATGGCCTTCGGAAACGGCGGTCCCTATGACTTTTACTTCAATGCGCCGAAAATCACCGAAAGCCTGGGCAGTCTTTCGCTGGTCTTTATTCTTTTTTCTGGCGGAATGGGCACCAAATGGACGTATATCCGAAAAGTGCTTTACGAAGGACTGTCACTGGCCACTTTCGGTGTGCTTATAACAATGATCGTAATAGGAATTTTTATCCATGCCATAAGTCCGATGCCCCTGCTGCACAGCCTGCTGCTCGGCGCCATTGTCTCCTCCACGGACGCAGCGGCTGTTTTCTCCATCATCAACACACAAAAGATAACTCTCAAACAGCGGATTTCACGCACGCTGGAACTGGAATCCGGCGCCAACGACCCGATGGTCTTTTTCCTCACTGCCGGCATTACCGCACTCATCCTCCACCCGGCTCAAAGCCCTTGGCTGCTTGTTCCTTCATTTTTTCTGCAAATGACCCTGGGAGCGGGCATGGGATTTCTGTTCGGAAGATTCTCCGTTTTTATTCTCCGGCATGTAAAACTGGATATTAAGGGTCTGTATCCGGTGCTCATCATTTCGCTTGTGCTCCTCTGCTACTCGCTGACGCAGGTAATCTACGGCAGCGGATTTCTGGCTGTTTACATCACTGGTATGGTCATCGGCAACCAAGAGTTTGAGCAGAAAACGGAAAACGTCCATTTTTTTCAGGGGATTTCCTGGCTCATGCAGGTGTCCATGTTCCTGATCCTTGGCCTTCAAGTATTCCCCGAGCAAATGATCAAGATTGCAGACACCGGCCTGCTCATCTCGTTTATGCTTATTTTCATTGCGCGACCGGTAAGCGTGGCCCTGGTCCTGGCGTTTTTCAGAGCTGGCTGGCGCAAAATCCTGCTTGTCTCCTGGGTCGGCCTCAAAGGAGCCACCCCGATTATTTTCGCCATTTATCCGGCGATTCACGGCGTGAAAGAATCCGAACAGATTTTCAACATTGTCTTTTTTGTCGTGCTCTCCTCCGCCGTTCTTCAGGGAACATCAATAAAGCGGGTTGCCAGCTGGCTTTCTTTGCTTTCAAAAAACTAGGTCCTTATAAATACTGCCAGTAATTTATCTTATGCGATTGCTTATCTAAATCGCTGGCTATGAAGTGAAACCGAAAACAATAAAAAAGCACGAAATACACGAAAAATTGCTTAACATTAAAAAAGGCACAGACTGCCCGATTCAGACTATCTGTGCCATTAGATTTTACTGCACCTGCTTTTCTGTTCGCAGCGCTTTCAAAATACTGTTTTTCAAGTTGACACACCGGTCACCTCTTTCCAGCTTGTGTTCCAGCACTTTTCCGTCTCTGCCCACCAAAGCATAATGCGGAATCCCGTTGATCTGGAATTTCTCGGACAGCGTATTCCATTCATCCTTGCTTACCCGGTAATGCTCGCCCTTGATGCCGGCAATAACCCGCTTCCACCGGCCCTCCGGAGACGAAGGATCAGTTATATACACAAACACCACATCCTTTCCTTCCAGCTCTTCCTTTATTGTTTTCATGTCCGCATGAGCCTGCATGCATGGCCCGCACCAAGTTGCCCAGAAATCCACCAGCACGACTTTTCCCCGGAACCGCTCCATCATCGAGTCAAACAACTTGTCCGATTCAACCTTGCCGGTTTGATAAATGGAAACCGTTTTAGAATTTTCCAGCGCCTGCAGCTTTCGCTTGCCTTCAGCAATATACTCATCCAGATAATTCTTAAGTTTCGGCTCCGAAAACCAGCTTTTCACCTCCTGGATTTCCCTTTCGGTCCTGTCCGGGCTGGACAAAGGCATTTTCAAGGCACTATACATTCGAATCAGCTGAAAAGCGAGAGGCTCTTTTCCTCCGAATCTATCCGCAACAATGCTATCCACACGAATGAGACGCTTTTTTGTGCTTAATAAATTGGCAACAAACCGATGCTTTGCGTACACTTCCCTATAGACCTTTCCAAATTTCTCTGTAATCGCTTTTGTTTTTTGCACAATTTCCGGTGTCATAAATTCCTTCACCCGGGCAATCACATGCTTATCTTTTTCACTTAGTTTCTGAGCATTCAATTCGACATATTTAATATAATCCAGCATTGTCACTGTCTTCTGATTATTTTCAGAAAACTTAACAATAAGCTTTTGGTGCCTACTCAAAAACTCGTCAAGTTTAACCTCCTTTTCAAAATCATCCCACTTTTTCTGGTCTTCTCTTGCTTCCTTTGACCTGATATGCTTCAAAAGTGCTTTCTCTTCAACACTTAAGTCTTCCCGTTTCTCTGCATACTCCAATATTTCGTCTAATGTAGACGATACTTGGGTTGCTCTGATCCACTCACTAAATTCCAGCCGATTAATAAAATAAAAATACGTATTCGAAACCATCAGCCCTTCCTCGTCATTCAAATTCTCCCCATTGAGAAAATCAAAATAGGCATCGTTTAGCTTCGGCATCGGATAGTCTTCTTTTTTTATGTCTTTATGCCGATAGAATACTCCATTTCTGGCATTCTCCATCTCAAGAAACTGCATCAAAGCCTCAAACTTCAGTGACGCCGCCAGCAGCTGCTCTCCTCTGCGGCTCAGCGTATGTTCCTTCTTCATCTTCTTAAGCTTTTCCTCCGCCTCCCGCAGCTTCTTCATGCAAAACGCTTTGTACTCCTCCGGACTCCAGTCCAGCAGTTCCCTCTGCGAAAACTCTTTCCAGCCGAAACCCTTAACCAGCTCTTTTCGCAGTTTATACTCTTCATTGACTCTTGCCAAATCGCCCATAAAATAATTATTCCTGTCTTCAAACACATGAAAAGCAACTTTTCCCGGCACAATAAACACATCGGCAAAGACTATATTTTGAATATCCACCAAAATCGTTTGCGGCGAGTAAACCGACAGCTCTACCGAAAAGAAACCGTCAGGAGCTATTCGGATCAAATGATTTTCCCGTTTTCCCGTAATAGGATTATCGAAAATCACCTTACCCGTTTTAAAACCCGCCTCCGGAGAATAGCCTGCGATGAGTCCCCTGTAAACCGCTTTTCCAGGCTTCAGGTAATTCTCCATGTCGTAGGGCTCATCAGACACCGCTGCCACGCGCCGAGTTTTCGAATACTCCTTCAGCTCTTTTCTGTCCGTGCCCAGCTTTATCGTGCCGTCTTTTTGTTTCCGCACATGCAAGAGCAGCGTGTCGGCCTCATTACGGAGCTCGACGGTTCCTTTTCTTTTTTTGAAGCTCACCTGTCCGTACTCCCAGATCTCATTCCGGCAAAGCGCCTGGTCGGGCATAAAATAATAACACAGCTTGCCCTCGCCGTCGGTGCTGTACCATTTTCCTTTCAAGTAATCGGGCAGGCCCGGCAGCTTCCGTTGCTCCAGCCGAACGGCCAGAACGCACCAGCTCCCTTTCTCCTCGCCAAACTTGAGCGTTTTGGTTCCTTCGGGAAGCACTGGAAAGTACAGCGTATAAGCAAACACACCCGACTCGGGCACACTGGCGCTTTTATTAATCTGCACACCGTCGGCCTGCACCACTTTCAGCAAATCTCCTTTGCCATCCGCCTGTATGTAGGAATGATCGGGAATTGTAAACTGAGTTCCAGGACCGGCCCGGAAAGTAAAATGAAGCACGGTCGCCTCTTTCCGCAAATCCACCTGGTCGATCTTCAGCCCCCAGGACATGCTCAGCTGGCGGGGATTTTTAAATTCGTGCTGCGCCATCGCCAGCACGCTGCCTAATAAGGCCATCAAAAAAAAGCAGGTTCTTTTCATCTTTTGCTAATGGTTTTCCAATAATCAGGTTATGAGATCCAAAAACCAAAACAAACCCCCTTTTCAATCACTGAATATTCATCCCCGTTTCAGCCCTCAAACTCTCATTGATTTTTTACTGAATAATTTTATTTAAAACTAGTTACATACAAATATATAAATTCACTTGCCAACAACAATAGTATCTTCATATTTTACAGCAATATTATACACATACAGGCTAGATACTTTACCCAAAACACGACTGCCGCAACCATACAGAAACGCATCCCGCCGCTCAACTCAAAAATTTACTTGAAAACAAAAAAAGCAACCCCTAAGGGTTGCTCTGTCAGTGAAGTGCAATTTTTTTCTATTCCTGTTATTTTTTTACTTTCGGCTCAAGCTCCTTCATTTTAGCTTCCGCTTCAGCTTTGCCAAGCTCAAAAGCTTCTTTGTAAAGCTGATATGCTTTGGCATAGCGCTCTCTTTTTCTCTTGCCGTTGAAAAATGTTTTTCTTGCAAACTGCTCCAGAACAGCCGCCTCGTCATAAAGAATTTCAGCACGCGTCTTCTTAGTAGCGTTTTTCAGATCTTCCATATCCTTATTAGCCTGGTCCAGCTTGTCATTCAGCGACGAAATAGCCGAAGCCTGCTCAGCAACGCGATTGTTCAGCGATTTGTTTTCGGCAAGCAGCTGCTCCACCTGCTGTTTCAGCGCGGCGATCTCAGCGTCTTTGGCTTTGGCCTCTTTTTTAAGCTTTCTAACCAACCAACGCAGGTTGCGGGAAGTTTTCTCTGATTTCTGAATAGAAGCTTCCAAATCGCCAACTTTCGACTGCAGCTTAGCGAAAAGGCTCTGAATATTCTTCACGCGGTCAAGTGTCGAGTTGCTCGGCGCTTTTTCTTCAATAGAAAGCTTCACCGACTGCTCCATCGACTCGATCTGGTCAAGAAGATTGTCAATTCCGTTCAACTGAGTGGTCATTTTTTCATTATGGCCAGCAGTTGTTGTAAGCACAGTCTGCAAACTGTCTACTTTATGCTCCAGCCTTTCTACTTTCTTTTGGTTACACCCAAAAAAAATGGTTAACCCTAATGCAATTAGCCCTGTCTTTTTCATATGTAATAATTTTGTAAAAACTGCAATTCTCTCACTAAGGTAAAAAAATATATAATCTTTTAAAATTCTCCGCATCTTTAATAGGGTTTTTGTGAGAAAATTTTATTTTATACTTTTAGCAAAAAAATTACATCTGTTTACGCCTTAAAACACTTTACAGAACTTGCAGCATCCGCTGCGCAGCCCCTCTGTACACACCAATCCATCTTTTATACAGAAGCTATCCGAAACAACCCTTGAGGAAACACAAGCTTTTTTTTAGTTTTTCAGTGCTCTTTTTCTGTATTTTCTGCCAAAGAAAACAATATAGCTTTTGTCAACTTGTGGTTTTGAATGAAAAATTCGCACCTTTGCGCTTTCATTTATAAACACGCGACTGGAGCGCGACAATTTGGCCCTGTGCACCTGCCAGCGACCGATTTCATGACGCAGCACCAGTCTAAATCAATCAGCAGACGGAGCCTCCATATAAACTGCCTCGGCGCATAGGGACAATAATTATTATGGAAGCAAGGTCAGGGCATTGAAAAACCACTATTAACAGATGAAAGATTCCATTGCCATTCTTTGCGGAGGGGGGCCTGCTCCCGGCATAAACACGGTGATCAGTACAATTACCAAATACTTTGTACGGAAAAACTACCGCGTACTAGGCTTAAACAAAGGATTTTCGACGCTTTTTAAAGAAAATCCGCAAACCACCGAGCTGGACTTGGCAACTGCCGAAGCCATTCTTCACAAAGGCGGGTCTTACCTGCCTATGAGCCGCTACAAACCCAAAGACGAGGAGTTCTGCTCCCGTTTTTTCAAAGAGAACCGCGTAAAGCTGCTCGTTACCATCGGCGGCGACGACACAGCTTCCACCGCCAACCGGATAAGCAAATTCCTGCAGGCCGAAGGACTGGACGTTGCCAACATTCATGTTCCGAAAACCATTGACAACGACTTGCCGCTGCCTAAAGGAATACCAACTTTCGGCTACCAAACGGCTGTGCACGAGGGCATGCTCATCGCCCAAACGGCTTATGAGGACGCACGGACAAGCCATAACTGGTTCGTGGTTTCGGCAATGGGACGCGAGGCCGGGCATCTGGCTCTGGGGATCGGCAAAGCCTGCCACTACCCGATGATCATCTTTCCGGAAATGTTCGAACAAACCGAAATTTCCCTTGACAAAATCGTCAAACTGGCCGTTTCGTGCATCATTAAGCGAAGCATTCTGGGACTGGACTATGGAGCCGTAATGATCAGCGAAGGCGTTTTTCATTTCATCAGCGACGAAGAACTTAAAAACAGCGGCATCAACTTTACGCTTGATGCCCACGGCCATCCGGAGCTGCACAGCGTAAGCAAAGCACACATTTTCAAAACGCTCATCCAAAACGAGCTCAACCGCCTGCAAATAAACGCCAACTGCAGACCGCTTGAGCTTGGGTTCGAACTGCGGTGCAAAGCGCCGATCGGCTTCGACCTGGAGCTGTGCACGCAGCTGGGACTGGGAGTAGGCAAACTCTTCGACCAGGGCCGCAGCAAATGCATGGTATCGGTAAACCTGCAGGGCGATGTGGCGCCACTTTACCTCCGTGATGTGGAAGATCCTGAAACAGGAAAGATTAAACCAAGGCTGATCGACATGAACGACGAGCCTGTAAAGCATGTCCTGGAATACAACATGCAGTTTGTTACGGAAAACGACTACGACAAAGCCCGGGAATATGTTCCGGAACCGGAGCTTTACAATTTCAAAAAAATACTGAATATGCAGAGCTAAAAGCCTGCAGCACACGACGAAAAAAAGCGGCCGGGAAAAAATCCTGGCCGCTTTTTTTATGGCAAAAAATCGATTTTTTTATTATTGTCTGGATGCCTCGGTTTCCAGCTCATGAAAAAGAACGCGCAAGTAATCAAAACTAACGCTATGATCCAGATCTTTAATATTGCTCATCCACACCAGCGTTACCCATGCTTCTCCCTGCGCATTTGCTTTGAAGGTCACTACTTGCCTTGAACCGTCTTTCAATTCGTTGTTTACAGGCAACCTGCCCAGCAAAACTAGATCGTCGGTGGCCTTGTAAATCTCTCCCGTCTTCAACGATGTGGACACACGGCTTTCCGTCTCAACAATTACAGGCTCCTGATTGAACACACCGAACTTCAGAAAAATTCCATTAACGTATTTATCATTCTTCTTCACTCCCAGGAAAGAACGCAAATCCGCTTCATTGTACTCTTCTTCGGTAATGCTGGCCTGCATATGCACGAAGTTCATCACGGCTTCATAAGACTGGTTCGGCTTCAGTTTTTCAAGCTTCACCTTAGCCATTCCCACCAAGCTGTCACTGCTGTTGTTTAAGACTTCCATCTTCAGCCTAGTATCGGGCTTATCGCTATAATCGCTTATAAACTCCATTAAGGTATCCTTAGGAAGATCATAGCCGGCAAACTCAGTGCCCCAGACTTCATCGGAAGACTCATTATCGAAATTGAATTCAGCATACGATTCCCAATAGGGCTCCACAGTATCAGAATCAAGACATCCCGTCATCATAAGCCCAAACAGTAAATACAAATACTTTTTCATTCTTTACTTTGTTAAAAATTTAAAAATTAAACTGTACACCAAAATTGAGTGAAAACCCATCCGGATATTTATTTACAAATTCCTTTTCTGAACTCAGCTCTTTAAGTGATTTTTCATAAACAGTTCCCACATTCAAAGAGAAAAACTTCAGCAGCGGATAACTCAGATCTATGCCAGCACTGGCAGTCGCCATGCTAAACCCGGCAATTCGGTCCGATTCATAATCCAATATTTGATTGCCGCTGGCCATATGTTTTGCATCCAGCTCGTCATCCCAGGCGAAGTGCAAGTTCGCGCCAAAATGAGGAAGCACCTGCAGCCGTTTGTCCCAAACCCTGTAGCCTACCCTAAGCGGTACATTAAACACCTTTACGGCACGTTTTACCGTAATTACTTCCTCCTCACTGAAAGCCGTCATGCTGTGGCTAACCCGCTCTTTCTCCTGGTTGAGAGCTCCAAAAGACTCCAGCTCATCGAACATCCTCATTTCATAATACTGCATTCCCGTCTGATAGACTATCCGGCTTTTAATCCATCCTACTTTCACGCCGAAAGCACTGGTTTTCTCCGTCTCAGACTGAAGCTCGGTCACAGTCCTCTTGCTGCCGGAATAACTGTCCGACACATTGCCGAACATCCTCGCCTGACTCAGCACAGCCTTGGACTCCCCTTGCTCATGCCCGGAAGAAAAATCGGCCAGCACCAGCCACTGTCCCTCATTACTTCCTAAACTCGCGGCAGGCAACACTTCCGGAACCGGAGCATACAACACCTCTTCAACTATCGAAGCCCGCCCGCCTGGCAGCGGCTCAGCGGACAGTAACGGAATCTTTCTCGTTTGATTTCCTGATTTTTCAAGAACTCCGGGTGCACTAGCATTTTCCGCCGGCATCTCATGATCTGCTAACGCCGAAACCAGAGAAGCCTCAGCTTCCTGTTCTGCGAAAACCTCTTCAGCAACAGCAGCAAGAGCCGTTTCATTTCCCAAACGAATTTCTTCAGCAGGCACCGGCACGTTATTCAGCTGTTCAGACAAAGTGTTTTTGCCTATGCGTATTTCAGTGTTTCCGGCATTAGGCACATTATCAAACTGTCTCCAATACAATTGCAAGCCAACCGCCGCCGAAAGCAGCACCGCCGCCGAAGCGGCCGCAATTCCTGCGTAGCCTTCCATACCCAGAAACCACCAGAAGCCGCCTTTTCGTTTGCCTTTCCCGTCTATCCTGTTCAAATCCTCTTCAATGCGTTCCCACAGCGAGTCCGACAAACTCGGGCTTTCTGCCCGGCTCATTTTCTGCCGAAACAATTCTGCCAACTCGTCAGGTTGCTGTTTTCCGTTAGCGTCCATAATGATTTGCCGTAATTTCGTCATTCTTTATTATTTTCTCCTGCAACAACCGCTTGGCTCTGGAAAGCTGCGATTTCGACGTCCCTTCCGATATACCAAGCTTCTCCCCGATTTCCTTATGGTTGAAGCCCTCTAACACATGCAGGTTAAAAACCATCTGCGAACCCGATGGCAACTCGCGTATATACGCCAGCAGCTGCTCGTAGGCAATATCAGCCATCAAGCGCTCGCGAACATCCTGATAATTAAAATCGGTCACATCCTCCATCGGCTGCGCATACATTTTGCCCCTTTGGCTGTTCAAAGCCGTATTGATGACAATCCGCTTTATCCATGCGCCCAGCGTCGAATCTTTCTTAAAGGTATCGATCTTCGTAAAAACCTTTACAAAAGCCTCCTGCAGTACATCCTCCGCCTCCATATCCGACTTCGTATACCGCCTGGCTATGCACATCATGCTCTGGGCGTATTTCTCGTAAACCTCACGCTGGATCTGCCGATTTTTCTGAATGCATCCTTTGACTAGTTCCTCTTCTTTATGCTGCATAAGGTCACTCAAAAAATCTTTCATTTTAATGACACCGTTCTCGCCGGCCCAGTTGGAAACCCGGTTTTATTTTTTAACAAATCACCGTCCGCTTCCACGTCCCGCCTTCTCTTCCCTGCAAAGTTAAGTTTGAAATAAGGATATGAAAAATTAAAAATCCAAAAAGCTTTCTTTTATTCATCAAGTGCGATTTTTAGCACATCTGTGCAACAAAAAACGCCAGAGTCAGTAAAACCAACATGCAATTCTATTACAACATAAACTTATGTAACATCCTTGGCAACCGGCTTTAACACACACAGCAAGCATGGTTGAAGTGGATATTCCATCTGGCCATTAAAAAAACTATCAAAAAACAAATGAAAAATTTGCATTCACTAGCCATTCTGATCCTTTTCCTTGCCGTTCCGGTTTTCGCCAGCAAGCCCGACAAGAAAATCAACTGGATAAGTATTGAAGAGGCCCAAACACTCGCACAGAAAGATCCCCGGCCTATTGTAATCGATTTTTACACCGACTGGTGCCACTGGTGCAAAGTGTTTGACAAAACCACTTTCAAAGACCAAAAAGTAATCGACTACGTTAATAAAAACTTCTATGCCGTAAAGTTGAACGCCGAAAGCAAAAAGGCATTTGTCTTCAAAGGCCAGAAAACAATCGCCCCGCAGCTGGTGAAAAAATACCAAATTCAGGGATACCCAACCATCGTTTTTCTGGACAACAAATTCGAAAACCACAGCCTGAGCGTAGGCTATAAAAAAGGTCCGGATTTTCTTCAGGTGTTAAAAGCTGAAAAGGGAAAAGGCCTGTAACGGCGGAATTCCTTTTCAAGAAAAAAAAAGGTTGGACAGGAGTTCAGCCTTTTTTTATGCATTTTTGCAGCGGAAACAACATTTTCATTGTCTCCCGTTTTACAGTTGACCAAAATAAAAAAAATTGAGCCAATACGCTTACGCCAATATAGATGACACCATTGTCGCACTGGCCACGCCGCAAGGCGTCGGAGCCATTGCCGTCATCCGCCTGTCCGGAAAAGACTGCATTGCGCTGGTGAACAAGGTCTTCAAAGGAAAAGACCTGATGAGGCAAGAACCGAACACCATACATTTCGGCACGATCCGGGACGGAGAAAAAATCCTTGACGAAGTGCTGGTATCGCTTTTCAAGGCCCCGCATTCTTTTACCAAAGAAAATTCCGTGGAGATTTCCTGCCACGGCTCACAATACATCGTGCGTCAGATTATCCAGCTTCTGATCCGCGAAGGCGCCCGCGCGGCGCTTCCGGGCGAGTTTACCAAACGCGCTTTCGCCAACGGACAGTTCGACCTGGCGCAGGCCGAAGCCGTAGCCGACCTTATTCATTCTGATTCGGAGGCTTCGCACCAGGCGGCGCTCAGCCAGATGCGCGGCGGTTTTTCAAACGAAATCAAAGAGCTTCGCCAGAAACTGATTCACTTTGCCTCGATGATCGAGCTGGAGCTGGATTTCAGCGAAGAAGACGTCGAATTCGCCAGCCGCGACGAGCTCAAGGCGCTGATTAACCGCCTGCTTGAAGTGGTGAACCATTTAATCAAAAGCTTTGATCTGGGGAACGTAATCAAAAACGGCATCCCGACCGTAATAGCCGGAAAACCGAACGCCGGAAAATCCACCCTGCTCAACGCCCTGCTGAACGAGGAAAAAGCCATCGTTTCGGACATTGCGGGAACCACGCGCGACTTCATCGAAGACGAGCTGCACATCGAAGGCATGTGCTTCCGCTTCATCGACACGGCCGGACTCCGCCACACCGAAGACAAAGTCGAAGCCATCGGCGTGGAGCGCACGCAGGAAAAAATGAAGGACGCCTCGCTGATTATCTACCTGTTCGACTTGGTGGAAGACTCGGTCAGCGAAATCCTGCAAGAGGTGAACAAGCTGGAAAATCTGGGCAAGCCGTTCGTTCCGGTAGGCAACAAAATCGATGCGGCCAGTCCGGCGGTCATCGACCAGCTGCAGGGCAGCGAGCATTCATGGCAGTTCATTTCGGCAGACAAAGGCACGAACATCGAGCAGCTAAAAGCCGAGCTGGTCAGCCAAGTCAACCTGCCGGAATTCAAAACCGGCGATACGATCGTGACCAACATCCGCCACTACGAAAGCCTGGTAAAAACACGCGAAGCCCTGCACGACGTGCTCAACGGCATCGGCCTGCAAGTAACCGGCGACTTCCTGGCCATGGACATCCGCCAGTCGCTGCACCACCTGGGCGAAATCACCGGCGAAATAACAACAGATGATCTGCTGAGCAATATTTTTTCGAGTTTCTGCATCGGAAAATAACCGACAACCCAAGGCATGCCTAAGATCATAAGCATGCCTTGGACTTGCCATCATAAAATCACCCCCTGCAACTGCTAGAAGCCCTGCACTCCTTTTTGCTTTTCATGCTTTTGTTCATGGATATTGGTTTTGTTTAACAACTTCCCAATCACCCATCCCTAGCCTATGTATGACAATTAAAAACACCGGCAGCCAAGCATACCGCCTCTGCAAAGAATTCTATGATTTTGTTAAAACTTAAATTTACCAACAGGACAAAGCAGGCATATTAATATTACAAGCTCAGACGACTCAGCGAGCTGTGATTTTCAGAAGGTCAATAACCGCATTTATGAGCTGTTCTCCCGCTGTGAGTTTGGAAGAGTTGATAACCTATAGCACAGTAATAGAACAGCAATACGGCCTTTAGTATATAATTTTGGCTTCTTTGCTCGACAAACACTATTTTATTGAAAAAATAATACTTTCCCCTACCGCCAAATAAAGGGAGTTTTTATCTTTTTCAGTTGCCCGTTGAGTATTTTCCACAATCATGTATATATTGTACCGAAATCGATTCACTGGCTCTAATTATTTTATTTAGATATTATTTTTTAAAGATGATTAAAGAAAAAAAACGGGCTTGGCAATTACTCTTTATAGTGCCCCTCTTATATTTCAGTTCTTGCGAACAATTTCAATACACAAGATACGACATAGTTATTGACTCAGATGAAAAAGATTTAATAAATAAGAATCTTAATAAACTGCTCATCAGAGATGATGCTAGTAAAAAGCAGGCATTTTCATTTGCTTTTATCACTGACAGCCAAAATTTTTTTGATCGGTTAACAAAAGGAGTTAGCAATTTTAACGAAAGAGAAGATTGTGAATTTGCCATAATCGGGGGCGATATCACTGAATATTCCTTACCGGCAGAGTTTAAACTTAGCGTAAACAATCTAAAAAATTTAGACCAGCCTTTTCTGAATGTCATTGGAAACCATGACGCGCTGGGAGTTGGCAAAGAAATGTACAGCAAAATGTTCGGAGCCTATCACTACGCATTTATTTATAAACGCATAAAATTTATTATTCTCAATACAAACTCCAGGGAATTCGGCCTAACAGGCAAGGTTCCCGATGTAAGCTGGCTGGAATCGGAACTGCGCAAAACCGATAAATATGATTTCGCTATTGTTGCTGCCCACAGCGGAGCGCTGCCCAATGACGATAATCTTGACCAGCGGTTGTTCCCGGAATTGGATCGCGTGCTTAGCAACACTCCGCACTTGTTGGCAATGATTCATGGACACGGACACTCTGAAAACATGGAATTTCCGCTTACAAACGAGAAAATTCCTGTTATCGAAGTTGGTGCAATTGCCAATAAAAGATACTCGGTATTCCGCATCAATGAGGGGGTGTTAACACAGGAAAGAATAAAGTATTAATGTAATGAATGCCCAATCGGGCCATTGAAAAACCACTCACTGACGACAGATGAAAACTCCATGATAATCGGGTTTAGCAAACACAAAAGCAATGATTATCATAGAGGGCACATCTGGTCTATTAATAATTATTGACATCAGATGAAAAACATATATTTTTTTGCATTTTTTATTATATGCCTTGCGCCGGTAGATTCATTTGCAAACCGCACCATTGTCAAAAGTGATTCTACAGAAAATAAAAGATCTATTTGGCTGCCCGATTTCGCAAAAGTCCAGTATGCGGGCGGAACAGGAATGATTGCTGGTTTCTTTGGGTATCAATTTGGGCATACCATGAATCATTCCCTGGAGATTGGTTTTGGGTACAAACCCAGAAACATCCGCGGCAAGCGAGATCTTGATATTTTGTCACTGAGGTATTTGTACAAAAGCATCAGGGATGTAAATCTGGGCAAATCCTGGAGCCTATCCCCGCTTGAGCTGGGAATAGTTAGCATCTTCTATTTTGATGAAATTCAGACTAGCCTGCAGAAGGAATTTCCCAAAGACTATTATCGCTTTAGAAACGACAAAACCGCACAAACATTTCTTGGCCAAAGCCTGAAAAAGCGGTTCAAGAATAAGAATGGAGTAAAAGCGCTGTCGGTTTACTACAGCATCAATCAAGACTGGGTGTATTTGATTGACAACTTCCGTGCGTTTAAACAAGATCCAGGCTACCTGTTTTCGATTGGCTTCGGTGTGATTTTTCATTTTGAATAATAAGGGAAATCCCCGGAAAACCCTGCACAGCGTGCTCAGCGGCATTCAGCCTGCGGGAAATCGGTTTCCACTGCGAACCGCCAGGGCGAAATCATGGCGGATGATCTGATGGGTGATTTTTTTAGTTTTTTTAGGAAAAAAATATTTGAGAGACATTTGCTATGTAACCCTTCGGTCTTCCACAGGTCATGAGTTGCTTCTCAAAAACATCCTGAAATTTTATTGAAAATTTTCTTTTAGGGGGAGCAGTTCATCTATCCGGTTGATCGGATGCTCATTGATTTTGGTAAGAACGTGCACCATCCATTCATAT
>JAKSBZ010000230.1 GCA_022360875.1 Cytophagales bacterium | reverse complement strand
GAATAAAACCAAAGTCATGCTGATCACGAAAGAGAATGCGGAATTGGAGGATCTGCTGCAGTATGACTTTAACAAGATGATTAATGATATTGTGAAATTTAGAAAGTCGGCGAATCCGGAAATTGAGGTGATTCAGATTGAAGATAAGGACGGGGTTATTTACCGGCAAAGCTCGTATGATTCAACGGCCGCGCCCTACGATGAGCCGCTGCCTGAACATCGCAGCAGGAACGGAAAAGTAAAGGTTAAGCAGTTTCGCAGCCATAGGAAAAAAAGACGCGTATGGGGTGATTTGTCGTTGCTTTTTGATATTGGAATGAACAACTGGCTGGAAGACGGTTCTTTTCCCAACGACGAAGACAAGCAATATTCAGTGAAAAACTGGGGGTCATGGCAGGTCGCATTAGGCTATGGTGGTGATGTTGTGTTTGGAAATAGATGTATAAGCAAATTTGGAGATCCTTGTGGAAGTACGGCATTCATTCTCAGAACTGGTTTAGATGTAATGTGGTATAATTTTAAGTTTTTGGATCCCGCCACTTATGTTGTAAAAGGGGATGAAGGAATTGCGTTTAACAAAGACCTTTCTCCGGAAAAAAGCTTCAAGAAAAGCAAGCTCACGGCTTCTTATCTGAATTTCCGGCTTGTTCCTACGTTGTCTACCCGCTATTTTAGATTTGGTGTAGGAGCTTATGGAGGCGTATTGTTGGGCAGTCACACGAAGGTGGTGTATAAAGAAGACGGAGATAAGGGAAGAGACAAAAACAGAGGAAATTTTTATTTGAACAGCTGGCGGTACGGTCTTCGGACTGAAATCGGTTTTGGTTCGCTTTTGCTTTATGCCAATTATGACTTGAATCCGCTGTTCCGCAAGGGTAAGGGACCGGAGTTACATGCCGTAAGTGTTGGCGTAAGTTTGTTTTTTGACTAGAAAAGTATGCTTTGATGAATGAGCAGCTATTTTGGCAGCTTCAGAGCTGGCAATATAAAAGAAACCAGTAATAAAACGCGAACCCGTCTTTTCGATTAAGGGTTCGCGTTTCTCGTTTACAGCATTTTGTGGTTTCTATGAATTAGAAGAGTTGCCTCTTAGCCAGAAATTGAACAGTTTTTTCTGCCGTTTGGTCGGTCTGCTGATTTTTTCGAACTGAAGATTTACACTGGCGTTAGGCTTCAGCGTGATTTCAAGCTTTTTAACGATGCTGTCTCTGGCGATGGTGAGCGTGATTTTGTCTCCGGCGGATTTGGTGTGCAGGATATTGTTCAGGATGCCTTTGCTTGCCCTGAATTGGTCAATTGCAAGAATTTCATCATTTACATTAAGAGCTCCCGCATACGCGCCGGTATCGCGGATCACCCGTCTCACCATCAGTTTCCCACCGGATTCATTCAATGAAGCGCCAAGCGTCAT
>JAKSBZ010000336.1 GCA_022360875.1 Cytophagales bacterium | reverse complement strand
TTCTGAATGAGGTGTTTCCCTGCAAACATAAACTGAGTGTTACAACCTTCTAATTTTTTTGAGGTATGAACTATAAACAAATCAGCAGCTGCATGAATCCAAAATGAGCTGTTTGGTCTGCTTTTGATAATTTCGGCCTATAGGCAGCATCTTGCCAAAGACTTCCACACAGTTTCCTTCAATAGACTTTACTTTTTCAAGATTGATTGCAAATGAGCGGTGAATACGAAGGAATTGATCGGAAGGAAGGAGTTTGCCCATTCCGCCCAGATTTTCGTGGGTAATAAAATCTTCGTGCAGGGTTTTGATGCGAACGTAGTCTTTAAGACTTTCAATGTACAGAATGTCGTCGAAAGCCAGACGGATCATTTTTTTGTCCACTTTGATAAAGATGCTTCTTTGTGCGCTGTCGGCTTCGCTGCTGTTTTTTTCTTTTTCCGGCGCCGCATCGGATTTCAACAGGCGCTTGGCCTTGTTGATTGCTTTTACAAACCTGGAGAAGCTGATAGGTTTGATCAGGTAATCAATTACGTTAAGCTCGAAGCTTTCGACAGCATATTCTCTGTATGCGGTAGTTATTATCGTAAGGGGAGGGCTGTCCAGACCTTTCAAGAACTCTATGCCATTGAGCATTGGCATGTTGATGTCCAAAAACAGCAGATCCACGTGACATTCGCTAAGTGTGTTGAACGCTTCAACAGCATTTTCGCATGTTCCTGCTATTTCGAATCCCTCAAACCGGGCCAGATAATTTTTTATAATATTGATAGCCAAAGGCTCGTCGTCAATGATAAGACATGTTATTTTCATGTACAGGGAAGTTTAAGTTGATCATATAAGTGTGGTCTTGGTTGTTTATTGAAAGTGAATAATTATTGTTTGGAAAAAGCAGTTTAAGTCTTCTCTGGGTGTTTTCCACTCCTATTCCGGACTGGTTTTCCTTGAGATTTCCGGTCTGTGATTGAACAGAATTTGTTTTGTTTGCAATACTGAAATATAGGTGGTCTTCTTTTATTAGCAAATGGATATCAATGGGAAGTGTATTGTCTGAACGCCTTGCGCCGTGTTTGAAACTGTTTTCTACAAACGGAATCAATAATAACGGAGGGAGCATCTTTCCTTCGATGCAGCCTTCAACATGCAGATTTACATCCAGTTTTTCCCCGTACCGGAGGCGTTCCAAATCAATATAATGCTGTATATGCTCGATTTCCTTGATGAGCGGCACCGATACGCTTTTAGCTTCGTAAATCACATAGTGCATAAGTTCAGAGAGCCGCATTACTGTTTCGGGAGCCTGGTCGGATTTGTCCAGCGTAAGGGAATACAGGTTGTTGAGGGTGTTGAAGAAAAAGTGAGGCTGCACCTGAAATTTTAAATAGGCAAGCTCTGTTTCCAGATTTTGTTTTTCAAGTTCTTGGTTTGCCCGCTGGGTCCGTATCCAGTCAATAGTCAGTTTTATTGCGGTTGTCAGCCCAACTACATACAGTTCGCCGGTGTAAACGGCCATAATATAATTCAGATCAAAGGGGGAAACCGGCGCTTTGCCTGATTCTTTCCAAATATCGGTAGTTACGAATTCATATGTAAATATGATTCGAAGCAATGAAACGGCTAGCACGGAAAGCAGCAGAAAAACAAGGTATTTCTTTAAGTGTCTGGGGACAAGCCTGGGAAGCAGATAATATAAGTTGAAATAACTTATAAGGATGTGGATGGCAAACTCAACCAGATTTGACTGAAAGGAATAGGAGTAATCACCGAAGTAGCTGCCCCACCGCACGAAGTTAAACAGAAAATACACAAGCCAAAAAATTGCGTGATAATGCAAGGGCTCTTTTTTTATAGAGGAAGTATGTAACATGTATACAAAAAAATATTCGTTCCTTTTTAGCGTTTTGCGGCTTAATATAGACATTTTATCAATTTTTGTAAAGAGAATTGATATTAACAAAATGGCGTTGGATATATGAATTAATTCGCTGGAGGCCGGATTTTCACCCATGAACAGATGTTTGGTCTTTTTTCTGTTAATATTATTCGTTTATCGATGAAAGTTGTCCATTAAGCGAATTTCTTTTATTAAGCTAGCAATTAATTGTAGGTTCAAACAAAGAATCAAGAGTATTTTCATATTCTAGATTATTCATTTTTTAACTAATTATTAACTATGAGTAAAATATTACGAACCTGTCTGATAATGCTGGTGTTCCTGAGTTTTGGAACACTTGTTTATGCACAGACCGTTACAGGTAAAGTAACTTCGGAGAAAGATGGAGAACCTGTAATCGGTGCTTCGGTTAGTGTCAAAGGCACGACCCGGGGGGTGATCACCGATTTTGAAGGGAATTATTCAATTAATGTGCAGGGAGCGAAGATCCTGGTGGTTTCTTCAATTGGATTTGAAACCATGGAAATAGAAGTGGGCAGCAGGACCCGGATTGACGTCTCGCTGAAGGAAGACTTGCAGCAGCTGGAAGCAGTAGTAGTAACGGCTTACGGAATGAAGCGGGAGAAAAAGAAATTAGGATATGCTGTAACGGAATTGAAAGGCTCAGAATTGGCTGAAGTGCCTAATGTCAATCCTGTAGCATCGCTTCAGGGTAAAGTTGCCGGCGTTAATATAAGCGGCGGAGCCGGTGGAACCTTTGGAGGCAACCGGATCACTATTCGCGGTAATGCCACTTTTGACGGCAACACACAGCCGTTGTTTGTTATTGACGGAGTGTTTATCGATAATGGCGTTTCTGGCGGTAATGAGTGGGGAGTAACTGACTGGGGGAATGATTTGAAGAACTTGCCTACAGAAGATTTTGAGAGCGTATCCGTATTGAAGGGAGCTTCAGCGGCGGCTTTGTACGGTTCCAGAGCGATTAACGGCGTTGTGGTGATTACTACCAAAAAAGGGAAGTCCCGGAAAGGTATTGGTGTCAGTGTCAGCCAGAATAATGCATGGAGAGTAGTGGATGGCCCGGACTTTCAGAATATCTATGGAGAAGGGACTGTTGCCGGATATTATCCACAAGATAATTGGAATTCGCAGTTTTCGATTGATGCGGAAGGCGATCCGATTTTGGAGGGCGACAGCATGTCTTGGGGACCGAAGATGGAAGGGCAGAAGGTGAAGGATTATGTGGGTGAATGGACAACCTTTGACCCTCAGCCTGATAATTATAAAGATGCTTACGAAACAGGATTCTATAACAACACCAACGTTTCGCTATCTGGCGGGGGCGAGCATTCGACTTACAGACTCTCGTATAATTTTGTGAAAGACAATGGCGTCGAAATAAATAACAATTTCAAGATGAACAGTCTCAGCGGCAGATTTTCTCATGATTTTGGAGAAAGACTTAAGGCTGAAATGGGTATTAATTATTCAAAATCGGTGTCAGAGAACCCCCCTTCGCGAAAGCTGCAGAGAGCGTTTATATACGAAGCGTTTTCGAGGAACTACAACACTAATAAATGGAAAGACCGTTATAGAGAAATCCACGGAGGGGTACCACAGAAAGGTGAAAATATGGAGAATGTTCCTGGAGCTAAAATGTGGTTTGGATTAAATGAAATCAACAGAGCGAATACAGAGACTATGTTTCGCTCAGACGTTAAATTGACCTACAAGATTTTTGATTGGTTAAGGGTATCAGGAGAGGCTAATATTTATAATATGAATTATGAGTATGAGAGTAAGGAGCTTGGCGATAAAAAAAACAATGAGGGAGGATATTATGAATTAAAATTGTCAGGGAAAAAGCAAATGACTTATAGGGCAAATATCCTGATGAACAAGGATTTTGGCTCAGACTGGACAACTGCTTTGAACTTTGGTGCTGAGCGCTGGGAGAACAGATGGGTTTCTTCGCGGTCAAGGACAAACGGAGGTTTGATTTCTCCGGGAGCGTATTTTCTTGGCAACAGCAAGGCGCAGGCATATGCAGATGGAGGGGTTAGCGATACGAAGAAGACCAACGCATTGTTCCTTTTAGGCGAGCTTGCTTGGAAGAATATGTTGTTTTTTGATTTTACAGGCCGCAATGACTGGTCTTCAGCTTTAACGTATCCCGATGGCCACGGTAATAATTCATATTATTATGGTTCTTATAACCTGGCTTGGGCATTCTCTGAGTCATTTGAGTTGCCAGAATTTATATCGTTTGCAAAATTAAGAGCCAGTTATGCAGAGGTGGGGAACGATACAAGACCTTATGAGTTGGGAAGCGGCTATAAGAACGCCAACTTGTATAAAGGTGAAGGTGGAGATGTTCCGAATTCAACATTTAATTCAGGATCAATTAAGCACCCGGATTTGAAGCCTCAGAGGACAAAATCGTACGAATTCGGTTTGAATATGCAGTTGTTTGACAGCAGGGTGGATTTCGATCTTTCCTACTACAAGCAGAAAACGATTGATCAGATTCTTAATCTGGGAGTTCCTGGTGCAACAGGTGTTGGAGCAATGCAGATAAACGGAGGAGAAATATCCAACGAAGGAATTGAATTGTTGGTAAATACACGGCCTATAGTGACTCAGGATTTTTCATGGGATCTGGATTTTAACTGGACTATGAACAAGAATGAGATAGGTGACATGTATCCGGGAATTACCGAGAAAACTTTAAGAGGAAATCCTAGAGGTGGAGATAATATAGCTGCAATTGCTTATGCAAATGGAAATTATGGAGATTTGGTTACCGATGCGGACTTTAAGTTGTTTCAGGCGACTGATGCAGAAGGTAATCCGGTAGCGCATAAGAATAATGGAAAGAAGGTATTGGTCTATAGTGATGAGAAGAAGGGTGCAAAGTATGTACGCAGAAAAGAAATATCTACTGTGGGGAATGTTATGCCAGACTGGTTTGGAGGAATTTCCAATACTTTTAAGTATAAAGGCTTTAGCCTAAGGGCACTGATTAGCGTGAAAATGGGAGGGGATATATATTCTTTTTCATCCCGATACGGCCAAGCAGTTGGCAGCTTGAAAAGTTCATT
>JAKSBZ010000142.1 GCA_022360875.1 Cytophagales bacterium | reverse complement strand
GTCTTCTGCCCACATTCAATAATGAAAGCCCCTTTCTGCAAACATTAAAGGGTTGCTGTACGGTGAAAATGCTTACGCCTGCAAAGTGTTGCTTCCTTTAAAGGAATCTTTGCGCTTTGCAAAATTGAATACAAAGAAGACTATGAAAACAATTGGGCTTATTGGAGGAATGTCTTGGGAAAGTTCGGACCTATATTATCAGATTTTAAACCGCGGTACGCAAAACCGTCTTGGCGGAGTTCATTCTTGCGACTGTCTGCTGTACTCTGTCGATTTTGAGGAAATTGCAGCACTGCAGCATAAAAATGACTGGAAAAGCCTGTCGTCACTGATGATAAAGGCAGCTAAAAGACTGGAAAACGGAGGAGCCGTTTTCATTTTGCTGTGCACGAATACCATGCACAAACTTGCAGAAGATATTGAAAAGAATGTTGCGATTCCCCTGCTGCACATTGTTGACGCCGCTTCAGAAGCTATTCTTTCCAAATCAATCCATAAGGTTGGGTTTTTAGGCACCAAATTCTCCATGGAAGGCGATTTTCTAAGCAAGCGCTATCAATCAAAATTTGGAATTGAAACAATCACTCCCTGTGCCGAAGACCAGGACATTATACATAGAATCATTTACGAGGAGCTGGTAAAGGAATAATAAAAGAAGAATCCAAGCAACAGTACATAGAGATAATCGAAAAGCTAGCTGCCCAAGGCGCGCAAGGAATAATCTCCGGATGCACAGAAATTGAGCTTCTTATAAAACCTGAAGATCTAAATATTCCTCTATTTGAAACAACCAAGATTCACGCAGAAAAGGCCTTAGACCTCGCTCTTGAGACAGCTGCAATTGATTAAATCGGCTAGATGCCGTAAAATTCTTCCTTCCCGCAAACGAGGAGTTTTGGGGATTCAAACTTGAATATTTCTATGCAGAATTTTCTTTTTTGGGTGCTTCAAGGAAAAATCATTTGATTTTACGGAACTTTTAAGTTACATTTGGTTGTGAATGAAGTAAGAAAGGTTGTGGCGTATCAAGACCATTTTGAAAAGTTTCTTTTGAGTCAAACTGAAAAAGTTCAGGACAAGATTTTAAAGGTTATCACAATAATTGAAACAATGGAACGTGTCCCAACTAAATATTTGAAGATCATACATGACGGTTTGTATGAGGCTAGAATACAGTTGGGGTCAAACATATGGAGGATATTCTGCTTTTTCGATAACGGCAATCTTATTGTGCTGCTCAACTGGTTTCAGAAGAAAACACAAAAGACGCCCAAGCAAGAAATAAAAAAGGCCATTAGTTTAATGAATGCGTATTATAAAGAAAAAGAACATGGACGTTAGAAGCTGGAAAGACATTAAAGACAAGGCCTATGGGAAAGTCGGCACAGAGCGGCGAGACAGAGTTGAAAG
>JAKSBZ010000376.1 GCA_022360875.1 Cytophagales bacterium | reverse complement strand
TTCGAACCGCTCCGCGCCCGCTTCAACCGTCCCATAGGCATCAGCTCGTTTTTCCGCTCAGCGGAGCTGAACAAAAAAATCGGCGGCTCCTCCAGAAGCCAGCACTGCTCCCCGGACGGGCAGGCAGCCATGGACATCGACGCAGACATCTTCGGCGGAATTGAAAACCGCGAGATTTTCGAGTTCATCAGAGACGAGCTGCCCTTCGACCAGCTGATATGGGAATTCGGAGACGGATCCAACCCGGACTGGGTGCATGTTTCGCTGAAAAGCACGGACAACAGAAAGCAAATTCTGAAAGCCGTGAAGCACGGAAGCAAGACGCTTTACCTAAGATATTAAGACAACGCCATTATGGGAATATTTGGAAAAAAACTCGACGCGGAAAGACTGTTCGAGGCGGCCAGTTCGGGCCTGGACAAGCTGTTTTTTACGAAGGAAGAAAAAAGCGAAGCCGCCAAGGCCCTTGCCGACGCCCAGCTGGAGTTCGTTAAGCTTTCGGTAAACGAAAACAGCATACGAAGTATTACTCGCCGTTATTTGGCAATCGCCATTGTATCGGTTTTCCTGATTCTGATTCTGGCGGCCGTGGCCTTCTACGCCTACGACAGGGAATATGCCACCTTTATCTTCCGTGTGGCCGAACACATGAACACCCTGGTCATGATGGTCGCAGGATTTTTCTTCGGCGCTTACATGCTCGGCTCCCATTTGCTGAGCAAGGGAAAAATCAAAAAATAAGGCCCTTGCAGCAGTGCGGGCGCCTCCCCCGCTTACAACATACTACTACAGCCGCAGACCGCTGCTGAATTCATGGTTTTCATACAATAACGCATCTCAATATGACTGACGCACGCATTACTCCAAACGAAAAAATGAAAAAAGGACGAAGCGCGGATTTGATCAGCAGAAGAAACAGCGCCCTTGTCAAACGCTTCTATTTCTGGACAGAAATAAAGAGAAGAAGGTTTGACGACACGCTGCAGATTCTGAGTCTGGACGAATTTTTTATCTCGGAGCAAACGATCGAAAACATTCTGAGAAAAAACCTTTCCCTGCTCGACAGCCTGATGGACAGAAAACCGACGCAGAGACAACTGAAAAGCTGGAAATAATCACTCACCAACGAAGAACTTCTCTTTTTACAAAAGAGCTGCTCCTGCGGATTCTCATTGACGAACCTTAAAATGCAAAATCATGAAACAGTGGACTAAAAATATACTGGACTACGGCACGGCGGGTTTTTACGTCTCGCCGAAATACGGCCGCGACCTGCCGGAAAAACCGACTTATCATCCAAAAACGAATAATGACCCGAATGCCTATGGTGGCCCAAATAATCCGCTGAAAAGCTGGGAGAAGTTTACACAAGAGGCAACAAATAACAAGATAGGGATATTTGACTCATCCTTATAAATGTAAAACATCACGATGGTAGAAAATTTAAAATTATTGGAGACCATCATGTTATTTTCGACTTTAACAATGTCGCAGGGACAGGAATTCACGACATAGGTAATGTGACTATGGTATCTGCTAAAGGTGCTACTTTTAAAGGTAGAAATGGTTTTGGTTTTTATAATAAGGGCATACGTTTTTTAGAAAGTAATAATGTAGAAGTTCAAAGTACAATCGGAGGAACCAAGGATGGAGCTCATAATAATACTTTGATTAACCCTGCTAAGCACGATATTTACAAAGTAGCATCATTGATTAACTCAATTGTAGTTTCTTTTGAAGACAATAATGATCCAATTGTATTTGATC
>JAKSBZ010000373.1 GCA_022360875.1 Cytophagales bacterium | reverse complement strand
TAAATCAAATAGATTTGCCGCTATTTTTCAACCAAACACCACTTTTAGGCATATCTCTTCAGGGAAAGTCGCAGAGGTTAGTTCATTGCCTGAAAAGGCATAATCTCCAATAGTGGTTAAACCTTCTGAAAAAGTAACGGAGGTCAGGCGATTATCTATAAATGCCTTATCACCAATAGTTAGCAAGCTTTCGGGGAAAGCGACCGAGGTTAGTTTATTGTCTGAAAAAGCGTATGCTTCAATCGAGATCAGATTCTCAGGGAAAGTGACATTAGCTAAATCATTGTCATAAAAAGCGTATGCTCCAATGGAAGTCAAAGTTTGGGGACAATTAATTGATGTTAATAAATTCTTTTCAAAAGCACTTTCCCCAATTGTTCTTAGCGTCTCAGGCAAAAGAATTCTAATGAGGCTTCTATTGTAAAAAATACTGTCGCCAACTCCTGTGACTTCTTGCCCATCTAGATAGGGAGGAACAATAATATCAAGTCCCTTATAAAAGCATTCTACCAGTTTTCCATTGGTAACGACCACATCATCATCAGTAAGTAAATATTGCGCTTGCACCATCGAACTACAGCTTAGCAATAGCAGCAGACAAACCCATTTGTAAAATTTATGCATAATATTTACGGTGAAAAAAATAAAATTAAAAAACATTTATGCGTAAAAATACAAATATATAATAATTACATTTTATTTAAGACTTTTTTATCATATTTGAGATTTTAAAAAACATTAAATGACGCTAAATTCAAGCCATCACCAACAAATATTTAAGGCTCTTATTGCGGACTAGAGGGTTGAGCATTTTTCAAGACGATTGTGAAGTTTTATATACTCCGATAAGCCTTTGAGAGCTTGTTTTGTGTTTTAATTTTGTGTAGTCGCCACTACTTGATCTGACAATTGGGGGTATTTTGCAAAGCCCCCAACAAGGACAAATCCAAACCCTTTCTAGAACCAAATCAACGATTTTACTGAATTAGCGGACAGGTTCAGGTTCGTAGAGCCGCTTGATTCCCTTCCTGAGTTGTCTGGAGTGGATGTATTTTGTCAGGCCGCCGTGTGTTTTGTAACCCAGAATGCCCGCAATCCGGCGAATTGACACGCCCAGCGACAGCAGCTCCTCAATGCGCTCGCGGTCCTTGT
>JAKSBZ010000273.1 GCA_022360875.1 Cytophagales bacterium | reverse complement strand
GGCACGCAGTGCATAAGGCATTTGGAAGAGCGGGAAGTGTTTCGTAAAGGCGCTGCGGCTCGCCGCTGGGATGCTTTTCTTCGGAACGATCCGTCAGTTTCCTGGCTGAGCGTTTGGCAGCTGATGGTTCTGGGGTATTGGCTGGATAAAAATCTGTAAAACGAGAAACTTAAAAACAGATGGAAGGGAAAAAGCTGCTGATTGTCTACGAATATTTTACGCCTGCTTTTCGCGGAGGCGGCCCGATCCGTTCGCTGGAAAATTTGGTTCGGTTGCTTTCGGAAAAGCATCAGCTTTTTATTTATACAACGAACGAAGATTTGGGAGGTGAAAATCTTGCGGTGGATTCCGATAAATGGACGGCATTTGATCAAAATGTTTCGGTTTTTTATTCCACTAGCATTTTCAGAAAAAAACTTGGCTTTCCGGCGGTCTTTGAGGAAGTGCAGCCCGATACGGTGTATTTAAACGGTATTTTCACCCCTTCCGTACTTTTGGCGCCGCTGTGGTATTTGAAGAAAAAAGGCTTTCCTTGCCGGGTGGTAATCGCTCCGCGGGGGATGCTGCAGGCAGGAGCTTTGAAGTTGAAAAAATGGAAGAAGATTCCATTTTTATTTCTTATAAGAGGCTTGATAGTTAAAGAGTGGGTAAGTTGGCATGCAACAGATGAACAGGAAAAAAAAGATATTGAATTGGTTTTTGGAAAAGAGCAGCTAATTCGAATCGTTTCGAATATTCCGGCTTTTACAGCGGAATGGAAAGCGTTTTCGAAGGAAGGAAATAAACGCTTGGTGACGGTGTCGTTGATTTCGGAAAAGAAAAATCATTTGTCCTTATTAAAGGAATTAAGAGAAGTCAAAGACCAAGAAGTGGTATATGATATTTATGGTCCGGTAAAAGACAAGGAATATTGGAAGTTGTGTGAAGCGGAAATAAGTCAGATGCCAGATAATATTCATTGTGCGTTCAAAGGAGCTGTTTTTCCTAGTCAGGTTTCATCCATTCTGAAGGCGTATCATTTTTTTATTTTGCCGACTAAAGGAGAGAATTTCGGTCATTCACTTTTCGAGGCATTCGGGGCGGGAGTTCCGGTGATTACGAGCGACCAGACTCCGTGGAGGAATTTGCCGGCGCAAAAGGCCGGCTGGGATGTGGATCTGAATGAAAAAGGGAGTTTGCACGGTGCTTTGGAGCATGCGCTGTCAATGGACGGCGCGGAGTACCGGGAGTGGGCTGAAGGTGCGAGAAAGCTTGCAGAGCGTTTTATGGATCAGCAGGATTTTGCTTGTGCCTACGAGCGTTTGTTTTTTTATTAAAAAGGCTTTATTATTAGTCCGAGTATCAATTTTTATATGCCTCCGGTTTTCGGGATACGTAGTACTTGGAGGTTTCTTGGGGAATCAAATCATCTTTTTTCATGCAGAAAACTGTAAAAAATCCGCTGTTCCGTTTTTTGTCAAGCGCGCTTATATTGTTTGCTTTGTGGTTTATGGTGTATGAGTCTTGGCTTAAGAACGAGGGCACGGTAGATGACTGGCTTACGGAAACGGTTACTGTACACAGCGTGTGGGTGTTAAGTCAAATGGGCTATGATGTTTCGGTTGGGCAGAGCTCTGTGTGGACCAGCATTCTTTGCGACGGTTTTGTGCTCCTCAATATAGCAGATTCCTGCAACGGACTAGTGCTTTACGCCTTGTTTGTTGGTTTTTTTATTGCTTTTCCGGGAAGGTGGAAGCCGAAGCTCTGGTTTTCACTCGCTGGTTCGGTCGTTATTTATTTGCTGAATGTTGCGCGGATTGTAGCGCTTTCTTTTATACAGATGTACCACCCGGAGTATTTGGATATCAGTCACAAGTATGTTTTTACGCTGGTGGTGTACGGAGCGATCATGGGTATGTGGTGGCTTTGGGTTAACCGCTATTCGCTTTTTGCCGTGAAGGATGGCAGCAAAAGTCCTGAACAGGAAAAGGAGCGGGAGGTGGAGCATGAATAGGCTTGGCCGGCTGTTGCTTTTTTTCTTAAGCATCGTTTGTCTTTTGGCAGTAGGATATTATCGCGAGCGTTTTATTTTCAATTTTCTCGGGGGCGATTTTCTGATTTCGAGGGGAATGCCGAACTATGCGTCCTATCCGATGAATCTTGAGGGTATTCTGAAGGGATTTTCCGAAGATCCGCGGTGGTTGTCCACTGTATCCCAGCTTATCGTGCTTCCTTTGGGCGCAATGGGACTTGTGTATTCCTTTTTCGGCAGAAAAGATTTCGTTCGCTTTACGATGTGGCTGTATGTCGGTATTGTAGTGTTTTGCTCTTTTTTTGTCTTGCTGAGCATTGGTCTCGGTCAGTACACTTACGGCTATTCCTTGGCGCAGCAGGTGAAGGATTTGGTGCAGCTGCCATTTGTGCCGGTGTTTTTGCTTCCGGCGTTCCGGCTTTATGAGCTTATGGAAAAACAGCAGGGCAGGGGCGCTGAATAAACGCCCTGCCGTTTCAGTACAGCACTTCTTTGGGCGCGATGTTGATTCTCAGTCCGGCGCGCAGCCAGTGGTTTGTTCCGGAAACAACTGTTGGAATCTGTTCGTCGGTTTCCATCCGGCGAAAAGTATAGCTGAGGTCTATCCACATCCTAGTAAAGAATTCGTAAGACAGCCGGCTTGAGGCAAAGAATTCCTTGTAGCCTATTCCTTGTCCATTGGTGTTTCCAAAATCCTTAACGCGGTTTTCTTCGTAGCTGGTCAGCGGATCGGCTCCCCAGTTTTTCCCGTTTTCATTGAGTCCTCCGATGGTGTAAATGCCTTTGGCGGTCCATTGAAGTTTCTTCAGAACCGGCCATCGGACAATGCCGATAAATTCCTTGAAATTCGCGCCCTTGGGATGTCCGAGATACTGACCGTAGTGCGTATAGCTCGAGAAGTTGCTGCGGTGGCTGTAGGTAAACGGACGGACAATATTGGTTTCGGCCTGGAGCAATAGGTTATCGATGCCGAAGGCATGAAAGTGTTTTACGCCGGCCTGCAGCCCCCATTTCTGTGCCCACCAGCCGTTGGACTTAAAGAGTTTGAGATGCAGCTCGTCCAGCAGAAACTGGCCGTAGAAGGAGAGCCGTTTCTTTACGTTCCAGCGCCAGTCCAGCCCCATTTGCGCATTGGAGTGGAGCCCTGCGCTTTCCCGCTCTATTGAGCGCATGAAAGCAAACGGAATCATGTACTCAAACTGCGGACCTTCTGCTTCGCCGCTGCTGTTCAGTCCGCCGTACACAACGCTTTCAAAAAGGCCGATGTTCAGGCTTGGCGTCAGCTGCAGACCGAGCCGGTGCAGGGCAAGGTACTTGTCAGATTCTTTCGGCTTTCCGTCATCGTTGTAGGCGCCGTAGGGAATGCTTGACAGCTTGGCCCAGAGGTTGGTGTACTGGATTCTCCAGAACTTGGTGTTCAGCTTCAGGAAAAGGTAGTGGTTGGTTTCGTCGGAAAGAAACAGGGAGCGGTAGCCGTCGCCGATAAAGAATTTGTCGTAGCCGAACTGCACGTTTACGGGTTTCAGCACTTGAAATCCGATATGCGCCCGGCTGGAGAAGTAATCGTAGCCGTTTTCTTTGAAATGCTTCCAGAAACCCTCTCCAGGCACGGCTTGGTGCGTTTTTGTCCAGGCTGTTGTATATTCCGGAAACCGGATCTGGTTGTCGGTCAGGAAGGAGTAAAAGCTGACTTTTTCGGATATTGTACCTGAAATTTCGACTCCTTTAGTATTCTGGAAAGTGGTTGTGCCTGTGCTTTTCCCGTAGGTCGTATAAAGAACGGGATTGGCGGTGATTTCAAATTCCCGGCCTTTTTTGTAAAAAAAGTCTTTTCTGTTTAGGTAAAAAGCGTTCCAGATTCCTTTTGAAACAGAGTTGTTGGAACTGAAAAAAGCTGGAAGCGAGTCAGAAGGAAAAATCTTTCTGAGTTCGTTTGCTTGCAGGGGTTTGAAAGCCGTTGCGCAGTTAAAGCCTTTGCTGATGATTAATTGGTCGATTAGCGAGTAGTCCTCTTTGTTCAGGGGCAGGTTGGTGTGCTGGGCTGTTGCAAAATGACAAAACAGTAAAAGTAAAGTACAAAAAGAAAAAATATTGTTTTTCATATGAAAAGTTTAATCAGGTGGCAGTGGAGTATAAATCATTATTAATGATGATTTTGATATTGTAAAGTTAGATTAAATAAATAATTATCTCTTCTTATTTGGTCGTTTTCTGTTTCCTGAATTTTTTTTTTATTTACTTTATAGCGTTATTTTTTCTTTATGACTGTGATACACGGCGCGTCGTGTTTTGCAGATTTTGATTTTTTCAGGTGGGTTTTGTGGCGGAACTGTTTTGTGGCAGGAGCGATGGAAGACACTAATTTTTTTGACGATGAAACTTCATGAAAACAGACGAAAAGTTCGTTTGGGAAAATTTTCCAACAAAGGGTACGATCCTGTTGCCGGGGGTATCAAAAGAAGGCTGTGGTATATTGTCAACAGTCTGTTTTTTCAGTCATATTTTTTTCCGTTCAATTTTCTGAAAATATTTCTATTAAGAATTTTTGGGGCCCATGTGGGCAAGGGTGCAGTTATTAAACCCTCTGTCAATATTAAGTATCCTTGGCTGCTGGAAATTGGCGAGCATGTGTGGGTCGGGGAAAAGGTCTGGATTGACAACCTGGTGCAGGTGAGGATTGACTCTGATGTTTGTTTGTCGCAGGGAGCGATGCTGCTCACTGGTTCTCATGACTACAAGAAGGAGTCATTCGATTTGCTGACGGGGGAGATACATTTGGAAGAGGGAGTATGGATAGGCGCCCGCTCGGTTGTCTGCCCAGGCGTTACTTGCGGATCGCATTGTGTGCTGGCGGTACAGTCGGTGCTGGCGCAGGATGCTTGTGCGTATGGGGTTTATCAGGGCAATCCGGCGGAGTTGAAACGGATGAGAAGAATTAAGGCATGAAAGTATCGATCATTACGGTTTGTTATAATTCGGAGGCAACGATCGAAAGAACGGTGCGATCGGTTGTGAATCAGACTCACCGGGACATTGAATATTTGGTAATTGACGGCGGTTCGGAAGACATGACGCTGGAATTGCTTGAGCCGTACCGGAGTCGTATCAATTGCATTGTTTCCGAGAAAGACCGCGGTTTATACGATGCGGTCAACAAAGGGATCAATCTGGCAACGGGCGATTTGATTGGCTTGCTGCATGCCGACGATTGGCTGGCGGATTCGGAGGTCGTTGGGGATTTGGTGAAAAAGATTGAAAATGAGGGCACAGACAGCGTGTATGCGGATCTTCAGTATGTGCAGGGGGATAAAGTAGTGAGAAACTGGATGTCGGGTGATTTCTCGATTGAGAAATTCCGAAGAGGCTGGATGCCGCCCCATCCGACATTTTATATTAAGCGTTCGGTGCTTAAGGAGGAGAGTTCGCTGTACCGTACGGATTTTGGGACAGCGGCCGATTACGAATTCATGCTTCGGATGCTGGTGAAAAGAAAAGTGTCTGTTTGCTATTTGCCTAGAGTGCTGGTGAAAATGCAGATGGGGGGACTGAGCAACGAATCCCTGTTAGTTCGCCTGCGCGCTAATGCAATGGATGCCAGGGCCTGGAAAGTAAACGGCCTGAAGCCTTTTCTTTTTTTTAGATTATTTAAGCCCATGCGCAAGCTGCTGCAATGGGCGTGACTTTAAGGTTGAACGCGCAGTTCAGCCATAAACATGAAGCAGGATGTGGTTAGATAATTTGTTTTCTTTGATTTCTGCCGAAAAGAGCGTCTATCAGCTTTTCTTGTCGATAGCAATGGCTTTTTCGCTAACATATTTGTCTATTCCTGTTATTCTAAAGGTGACTAAACTGCTGGACCTGAAAGCCCGGCCCAACGGCAGAAGCGCCCATTCGAAGAACATCCCGCATATGGGAGGAATCGGGCTTTTTATCGGCATCAGTGTTTCGTTGCTTGTTTGCTTTCCGCATGAAGGAACACGTCTTTCTGTGCTTATTGCTTCTTTGCTTATTCTTTTCTTTTTTGGACTGAAGGACGATATTCTGCTTTTGTCTCCGGCGAAAAAAATTATTGCGCAGCTGTGTGCGTCATTGCTTTTCATTTTTCTCTGCGATATTCGCATAGGCAGCTTTTTCGGTTTGTTCGGTGTCAATGAAATTCCTTATGCTCTTTCGGTGCTTTTTACTTTGCTTACCTTTCTGACGGTAGTTAATGCATACAATCTGATTGACGGAGTGGACGGGTTGGCGGGCAGTCTTGGCGCGTTGTTCGGACTGGTGACAGGAATCTGGAACGTACTAGTTGAACAGTATTTTTTTGCGGCTTTGAGTTTTTCGGTATTTGCCAGTTTGGTGGCTTTCCTGCGGTATAATTTTTCCGGGAAAAAAAGAATATTTATGGGCGATACGGGCTCGCTGATCATCGGGTTTACAATCGCCGCGCAGCTTGTGCACTTTATTCAGTTCAATGAATCGCATTACAATGAGGAAGGCTTCGTGCATAATGCGCCGATAGTCGGTTTTGTGCTGTTTTGTTTGCCGCTTTTTGACACGCTGCGGGTTTTTATGTTCAGAATCCGAAAAGGAAAGTCGCCGTTTAGGCCAGACAAGAACCATGTGCATCATTATCTGCTGGCGCAGGGATTCAACCACAAGCAGGTTTCTTTTATCCTGCTCTCTATACAGGGGCTTGTCATGGCCTCTACTCTTTATTGGCTGGACAGCATAGACATCCACCAGGCGCTGCTGACTTTGTTGTTTATTTACATATTATTTTCTTGGTGGGTGGATATCAAGGAAGTGCGTCCTATTCGCAAGGCAATTCTTCATAAGATTGCCCGGGCTTTTCGAAAAGCGTCTTAGCTGTTTGAATGGAAAACCATTATTGAAGAAGTCCTTAACTTTTTTGTTTGGTCAGCTGTTGAGAGTTAAAATCAACTGATAGCGAATCAAATTTCTGTTCGGTTTTTTCAGGATTTTATAAAATCAGATAGCAGTGATTGAATTAGAAGACAAAGAGTGGACGGTTTACGTATGCCAGGGAAGCAAATGCAAAAAGAAAAAGGAGAATTTTCTGAAGCCTTTTGCCAAAGCCCTAAAGAAGGAAGGCCTTAAGGGCTTTGTCCGGATTCAGAAAACCCAGTGCAATGATCAGTGCAAGTGCGCACCGGTGATAAGCGTGGAGCCTGAAAGAAAATGGTACGGCAAAGCCGATGAAGAGCTGGCCCGGCGGCTGATCGGAAAGATTAAAGATTCGCTGGAAAGAAAACCTGACGGCCGGGCGTAAAGCGCTTCTGCTTATGCGTTTTTTTTTGTTTGAAGCTGGCTGCTCAGATAAGACAGCATATCACCAAAAGCATCAAGGCTTTTTTTGTCATCTTCCGACACTTTTTTCCCGTTTAGCCTCAAAAGAAGAAATCCAAAAACCGCAGTAAGTGCTATTTGCACGGGATCGGTTTGCGTTCCTTTGTTCAGTTCCACGAATTTTCTGATGTGCGGACGAACGCCGCTGAATACAGTTCTGTACTCTTCGTTTGTTCCTAAAAGCTCCATATGCAAATCCATCAGCTCTTGAGCAGCCTTCTGAGCAATTTCTAAGTGCCCTTCCTTTTCGATTCCTTCCCGTTTCATTTGTTCGGCAAGTTCTAGGTACCAAGCACGATGCTTTTGCTTTTCTTTACTGTCTACAGGCAAATGGCTGATCATGTACTGGTCCAGCTCGTTTACATCGAAATTGAAAGAGCGGATAAGGGCTTCTGTTTTGTACAGGTAGATGATGTATTCGCTGAGGTTTTGGTATTTATTCGCTTCTGAAATCATGGATGGATGCTTTGAGTGTGTAAAAGCAGCTTGTTTTAAGTATTTCGTGCTTTTTTGTTATTTTCTGTTTTGTCTCATAGCCAGCGATTTAGCTGAGTAACGGCATGAGTTAAATTACTTCCAGCACTTATTTAATAAGGGCATGTAGTCAGTTTTTTCTCTGCTTTCTTCTGCTGGCAGGCTGCAAACGGTTGGCGGGAATCCGAATTTTTTCAGGTAATGGGCGAAAACTTTTTTTGAGTCTTCGCGGATAAAATCTGTGGATTCGATGTACTCATTGTACAGAATTCCCTGAACAGGAATGTTGCGGTTTTTGGCTGCTTCCAGAGTTAGAAGCGTGTGGTTGATGCTGCCTAGTTTGGCGGAAGAAACCAGAATAGTGCGTAATGGATTGTCCTGCAGAAAGTCGGCAAGGGTATAGTCAAGTGTGAGCGGTACGGCCAGTCCGCCAACGCCTTCGATGAGCACGTGTTCGTAGCGCTCTGCCAGAATGCGGATACTCTCCAGAATTTTTTCGGGGCGAACGGTTTTTTCGGCCAGTTGTGCAGATAGGTGGGGAGAAGCAGGAAACGGAAAGATGTACGGGCAGGTGTGCCCTTCGCGGTCTTCCGGATAGCAAGCTGTTTTCATAAGTTCCCGGTGCTTTTCAATGTCTTCCGAATAGTCCACGCAGCCTGTTTGGGCAAGCTTCATCGTGATTACATTCACGCCCTGTTCTTTCAGGAAGCGCGCCAAAGCTCCGACGGCATAGGTTTTTCCGGCGTCTGTGTCAATGGCGGTTATAAAAGTGCATTTGTCGGCGAGTGATTGGGGAATGTTCATGTCATTTTTTTTTGGCAATGAAAAAATACGGATGAAAAGTCAGAGAAACTCCCTGATTGGTAAGGAATAGATTTTCGTACGTCTGACAAAAATGTTTGAGTTTGCCCGGGGTCCATTTGGACTCGGCAGTTCCGTTTACTCCTGTATTCCGGATGTGACGCAACACGTGTTTCGGGTGCTTGAAAAAATTGGACATAACCGTTTCCGAACTGTGAATCAGATCAAAATGACGGCCGAGCAATTGCCGTATTTCACTGATTGTCGGATAATGCAGTCCTTTTCCAGTGAGCTTTCGGATTTCCTGAAAGTTTTTCGGGCCGAAAGTCGTGAAACAGAACATGCCTTGTGCTCTTAGGTGTCTGGATATTTTTAAGAAAAAGCTGTCCAGATCTTCAAACCATTGGAATGTGGAGGCAGAAGCGACGAGGTCGAGTTCGTTAGGCAGCAAAGCCGTTTCAGCATCTCCCCAGCATGTTTGGATTTTTTCGTTGTCGCAGACAAAGCTGTTTTCCACCAGGTCGTTTACGTGCAGCGTTTCGAGTTTTGGGAGCGTTAGCAGTTTTTGGCTGAGCATTCCTGTGCCGCAGCCGATCTCCAGGACGTTTTTTGTTTCGGAAAGAAAGCATTGCTGTTTCAGAAGATGCCAGAAATGCTCGATAATTTGACTTTGCGGGCGCGCGTTCGAATTATATGAGTTCAAGCTGGATTCGAACCGCTTCTGAACGATTGCTTTGTCGATTTGCTGTCTTATCATCATCTCTTCACTCTGCCGATACGTTTACGCTTTGCAATAGGTCATCCCATCCGCTCCATTGGTAAAACGGGAAATGCGCTTGCGAAATGGTTTTCGTTTGTATTTTGTCTTTCCAGAAAGTTTTCAGGTTTTTAAAAGGAAAAATACGGTCCTGTTCGCTAATCAAGGCTAAATCAAAAAGATTGTCTCCTGCGTGGTTTGACGAGCAGAAGTCAGCGATGGATTTGAGTTCTTCCTTAACCTCTTCTATCGGCCGCTTGGGCGAATGATCGGAGTACAGTTCTTCACCGGCTGAACCGTAGAACATCCGCTTGTTGAACTTTCCCAGATTCTGGTCATTCAAAGTCAGGTAAGTGCCGGCGAATATTTTTTCAGGAATTCCAAACTGATCGTCAATCGGGTGCAGGGTTCCGTTTACCGCGATTTTCTGCTGTATTTTGTCAGCAAAAGGCGAAAAGTAGTAATTGGCAAACCAGGCGCCCATAGACCAGGCAACAAGCGTGATGCGTTCATAGCTGTCAAATTCCTCAGGCCAGCTGAAGGATTCAGGCGGGTTTCGGTAGTCCCAAAACATGAATACGTCGTGCCCTTCGCCTTTGAACGGCTCAAAAGGCCTGGCGTTTTGTCCCCAGCCATTGAAAAAGACAAGGAGTGATTTATTGTTCTGACGGATTAACCAGTCCGTTTTCATAAGCCAATGAGTGTAAAGTGTTGAAAAACGAATCCAGCTCTTCTTCTTTGAGCTGCGCAGTCAGCGAAACCCGCAGGCGCGCTGTTCCTTTCGGCACCGTCGGCGGACGCACCGGAAGCGCCAGGAAGCCCATCTTCTGCAAGTGTTCGGCTAATATAACGCATTGTTGGTTGTCTCCAACTATTACGGGCAGGATATTGCTTTCCGAAGGGCTGGAAAACGGAGTTTTATTCAGGCATTTTCTGGCGAAGCGCTCAAGACGATTGAGCTCGGCCCGTTTTTCTTTTGCCTGCAGCATGTGCCGGAATATGAAACGGTTCCAGCTAACGGTGACAGGCGGCAGGGCAGTAGTGAAAATGAACGGGCGCATGTGGTTGATCAGATAGTCTTTGATTGTTTTGTGGCAGACGGCAAAAGCGCCCTGCGAGGCCATGGCTTTACCGAACGGCGCGACGAGCAAGTCAATATCATTGAGCACGCCCTGTTCTTCGGCAAGGCCAAGTCCGCGCTCGCCGCGAACGCCGATGCTGTGGGCTTCGTCGACGTAAAGAAACGCACCGTACACTTTTGCTGTTTTACATAATGACGGCAGATTCGCTGCGTCGCCGTCCATGCTGAAAACAGACTCCGTAACTATAAAAACCCGCTTGTATTGGGAGCGCTTTTTCCTCAGCAGTTTTTCCAAATGCTCGTAGTCCAGGTGCCGGTAGCGCAGAAAGTCTGCTTGCGAGAGCCGAAGGCCGTCGGTGATGCTGGCGTGGTTGAGTTTGTCGGACAGAATCAAATCGCCTTTTTGAGCAAGAACGGGAAGGATGCCCAGATTGGCGTGATAGCCGCTGTTGAAAAAGAGGGCGGGTTTTCCGTAGGCTTGTTCGATGTCGTCTTCCAGTTCTTGGTAGGGCGGGTGGTTGCCGCACAGCAGCCGCGACGAAGACGCTCCCATACCGAAATGGCTCAGCGCGTTGGATTCGCTGCAGTTTTCGAAAAACTTTTGCTGCAGTTCCCGATCCTGAGCAAAGCCCAGGTAGTCGTTGGAACAAAGATTCAGCATGGGCCGGCCATTGACAAGCGTTTTGCTACCGTCTGTCTGAATTGTGCGGAGTCTTCGAAGCGAACCGGAAGCATCAAGCCGGTTAAGTTCGGCTTGCCATTCGTTTAGATGTTCAGGAATCATTGCCCTGCGGTTTGGTGATTTCTTCCCAAAGGTGCCGGAATTCCTTCTCAAATCAAAAAAAAGCGGCAGGGATCGGGTTCGGCGGGCTTTTTTTCTATGAAAATTACTAATTTCGCGTCCTATGAACAGGAAATACTATACCTATCTGGTAAGGGTGCAATATCTGGGGTTTCGTTTTCACGGCTGGCAGAAGCAGCCCAACGTGAAAACGCTGCAGGAGATGATAGAGAAGACCTTTCGCTATATTTTTGAGAAAAAGCCCTTTAAAATTCTGGGCGCCAGCCGTACGGATGCCATGGTGTCGGCTAACCATGCGGCTTTTGAGCTCTTTATGCGCGAGCCGATTGACGAGGCGGAAACGCTGAAGGCTTTCAACTATAATTTGCCTCAGGATTTGAGAGCGCTGGAGCTTTATGAAATCAAAGACCCGGATTTCAACATTATTCAGCATTCCAAGCAGAAGGAGTACGTATATCTGTTTTCTTTCGGTGAAAAGCCTCATCCTTTCAGCGCGCCGTTTATGACCTATGTGCGTGAACCGCTGGATATCGGGCTGATGAAAAAGGGTGCCAAGCTTTATGAAGGAACCCATAATTTTCTTCGGTTTTGCAAAAAGCCGAATGGAATGACCCAGCTGGTGCGCACTATTGATGAATGCGAAATTGTGCCGAATGAACTCTATCAAGCAAGTTTTTTTCCTGAAGAAAGCTATTTGTTCCGGGTGAAGGCGAGCGGTTTTCTGCGCAATCAAATCCGGCTGATGGTAGGCGCTCTTTTCGATCTTGGGTGCGGCGCGCTTACGCTGGAGGAACTGGAAACGGCGCTGAAAGGAGAAACCGGCGAAATGATCAGCGTTATAGCGCCCGCATCGGGATTAATACTGAATGAGGTGGAGTTTGAGCAATCTCCGAACAAGGAACTGTCGGTTTCTTGAGTAGCTGGCTTAAAATAATATGATTAAAGAATTCGATAGTTGCAATTTGGTGGTATGTGCGCTTAAGTATAAAAGAAAGAGCGTTTTTTAATTTGTAGGTTGCTCTGGGGATATGTCGTTTTTTGTATTTGTGCATAGAGAAAGAAGAGGCAGAAGTTAATTTCTTTGAAATGGGCTTTAAAAATCACATGATTTTGTTTGAAAAGATCGGGGCGAAGTTCTATACTTGGTCAAAAGAATCTTACCGTTTTGAAATTGCATTTTTTGAGAAAGAGAATTAGTTGGCTTGACGCTAATAATGATCGCCGTCTGATGATTTGCACTGTGTTGGTTTTCAGTGTTTTTTTTGTGAATATTTTCAAACCCTGGAACATCGGGCGCTGGCATTCCGATTCGGGTTTGGTGGAGTTTGTTCGTCTGTCCAGTTATGGTTTTGTAGTGGCGGGCGTTTTGCTATTCACCCAGTTTCCGCTAAGAAAGTGGCTGCGGCAGGATTCTTTCAGCCTCATTTCTTACGCAGTTTGGGTTCTGATAGAAATTTCCCTAATCAGCTTGGTCTATATTTTTATGTACGGGAACCCGTTGGGGAATTTTTTAAACGACTTTATTTTTTCTACCCGATACACATTTCTCGGCATTATGCTGCCTTACGCGTTTAGTTTATTTTTGATTTATTATAAAAATCAGAAAGCGGAAATTGGCGAATTGAAAAAGCAGATGAAAAAGCCGTCTGGAAATTCAATGCTGGCTTTTAGGGATGAAAGCGGTAAGGTGAAATTTTCGATGCAGTCCGCTGATGTTCTGTATTTGGAGGCGGCGGATAATTATGTCTCAGTTTATTACTTGTCGGGAAATGATGTGCGGCGCGAAATGCTTCGGAACACGATGAAAAGCGTGGAATCAATGGTGGAAGGAAGCACTGTTTTCCGATGTCACCGCTCGTTTATGGTAAACCGGCGGAAAATTGAATTCTTGAGGAATGAGGGTAAAAAGCTGATGCTTCAGCTTAAACACGTCGAAAAGGTTTTGCCGGTCTCAAAAAAATATTCGCCCCTGTTTTTAGGTTTTTCGCCCCAGGCGAAGGCCGTTCGTCCCTGAATAGGAGTGTTTATCCTTTTAATTTGCAGTGCTAACTTGGATTGTTGATGTTTGCTTTCGGTCGGGCTTGAAAAGCTTGATTATTCAGTAAACTTTTAAAAATCTGTATTTATGAAAAAGTTAGTAATGCTTGTTTGTTTCTTTGTGGCGGGAATCGCTCAGGAAGTGTTGTCGAGTGAAAAACAGAAAGTCGTTGGAGAGTGGGCATACGATGCGCCTATGGCGGAAGCTTACGGCTACGACAGAGGAACAATTGTGATCAGCGAAAAAGACGGTAAGTTGGCTGGAGAAGCTAAGTTTTCTGACGGCTGCAAAATTGACTTGAAAAATGTGGTTTTCGAGGAAGATGTTTTGAAATTCGGACTGTATATCGATTACGATTACATCTCGGTAAAAGTAACAGTAAAAGACAATAAATTCGACGGAACCGTTTCAACTCCTGATGGCGATATGAACGTTACGGGCAAGAAGGTGATTAAGAAAGCAAAGAAATTATAAAAGAAAGATGTTTGGGCAGTCTCAATCAAGAAACGAAAGTTACGGGTGGTTTTTCGTTTCTTGATGAGCTGCTTATACAGCGGCCAAGCGACTGGAGGCATTGTAATATCCGTGAATCTGTATTGTTTCGGCAGTGCATTCTACGATCATGTAACTGTTGCCTTCGGCCCCCTGCTTGTCTACCATTCCGTTGAACGAGCAGTAGTGAATGCCGTTGATGTTTTCCTGCAGTTCTCTGTGTATATGGCCCTGGAATACGGCGAGCACTTTCCGGCTTTCCTCAAGTATTTTTCGAACTTCAGAAGCGTTGTGCAGTGTGTGTCCGTCGTTGTAAAAGAGCAGTTGGTGGCAGAAAATAAGCGTTGGTAGCGAAGTGCGCTTCAGGTCTTTTTGCAGCCAGCGCAGCTGTGCAGGAGGAATGGCGGATTGGTCCCACGTGAAATTTCCGGGAGCATAGGTGCTGCCGTCGGGGTTGAAGCAGCCGTCAAGGACAATCAGGTGAAAACCGCAGCAGTCAAATGAGTAGAAGGACCGGTTTTTTGGAATATCTGAATTGGTGATATGGTCCAGAAACTGTTTTTTTGTGATGCTGTCAACATCGTGGTTGCCTATGGCGTGATAAGTTTTGCCTTTGTATAGTTGAAAAGTATCTTCGATTTGCTTCAGATATTGAAGTGTGCTTTGTTCAGTTGGCTGTGTATTCTCGTCTTTTATGTCTCCCATATGAAGAACGAACTCAAGGTTTTCCTTATTCATATGCTCGGCAAAATGCTTCATTTTTTCTAGAGATTGTTTATAAAACCGCTTGGGGCGGTCTGGGCGTTCGGCATAGTGGGAATCGGTAACTAGTCCGAAACGCAGTCTTCCGATTTTATCTCCGGAAAAAAGGGATTGGTGCATTAACAGGCCAGTGGTTAGGGTTAAGGTTTTCTTGAAGAATGTTTTTCGATTCATATACAAAAAAAATAAGCAATAGGTTTGCTAAAGAAATAAATGCTGTGCAGAAAACTCGGATGCTTGGCCGATTGTGCAGCCATTGCTGTTTTATACGGGGAAACAAATTGTATTTAGTTGAAATACAAGGCCGGCAGGTTAGTGCGGATGTGATGCTGTCAATGAAGAGCGTTCTATTTGAGTTTTCTTCTTTTGATTTCGGCGCGTATCAGGGTCAGTTCTCGTCCCGACTGCCCGGCGATCGATGTGTTTTCTTCGGCTCTTCTGAAAAGATAGGGAAGTGTTTTAGCTACGGGGCCGTAAGGGACGTATTTAGCTACATTGTAGCCTTCCTTGGCCAGATTGAATGAAATGTGGTTGCTCATTCCGAACAGCTGTGCAAAAAAGAAGCGGCTGTCGGCGGGAGAGTATTCGTTTTCTTCAATGAGTTCTGTCAGCAGTCTGTTGCTTTCTTCGTTGTGAGAGCAACAAGCCAAAGCCATGTGTTCGATGTGTTCGGTACAGAAACGAATACCATCGTTGAACTGCCGGTGCGTGTCTTCCAGTGTAGGCATAATCGGATCCTCATAACCCATTTTGGCCGCGCGCTCGCGCTCAATTTCCATATATGCTCCGCGTACCAGTTTGGCGCCTATATGGTAGCCCTTTTCCTGCGCTTCTTTCCATGCATTTTCAATTTTTTCCAGCATGTTTTTTTTGTACATCTGATACGTGTTGTAGACAATGGCTTTTTTTCGGTTGTATTTTTCCATCATCTCATAGGTCAGCTGGTCAATCGGATCTTGGTACCAGCTGTCTTCTGCGTCTACGAAAAGCGCTACATCGTTTTCGAAAGCGGTTTGGCAGGCTGTATCGAACCGCTCTCGAATCCGTTGGAAAGCGCGCGTCTCGTCCGTGCTGAGGCTTTGCCTGAGCTGTATTTTTTCGAGCAGCCGGGCTGAAGCGAGACCGGTGGGTTTAAAAACGCAAAAAGGGATTTTGGGATTGTTACGGGCTTTCTGAATGTTTTTCAGAGTTTCCTCCAGCGCTTCGTCAAAGCTTTCTTCGTCGTCGGCTCCTTCCACCGAGAAATCCAGTATCGTTCCGATGTTGTGTTTGAAAAGCCTGTCGATGGTTTGCTGGCAGTTTTTGATGGATTCTCCTCCGCAGAAATGCTTGAACAGAGTTGCTTTAACGATGCCTTTTACAGGCAGATGCAGTTTAAATGCGGCGCTAAGCATTGCTGTTCCAATTTTTACCAGAGTCGGCGAACTCATGGCGTTGAAGAGAAAAAGGCTTTCTTTCAGTTCCTGGTCTGAATGTGTGGCAAAAGCGACCTCTGTGTTGTCGAAATTCATAAGCAGCTCCTTATTCAAATTCATGGCGGGTAGTTTGTTTTCAATAGTGGAATAATCTATATTGGTTTCTTATTTCACAAAAAAAATTTCATTCATATCTTTGTAGGATCTGTTGTTAGATATGATAATATAATATTAAAGTCAGTACCATGCAAATTGAAATGTTAGAAAACTGGAACCCGGTTCCAGATCAACCACTCCTGATTGCCGGACCGTGCAGCGCTGAGACCGAAGAGCAATTGACAGAAACCGCTTTGGCATTGGTTGCCAACGGTGTTAAGATTATCCGAGCAGGAGTTTGGAAACCGCGTACGCGCCCGGGTTCTTTTGAAGGAAAAGGAGAGGAGGCCCTGCAGTGGTTTCAGAAAATTCGTCAGCAAGTACCGGCTGATGTTAAATTTGCCGTTGAGGTGGCCAATGCCGAGCATGTGCAGCTGGCTCTCAGGTACGGCATTGATATTCTTTGGGTGGGCGCGCGCTCAAGCGTGAATCCGTTTACCATGCAGGAAATTGCCGATTCACTGAAAGGGGTGGATATTCCTGTGTTGGTGAAAAACCCGATTAATCCTGATCTGGCTCTGTGGATCGGAGCGTTGGAGCGTTTGGCAGGCGCCGGTATTACTAAACTGGCAGCGATTCACCGCGGATTTTCATCCCACAAGAAAACCAAATTCAGAAATGTTCCGTCTTGGCAGCTGCCGCTCGAGTTGAAGCGCGAGTTCCCTGAGCTTCCGATTATCTGTGATCCGAGCCATATAGCCGGAGTTCGCGAGCTGGTTCCGGAGCTGTCTCAGAAGGCTATGGACATCAACTTTGACGGGCTGATGATTGAGTCGCACTGCAACCCGTCGGAAGCTTGGAGTGATGCCTCGCAGCAGGTTACGCCTTCGAGGCTTAAAGAGATTGTTGACCAGCTGAGAATCCCGACAAAGGGTGTGGCCGACAAAGAGTTCAATTCGCATTTGGTGGAGCTGCGCGAGAAAATTGACCAGCTTGACCGCGAAATTTTCGATCTGGTGGCAGAGAGAATGGCCGTGGTGGACCAAATCGGCGCTTTCAAGAAAAAGAGCAACGTGACGGTTTTCCAGATAAACCGCTGGAACGAAATTTTGAAAACGCGTTCTGAGTGGGCCGATGAGCTGAACTTGGACCATGAGCTGATGGAAGCAGTGTTCAACCAGATTCACGAGTCTTCAATCAAGCGTCAGATGAACATAATGGCAAAAAAAGAGGCGGACGTATAACATAAACAGCAGCGGCTTTTTGAAAAGCCGCTGCTTATCTTGCCTATGAGTACAGTCATACAAGTGACAGCCGACGTTCGGGGAACGCTGGCGTCTTTTTTGGAATCGCAGAGCTACACCCAGCTTGCGGTGATTGTGGACGAGAACACCAAGGCTTTTTGCTATCCGCTCATAAAGGATGTTTGCCCAAATCATATTCTTGTTGAAATAAAAAGCGGAGAGGAAAACAAAACCCTGTCGACTTGTGAAAAGATATGGCAGGCTATGACCGATGCCGCTTTTGACCGCAAATCGATGGTGCTGAATCTCGGCGGCGGCGTTATCGGCGACATGGGAGGATTTTGCGCCGCGGCTTACAAGCGCGGAATTCGTTTCGTAAATGTGCCGACTACACTGTTGTCGCAGGTGGATGCAAGTGTAGGCGGAAAGCTCGGAATTGACTTCGGTGCTTTTAAAAACCATATAGGATTTTTCAAAACGCCTGAAGCGGTCATTATCTCGCCGGAGTTTTTTCGCACACTGCCCGGCCGGGAATTGCGTTCCGGTTTTGCCGAAGTGGTCAAACATGCGCTGATTGCCGACCGCAAGCAATGGAGCGAATTGAGATCGAGCAGTTTTGAGTCGCTGGACTGGCTGGAGGTTGTTCCTTATTCGGTGAAAATCAAAGAAGGCGTGGTTGCAGAAGATCCTACGGAGCAGGGTTTGCGCAAAATCCTAAATTTTGGTCACACGATAGGCCATGCGGTTGAAAGCCATCTGCTTCATACAGACCGCAAGGTGCTTCACGGTGAAGCTGTGGCGCTTGGAATGATATGCGAGTCGTATTTGTCTTTCAAGCTGGGATATTTGACTGCAGAGGAACTAAAAGAAATTGAGCAGCATTTGGATTCGTTTTATCCGCGAATTGCGTTGGAAGAAGGTGAGCTTGAGCCGGTGTACAGCAACTGTTTGCAAGACAAAAAAAATGAAGGGCAGATTGTGTATGCGTCACTTCTTGAAAAAATTGGACAAGCCAATTACCATCAACCGCTGAACAAGGAGATGATTTTGGATAGTTTAAGGTATTATTTAAAATAAAAAAGTTAAGCGCAGGCTGCTTAACTTTTTTAGTCGCGGAAAAAACAGTCTTAAATTAAGATTTCTCTTTTGTCTCTGTTTTTTTTTCTGTGTTAAAACAATCGAAAAAGGAATGGCAACAGTTTCCTTTTTCTTTTTTCATAAGGTAGTACCAAGTTGTAGCCCCGATTCCGACTAGTCCGCCCAGAATAATGCTTGCTGCGATAATTTGTGTTGATTTTTTGTTCATACTGAAAAGAGCTTGAATTTCTTATTAAATTAATGCGCCGGCAATCACATTGTTCTGCTTCAAAAAGACAGGTTCTTCTCCGTGAAGTAAGTTTCTTTATAAGACAGAATTGTCTTGCGTTTATCAGAGAATGACAATCTTAATATTGTTTGAATGAGTTGGATTTATATGGAGACTGAAGGGGTGATTTGCTGGTTTGTCGTAAAAGAGCTTTGAGAATTTTTATTGCGACTTTATTAACTGTTAATAAAAAATGAATGCTTTAGATTTATCTTTCAGGCCGTCTGCAGGCAGGCTTGAAATTTCGCTTCCCGCTTCTAAGAGCGAGAGCAACCGGGCGCTGATAATTCAAGCTTTGGCTTCCGGAGCTGTAGAGCTCGACAATTTGTCCGAAGCCAGAGATACTCAGACGATGATCCGTTTGCTGCAGAGCGCCGATGAGGTTTGGGATGTGCTTGACGCCGGAACGACTATGCGTTTTCTGACGGCTTATTCGGCCTTGCAGCCAGATGTCAGAGTTATGACGGGAACTGAACGCATGCAGGAGCGGCCGATCCGTATTTTAGTTGACGCTCTTCGGGAGCTAGGCGCCGAAGTGGTTTACCTAAAGGATGACGGGTTTCCGCCGCTCAGGGTTCGGGGAATCGTAAAGCAGCAGACGGCTTCGCTTTCGATTCGAGGTGATGTTTCCAGTCAGTATATTTCGGCTTTATTGCTGATTGCGCCTAATCTGCCGATGGGTTTGTGCCTTGATCTGGAAGGCAAGGTCGGCAGCAGGCCGTATATAGAGATGACGCTTTCATTGATGCGAAAATTCGGAGCTGAGGCCGCATTTGCAAATGATTCCAGGGTAGTTGTTAAACCCGGCGGATACAAGGCAAACAGCTTTTCAGTGGAATCCGACTGGTCGGGAGCGAGCTACTGGTACAGCGTGGCTGCTCTTTCGGAAAAAGCTGAAATTAAGCTGAAAGGGCTTAGGAAGGATTCTTTGCAGGGTGATATTGAGATTGTGCGGATTATGGAGCGGCTGGGAGTTCGGTCCGAGTTTGATGAAGACGGCGTGCTTTTAACCAAGATTCCCGTAAGGGGTATTGATAAAATAGACTTTTCGGATTGTCCGGATTTGGCGCAAACCGTTGTTGTTGTGGCTGGGGCGCTGGGTTGCTCGGTTGAAATGACGGGGCTGGAAAGTCTTAGGATCAAGGAAACTGATCGGGTAGCGGCACTGAGTCAGGAACTGCTGAAGATCGGAGTTAAACTGATTGAAAACTCCGGTAAATGGCGGCTTGATGCTTCAGGGCTGGACTGGAGCAAAATGCAGGATTTGGTAATAGAAACTTATGATGATCATCGAATGGCTATGGCTTTTGCACCGTTAGCGTTGAGGAGAGATCTTCAGATTCTTGATCCATGCGTTGTGAATAAATCCTATCCTGCTTTTTGGGGTGATTTTAGTAAGATGAGTTTGTGATAAACAGGCTTGTTTTTGATAAAAATTTGTATAGTTCGCCTTCATTTTTAGTGAAAAACTATAAAGAACTTGCATTTGGCTTTTTTTTTAAATAAAAAAACATATTTTTGAATCAAAGAAAGGGGTGCAAGCACTTGAGGTTTCGCTTAATGCCTGTAGATGCAAAAGGTTGTGTCGGAGTGCTTCTGGAGAGAATGTTTGATATTTTTTTTGTATGTAAAACTGCACTTTTTTTATCTACGTTATATTTTTTGAACTGGGAAACGATGCAAGTGGGAGTTATTATTTTTTGATATTAAAAGAGCTGCGCAAGCAGCTCTTTTTAATGGGAAACAAATTATTTGTTCTCTACATTTAATGGGTGCGGTTGTCCGCATTGCCAAACAAATTGTTAATCGGAAACTTCATGATTTATTTCTAGCTATCTTTGAGTATGAAATTCAATAGGCTTCATTTTTATCTGGTTGGCGGTGCGTTGCTTATCGGCCTGTTTCTGGTTTTTCAAATGATTTGGTCTGTTTCTGTTTATCAGTCTGAGGAGAAGGCGTACAGGCAGGGGTTATGGGAGGCCCTCTATGAGGTGACTGACCGTTTGGCTGATTCGGCGAATTATGATACGCCAAGCCGTGAGCCTGTGTCACTGGTGCGGGATGGCTACTATCATGTTGAACTGAATCAGCCTGTGGATTTGGACGGGTTGGCTATTCTTCTGCGTGAATCGCTGAAAAAGAAGGGTTTGGACGTTCGATTTGAATTGGGTGTTTTTGAATGTGAAAAGGCGCAGCAAGCCAGCGTTGCGAAGTACACTCCTGGAGAGGGGGTGACAAAAGAGGATCTTTCGGATTTTTTTGAAGATGCTCCGCATGATTTTGTGTATTTTTTTGGCGCAAAATTTCCTGATGCCCAGGTTTTTCTTTGGCGTAAGGCTTACAAGTGGGCGCTGCCCCTTTTGGGTTTTTTCCTTATTCTTTTAATGTTTGTCTGGATTGCCTGGGTAGTGCTCAAGCGGAACCGGCTTTTTGAGATGCAGCGTGATTTTATCAACAACATGGCTCACGAATTCAAGACGCCGATAGCATCAATCGGGATTGTGGCGGAGGCTTTTTCGAAGGTGGCTTGCCTCAGAGAGGATGAGCGGATGAAAAAATATCTGCGGATATTGAATAAGCAAAATCGGCATTTGAACAAGCAGGTCGACCGGGTGCTGCAGATCGCAACGATCGAAAAGCAGGAGTTGCCGCTCGAGTGGGAGCTTCTCAATGTGTCCGAGGTGGTGAGAGAGGCGCTGGAATGTTTTGAGGAGCCGCTGAGGCAGCGTGGAGGGAAGTTTGTTCTGGATATTCCTGAGGGAATTGGCGTGCGTGCCGATAAAACGCATTTTTTGAATATGATTCATAATCTGCTTGATAATGCGGTGAAGTATTCACAGCGAGAACTGTTGCTGCATGTGTATGTGCAAAATGATGAGGGGAGCGGAAAAACGGCTCTGGTGGTTGAGGATAACGGAATCGGTATTTCGAAGAACCATTTGAAATTTATTTTCGATAAGTTCTACCGCGTTCCGACAGGCAATACGCACAATGTGAAAGGCTTTGGATTGGGTTTGTACTATGTTTACAAAATAGCCAAAGCGTTTGGCTGGGAAGTGCGAATTGGCAGCGAATTGGCGGAAGGAACTACTGTTGCTTTAATATTTCCGGAGGTTGTGAATGCCCTTGAAACTTCGGAAGTTCATTAGTCAGAAAGTTGTTTGCAGCAGGTATGTTTTGGCATTGAAAAAAAAATTAAACAGATGATAAAGAAAGTTCATATTCTGCTGGTTGAAGATGATGTGTCGCTGGCTTTTTTAACGAAGGATCATCTTGAGCAGGAAGGCTATATTGTTACTCATGTTGATGACGGGCAGAAGGCCTGGAAGGAATTTTTGAATGGATCGTTTGATTTGTGTGTGGTGGATGTTATGCTGCCGGCGCTGGATGGATTCGAGGTGGTGAAAAAAATCCGAGAGCTGAACGAGCAGATTCCTGTCTTGTTTTTGAGCGCTAAATCGCTGCAGGAGGATCGGTTGACGGGCTTGCGGGTTGGAGCCGACGATTATATTACCAAGCCGTTTAGCATGGAGGAGTTTCTGCTTCGGATTAAGGTGTTTCTAAAGCGTTCGGGCTTGAATTATGAGCAGTTTGGAGAAGAGACTTTTGGCGATTATACTTTTGACTTCAGCGGCAAGAGACTTTTTTACAAAGACGAGCCCATTGGCCTTACTCAGCGGGAAGCCGAGCTGCTTGCTTTTTTGCTGATGAATAAAGGGAAGCTTATTGAGCGCAGGCTGATTCTGGAGAAGATTTGGGGGAAGAATGATTATTTTCTGGGCAGAAGTCTGGATGTTTTTATTTCCAAACTTAGGAAAAAGTTTTCCCGCGATCAGCGTGTGCAGATTGTTAATGTGCACGGAGTGGGATTCCGGATTGAGCTGGTTGAAAAAAAAGCCTCCGAACGGTCGGAGGCCTGAGAATTTTTATTTACCAATCGCTGGACACAATTACTTGTGTGTTTCGTAAACCGGTTCGGTTTCCTCAACCAGAACGGTGCCGTCTGCTTCGTCAATCTTTGTGAGCCGGACGTCTTTGAACTCGTTGATGAGCATAGGGTCGTATTTGGCTTTTACGCGCACGTAGTTTTCTGTGAAACCGTACATCATGCCGTTTTCCACATCGTTTTCGAAAAGCACGCGGGCGTTTCTGCCTAGATTTTTCTCGTAGAAACTTCTTCGCTTTTTGTCTGAAAGAATGCGCAGCATTTTGGACCTGCGGTTGCGTTCGCCCTGAGGAACGCTGTCTTCCATTGCAGCGGCTAATGTGTTGGCTCTTTCTGAGTAACTGAACACGTGCAGGTACGAAATATCCATAGCGTTCAGAAAGTCATAAGTAACCTTGAAGTCTTCCTCGGTTTCGCCCGGGAATCCGACGATCACGTCCACGCCAATGCAGCAGTTTGGGATTTGCTTGCGAATGGCTTCCACACGCTCGGCATACAGCTCGCGCTGATAGCGGCGCCGCATTTTTTTCAGTATTTTGTTGTTGCCTGACTGAAGCGGAATATGGAAATGAGGCACGAACCGCTTGGAGTTGGCGCAGAAATCAATGATTTTCTCGTCAATTAGATTCGGCTCGATGGACGAAATGCGATAGCGGCTGATGCCTTCTACATCATCCAGTTCGTGAATCAGATCAATGAATCGCTCGACCCGGATTCCGTTCTGAATCCCGAAATCGCCGGTGTTCACGCCAGTAAGCACCACTTCTTTCACTTCTGTGTCAGCAATATTGTGCACGGTTTTCATGATGTTGCTGATGCTGTCGCTGCGGCTTTCTCCGCGCGCCTGCGGTATGGTGCAGAAGGTGCAGGAATAGTCGCATCCGTCTTGGACTTTCAGGAAAGTACGGGTGCGGTCGTTGATCGAGTAAGCATGGTTGAAGGCTTTTACCTCTCTGATTTCCGAGGAAAACACCTGTGTTTTTTTGCGTTTTGTTTTTTCGTCAATCACCGGGCTGAATTCGTCGAGCACGTCCAGCAAACGGAATTTTTCCGCGGCGCCCAGCACGGCGTCCACGCCCTCAATGCTCGAAATCTCCGTTGGCTTCAGCTGGGCATAGCACCCGATAATGGCAACAAAGCCGTTTTCGTTGATCTTGAGCGCTTCTTTAACGACTTTTTTGCATTTCTTGTCGGCGTTGTCTGTCACCGAGCAGGTATTTATAATAAAGATGTCGGGAGTGTCTGAAAACCCGACCTTCTGGTATCCTCTTTCTTCAAACTGTCTTGCAATGGTCGATGTCTCTGAGAAATTCAGTTTACATCCCAATGTGTAAAATGCCACCTTTTTCATAACCGGCAAAGATAGTTTATTTGTGCTAGTAAATAAATTAAACATCGATTTTATGTGGAAAAGGAGCTGAAAGCCCGATTAATAACGAAAAATATGGCTTGCAGTATGCGGATAGTTTTGGCAAAAGGAGGGCGCGCTATACCGGAGACAAAAGGGGATTTGAAAAATGCAGCGGATTCAATATTAATACGAAGAGTTTGGGTTGGTTTTAATTTTACCCATGTTTTAAATTTTTTGGCCGTGTTTTTTCTTGTGATAGGTGAAAAATAACCCAAGCAGTCGTTCGTTGTTGTAAAAAAGTGATGATAAGGGTTGTTTTTTAATCTGAATAGTGGTTTATTTGTTAAGTCAACAAAATATTAATACAAATTTTAATCATGGCGAATCTTAGGTTAAAAGCTTTAGAAAAAGTGGAAGGGCGCAAAGCCGTTTACACTGATGTACCGGAAGGGAAGATTTCGGAGTATTTCGGGTGCGACTCATTCGGGCTAAAACAAATGCAGGAAGTGTTGTCCCAGCCGTATTACAAGGAAATAAAGCTGGCGATAGAGCAAGGCCAAAAGATTTCGTCAGATCATGCCGATGCTATTGCGCAGGCTGTGAAAACCTGGGCCATAGCCAAAGGAGTGACGCACTTCACGCACTGGTTTCAGCCGCTGACCGGCGCCACGGCCGAAAAGCACGATACGTTTTTCAATGTGATGAAAGGCATGGAAGTACTGAAGGGCGAAACGCTGATCCGCCAGGAACCGGATGCTTCATCTTTCCCTAACGGAGGAATCCGCAGCACGTTTGAGGCCCGTGGCTACACTGCCTGGGACCCGAGCTCTCCGATGTTTGTATGGGAGAAAACGCTTTGTATCCCTACAGTTTTTGTTTCATACACTGGCGAATCGCTGGATTACAAAGCCCCGTTGCTGAAGTCCGTAGAGGCTGTTGATCAGGCTGCGACAAGAGTCTGCAGATATTTTGACCGAAACGTTTCGAAAGTCTCGGTGTCTTTGGGTTGCGAGCAGGAGTATTTTGTAGTTGACCGATCGCTTTTCAATGCGCGTCCGGACTTGGTGCTCGCTGGAAGAACTTTGTTGGGCCATAACCCGGCCAAAGGCCAGCAGCTTGATGATCATTATTTTGCTTCAATTCCAAGCCGTGTTCTCGAGTTTATGAAGGACTTCGAGGTGGAGGCGCTTAAAAAGGGAATTCCGGTAAGTACCCGCCACAACGAGGTGGCTCCGTCGCAGTTTGAAGTGGCGCCAATCTTTGATGACGTAAACAAAGCGACCGACCAGAACTCGCTTTTACAGGATATTATGAATAAAGTGGCTGAACGCCACCAATTGAAAGTGCTTTTTCATGAAAAGCCTTTTGCCGGTCTTAATGGTTCGGGAAAACACAACAACTTTTCGCTGGTCACCAACACCGGAGTGAACTTGTTTCAGCCGAGCAGCAGTGCGCGGGACAACCTGCAGTTTCTGACTTTTTTCGTCAACACCCTCAAGGCAGTGTATACTCACGCGGATATATTGAGAGCCAGTATTGCTTCCGCAGGAAACGACCATCGTCTGGGAGCGAATGAGGCTCCTCCGGCTATAGTTTCGGCCTTTATCGGGTCTGAGCTGTCGGCAGTGCTCGATGAGCTGGAGCACAACGGAAACGTGAAGGTTGAGAAAGGCGACAACATGTATATGAAGCTTGGCATTGACAAGATTCCGGAAATCCTTCTTGACAATACCGACCGCAACCGCACATCGCCTTTTGCTTTTACCGGAAACAAATTCGAATACCGAGCAGTGGGCTCGAATGCCAACTGCGGCGCTCCGATGACTGTTCTTACAACCATCGTGGCCGATCAGCTGAACGAGTTTGCCACAGAAGTGGATGCTCTTGTCGAGAAAGGAGAAGAGAAACGTTTGGCCATTGTGAATGTGCTCAGACGCTATATTAAAGAGTCGAAGGCGATTCGATTTGAAGGCGACGGTTATTCAGCGGAATGGGAGAAAGAAGCGGAGAAAAGAGGCCTTCCGAATGTGAAAAACACTCCTGAATCACTGAATGCGTATATCTCTGACAAAGCGGTCGAGCTTTTCGAGCGCAACAATGTGCTGACAAGAAGAGAGCTGGAGGCCCGCCGCGAAATTCTGCTGGAGCGCTATGTGCGCAAAATACAGATTGAGGCGCGGGTGATCGGCGATTTGTGCACGAATCACGTAATTCCAACGGCGCTGAAGTACCAGAACATGCTTATTGCCAATGCCCGCGGTTTGAAAGAACTGGGACTGGACGGTTCCAATGCTGTGGCAACGCTGAAGAAACTTTCAGTTTATGTGGACACCCTTCGCACTGAGATACAGGCGATGGTCAACGAGCGCAAGCGTGTCAATCTAATTGAAGACATTGATGAGCAGGCTGTTGCGTACTGCAAGGATATTAAAGAGAAGTATTTTGATGAAATTCGCCACGCGGCTGACAAATTGGAGTCATATATTGATGACGAGGAGTGGCCGCTGGTGAAATACCGAGAGCTGCTGTTCTTGAGATAATTTTTTAATACAACCACCACTACCAACTATCACGAGCCTCCTGGATGTACTTTCAGGGGGCTTTTCTTTTTGTACAAAAATTGTCATCACTAAAAATATTTCAGTTCTGGACAAAGCATTTGCTCCTAACAAAATGTTAATCTGATTCAGATTTCAGTAAGATTTTATGAGAAAATCCTAACTTAAACAACTGTGCAAAAAGCAGCTGTGTATTGTTTTAAGCTTTTTTGCGGGCTGATACTCATTTTGGTAAATAATACTTAGCACTAAGTGCATTTTTTTAAAGAGTTCTTTATACTTTTTTTTAAAAAACTAAATCTGTGAAATATAACTTGATTCGAATGCGGCGGATGCTTTCACTCGTGTTGCTTTGCGTCGCTTCAGTTGCAGCAAAAGGACAGCAAAAGCACGCCGCTCAGCTGCTGCTGGATTTAAAGAAGATGAATGTGCTGGGCAGCGTGATGTATGTGGCCGCCCATCCGGACGATGAAAATACCCGGTTGATTACCTGGCTTGCCAACGACCGGCTTTACCGGACGGCTTATCTTTCTTTGACGCGAGGAGACGGCGGACAAAACCTTATAGGGCCGGAAAAAGGGCCGAAGGGCGTTGGGATTATTCGGACTCAGGAGTTGCTGGAAGCCAGAAAAATTGACGGAGGCGAGCAGTATTTTACACGCGCAGTGGATTTTGGCTATTCGAAATCGGCAGATGAAACGCTTCGCTTCTGGGATAAGAAAAAGGTATTGGCTGATGTGGTCTGGAATATAAGGCGTTTCCGGCCGGATGTGATTATTACGCGTTTTCCACCGACCAATCGCGCAGGGCACGGTCATCATTCGGTTTCGGCTATGCTCGCCGAGGAGGCTTTTCGTTTGGCCGCTGATTCGGAGGCCTTTCCCGAACAGCTTGAATTCGTGTCAGCATGGCAGGCAAAGCGTCTGTTTCATAATTCTTCGACTTGGTGGGATAAAAGTCTGCCGGAGAAAGCGAAGGAGCAGCCTCAGAAATTCATAACCTGCAATGTCGGAACCTACAACGCACTTTTGGGAGAATCGCACAACGAGATAGCTTCCAGAAGCAGAAGCGCGCACAGGAGCCAGGGATTCGGCGCTCGGTTGGCCCGCGGCGAGCAGTTCGATTATTTGGAAATGAAGCTGGGCTCGCCTTTTCAGGGTGATTTCATGGATGGTGTGGATCAGACATGGACTCGGGAGGGCATGCAAGAAATTTCTGTGAAACTGCGGAAAGCCATTGCGGAATTCAACACGGAAAACCCTGCAGGCAGCGTGCCTTTGCTGACTGAGATTTATGCAGTTTTGGAGAAGGCGCCGGCTTCGGCTTGGGTAGATTATAAAAAACGGAAACTAAAAACGTTGATAAAAGATTGTTTGGGCATTCATATGGTTGTGAAGGCTGCGGAGAGAATTGCTGTTCGGGGCGAACCGATGAAAGCGCAGCTTGAGCTTATTCAACGGTCGGGAGCGCCTGTGGCTGTGCAGTCTGTTAGCATCGGCGAAAAAATCACTATTATAAACGAACAGTTGTCTGTTAATTCAGCGTTCAGTACGGATCTGGTATTGGAAACAGGCCGTGTGTCTACGCAGCCCTATTGGCTGGAAAACCCATACGGAAAGTTGTTTGATGTAAGCAGTCAGGAATTGATTGGTTTGGCAGAAAAGAAAAATCCGTTCAGCGTATCTGTGAATCTGAAAGCAGGAGAAGCGGAGCTGTCCTATGGTTTGCCGGTGGTTTATCAGTGGGTAAATCCTGCGATGGGAGAGCTTAACGATCCCGTTGTGGTTTCAGAAGGAGCCTCATTGAGTCTGGACCGTAAGGTGTATTTGTTCAATAAAGAAAAAGAAACCGTTAGAGTGACCTTGGATGCGCATCAGCAGGGGCTGGAGGGACGCTTGAGTTTGCGGCTTCCGAAGGGATGGAATTCCGAGCCGAATGATTATATGGTCGGTTCGGTTGGCAAAGGCGAGACAAAAACCTACGCTTTTGAAGTGTCTCCGCCGGCCGGTGAGGCATCAGCTTCTGTTCGGGCAGTGCTGCGGAACGGGAAAAAAATTGAGGACAGGCTTGTAACCATTGACTATCCGCATATAAGCCGGCAGGATTTTTTTGAAAAAGCTGCAGCGCGCGTAGTGCATATACCGTTGCGGAACCAAGTGCGAAAAGTGGGATTTATTGTCGGCGCGGGAGATGAAATACCGTCATCTTTGCGGGCCATAGGTATTCAGGTAGACGAAATAGATCCGAAGCAAATGAATGTTGATGGTTTGTTGCAATATCCGGCTGTTGTTGTGGGCATACGCGCTTACAACACAAAGGAAGCGCTTGGCGCTCGAAACCGTGTTTTGATGGACTATGTAAAACGGGGCGGCAATTTGGTGGTGCAGTACAGTACTTCCCACAGACTGCAGACTGAGCAAATCGGTCCGTATCCGATCAAGCTTTCCCGGGGCCGGGTTACGGATGAAAACGCTGCGGCGACAATTCTGAAACCCCGCCATGCGCTGTTCCGTTATCCCAACCGTATTGCGAAAAGAGATTTTGAAGGATGGGTTCAGGAGCGGGGGCTTTATTTCGCCGGCGAGTGGAGCGATGACTACACGTCGCTGCTTTCATGGCATGACGAAGGAGAGAAGCCCCAGGAAGGCGGACTGCTTGTTTGTGAGTACGGCAAGGGAACATTTGTTTACACCGGCGTGTCTTTTTTTCGACAGCTTCCTGCAGGCGTAAGCGGTGCTTACAAGTTGTTTGTGAATCTGCTGAATTACAGTCAGAAATCTCCGAGTCAGTAAATTTGTTTTGGCTTAAATTTTTTTGAAAAACTATGTCTGAGGAATATAAAACTGTAAAGCGCGAGATGAATAATGAGTCTTCCTCATTATCGGAAAAAGGATGGGGACTCGTTTATGCGCTTGTATTGGTTTTTTTGGTTGTATTAATTTTTATTTTTTACTTTATAACGGAGGCTTACCGATGAGCAGTTTGGACTGGACGGTATTGTTTTCCACGCTGCTGGGGATCGTGGGATATGGCACTTGGAAAACCTACAAGAATAAAAACATACAAACGTTTATTGGCGGAAAAGAAGAGAACTGGACGACGGTAGGCCTGTCGGTGATGGCAACTCAGGCCAGTGCCATTACTTTTTTGTCCACTCCCGGACTTGGTTACGACAGCGGATTAGGGTTTGTTCAGTTTTATTTTGGATTGCCTATTGCTCTTGTGGTTATCTGCGCAGTGTTTTTGCCAATTTATTACAAGCTTAATGTGCTCACGGCCTATGAATTTCTGGAAAGCCGCTTCAACCCTCAAACGCGTACACTAACGGCTGTGCTTTTTCTGATTCAGCGGGGATTGGCGGCGGGAATCACCATTTACGCGCCTTCAATCATACTTTCGACAGCACTGGGCTGGAATATTAACCTTACGAATATGCTTGTGGGTGTTTTGGTGATTGTTTATACAGTTTCCGGCGGAACAAGAGCAGTAAGCATTACTCACAAGTGGCAGATGGCTGTGATTTTTCTGGGAATGTTCGCTGCATTTTTTGTTCTTGTCGGCAAGATAAGAGAACATGCGGGTTTGATGGGCGCATTCGATTTGGCGGGAGCGATGAGCCATATGGAAGTTCTCAGCTTTAAGATCGATCCGACCGATAAGTATACGATTTGGTCCGGGCTGACGGGGGGATTTTTTCTGGCGCTGTCATATTTTGGAACCGATCAGTCGCAGGTGCAGCGTTATCTTTCCGGCAAAAGCTTGAAGCAAAGCCGGATGGGATTGCTTTTCAATGGTGTTCTGAAGATTCCCATGCAGTTTTTTATACTGATTATCGGGGTGCTGCTTTTCGTGTTTTACCAGTTTGAAAAGCCGCCTGTTTACTTTGATCAGAACTCGGTCGAACAGGCTAAGCTGAAAGGCTTTGCGCCGGAGTTTGCGGCGATTGAGCAGTCGCATGCCCGTGTCTTTGAAAAGAAAAAAGAACAGGCATTGCAGTATATCGACGCCGTTCGTCTCAGTAAAAACAGCGAGGCCAGAATACTCCGGGCAGGGTTGCGGGCCAGCGAGGCGGAAGTGGAGACGCTGCGCGATAAAACCAAAGAGCTGCTTGGCAGGGCGGAAGTTGAAGTGCGCTCCAAAGAAACGGATTACGTTTTCATTTCTTTTGTAATGAAATACTTGCCGCAGGGACTTATTGGGCTTCTGCTGGCGGTTATTCTTTCCGCGGCCATGTCGTCAACGGCCGGTGAGCTGAACGCTTTGGGTTCGACGGCGACTGTTGATATTTACAAAAGATGGATCAAACCCGAAGCCTCCGAGGCGCATTATTTGGCCGCTTCAAAATGGATTACCGTTTTGTGGGGCGGGCTGGCTCTGGCTTTTGCCACTTTTGCCTATATGGTGGAGAACCTGATTGAAGCCGTCAATATTCTCGGATCGCTGTTTTACGGAACTATTCTGGGGATATTTCTGGTGGCCTTTTTTTTCAAGCGAATCAACGGGCGGGCAACTTTTTGGGCGGCTGCTTTCTCGGAGCTGGTGGTCGTTGTGTTGTTTATGACTACCGACGTCGGTTATCTGTGGTTCAATGCAGTAGGCTGCTCGCTGGTCATTGCTGGCGCGGTGTTTTTAAGCGCAATGGGCGACAGATTCAATTATTTTTCCGATTAAAATGCATATTAGGCAGCTTACAAAAGTTCGAATGCGATTTTCGGAAAAATTAATCTGAAATCACTGGAATTGTTCTGCGAGTTCAATAAATGTGCTTTTGTTCAGTTTGTATCGGAGCAGCGTTTCGTTTCCTGAGGAAGAAACTGCGGCGGTTTGTTGAAAACCCAATTCTTCTAAGGCGTGGAGAAGAATCCCGTTTTTCTTGTTGGCTGTGCAATTAACCGATTGCTGCTTCAGCTGGGAGAATGCATAGCAGGCCAGAAATGATAGAATTACTTTTTCAAAACCAAGTTTTTTCGCGCTGCCGAGCAGGTCATAATCTATTTCAATTTCATCTTTGCTGTTTCTGCAAAGTTTGCAGTATCCCAAAAAGACTCCGCTGACTGCCTCTTCAAGAGCCCAGTAGCGGCACTTGTCTTCTGATTGCTGCAGTGCCTCGAGGAATTTGCTTGCGCTTTCGGAAATGCCCTGCTTGTACGGATGCCGTCTCGGGAGCTGGCAGGTCAGCTGCGTTTCGTGAAAAGAGTCCAGGTCTGACAGTTTGAAGCGTCGAAAAGCTAGGTTATTTGTCTGTGGATGCATAGTTTTTAAAGGTCAGACAGTAATATACAATTTTTTAGACCATATGGCGGAATAGCAGCTTTGTTTTTTTTTGTCCAATAAAGCGGTTTAATTTAAATATGCATCATATGATAAAATTAATTGTATTCTGTATTGATGTGCTGTTGTGTTTGAGAATTTTTATTATTAAAATTTAATAGCCGTCGAGTTTTGCAATTTGAAACCCCAATGCTGTTAGTGTCCGATTTGTGTCAGGAAGAAGGATTAAGGAATAAATACTGTATCTTTACAAAACAGTTTTTGAAATAGATCAAACAGTTGCGAAAAAGTTTCTGAACACAGGGGATGTTTGGGGAAAAGAACGAAGGATGGAAATAAACAAAATATTGACGCGCTTGGGAATTGAGAGCTTAAACGCGATGCAGGAAAAAGTGCTTGAAACGGCTTTGGAGTCGAGAAGTTTAAATGTGTTGTCACCTACCGGATCGGGCAAAACGCTGGCCTATTTGCTTTCGCTGCTTCGGGAGCTGAGGCCCAATATCAGAGGCATTCAGGCGCTGGTTATAGTTCCGTCCAGAGAACTTGCGCTTCAAGTCGAACAGGTTTTCCGAAGCATGGGAACCGGCTTCAAGATCAATTGCTGCTACGGGGGCCACTCCATGAAAACAGAGCTGAACAACCTGTCGGAGCCTCCGACAGTATTGGTAGGCACGCCGGGCAGACTGGCCGATCACTTTAGGCGCGAGAGCATAAATCCTTCCGTTCTTCATTATTTAGTGCTTGATGAGTTCGACAAATCACTGGAACTGGGTTTTCAGTCCGATATGGAAAATATTATCAGTCAGCTTAGCACACTCGACAGGCGTATTTTGACTTCAGCTACGAAAATGGAGAGCCTTCCAGAATTTGCGGCGGCGGAAGGCATGCAGACGGTGGACTTCCTGGAAGAAAAAAAAATGGAAATGCTGAAACAGCAGTGGGTGAGGGCTTCCGGCACTGACAAGCTGGACGTTTTGTTTAGACTGATCTGCCAGCTGGAAAGTCAGCCGGCGATTGTTTTTTGCAACCACAGACAGGCCGTGCAGCGAATCAGCGAGCTGCTGATGCAAAACGGGCTGGCTCACGGAGTTTTTCACGGAGGTCTGGAGCAGGACGAGCGCGAGCGCGAGCTGATCAAGTTCCGTAACGGAAGCCACCGCATACTCCTCGCTACGGATTTGGCGGCAAGAGGACTTGACATTCCGGAGATAAAGTACATTGTGCACTATCAGCTTCCGGAAACCCGGGAAGCCTTTGTTCATCGTAACGGCCGCACGGCGCGCATGAATGCATCGGGAACCTCTTTTCTTGTGCTTGCAGGGGATGAGCAGCTTCCGGAGTTCGTTGAAGGAAATCCGGAGGAATACAAGCTGGGCGAACAGGCGGCATTGCCTTCTGATACTGGCTGGGTGACGCTTTACATCAGCGGGGGCAAAAAAGACAAGATCAACAAGATAGACATAGTCGGCTTTTTTATGAAAAAAGGAAAATTGGACAAAGCTGATCTCGGGCGCATAGACGTATTGGACAAATCGTCTTTCGCAGCAGTGAGGAAGGAAGCCGTTCAGGCTCTGTTGAAAAGAATCCGCCCGGAGCGATTGAAAAAAAAGAAGCTCAGGTATGCCGTGGCAAAATAAGTAAGCGGTTTTGCTGGCAACGGGCTGCAAAATCTCTGTTAGCAAACAGTTATGAAAGCCGGATGAATTGTCTGGCTTGCACTTAGTGCAGATCCAGCTTAACGTTGTACTCTTTGAGCCGCTCGAGAAATTCTTCTTTCAGGAAATTCTCTGTGCTTTTGTTTCCGTAGGTGCTTCTTCTGAGACGCGTGCTGCGCATGCGTTCAGCTGAACGCAGAAAACGGCGCACGTTGTCGGAGCACTGGAGTATAAGCCCAGGAACTAGTGCGGGTTTGCCGTCTTCGATGGCTACCATGGTGAAATAGGATGAATTGCAGTGTTTGATTTCGCCGGTCCGGATGTTTTCGGCTTCGACGCGTATGCCGACCACCATCGAGCTGCGTCCGACATAATTGACCCGCGCTTTCATTGTTACGAGTTCGCCCACTTCGATGGGGCAGCGGAAGTCCACTTTGTCCACCGATGCGGTGACGCAGTATTTTCCGGAGTGCTTGCTGGCGCAGGTAAAGGCGACTTCGTCCATGAGCGAGAGAATGTGTCCGCCGAATATTTTGCCGCTGAAATTGGAATAGTTTGGAAGCATCAGCTGCGTGATTTCCACCTGAGATTCCTGAGGGAGCTTGAATGGCGCGTTTGTTTTTTGGGAAGACATGCTGATTGGCTGTTGATTGTTGTCTGTTTAAAATAATGCAATTTTTTGAATAAACAGTCAGATTATTTCTTTCTCTTTCAATAAGCGTACAAGAGTAATCAGGTAATGGTTCAAGCTAAATTGCTAATAATTAACACTAAGGAAAATAATAATTCGTGTGAAGTGCTTATCTTTGTTTTTTAATGAAAAAATGGAGAGATGACAATTGGAAAGCGGCGGGCTTTTCGGGGCGTCTTTCTGCTATTCAAATTAATGAGCAAGACATGAAAGAGTTTACATTGAAAGGTCACGAATATATTGAGCTGAACAACTTGCTGAAAGCAATGAACTTTGTGGCTTCGGGAGGAGAGGCGAATATGTTTATCGTTAGCGGTGAAGTGGAGGTGAACGGAGAAACAGAGCTTCGCAAACGCAAAAAACTCCGTGCGGGGGATAAAGTGCTGTTCAACGGAGAGGAAATCGTAATCCGCTGAGTACAATGACGCTGAATTGCTTTTTCTGAAAAAAGCCGTATGTGCAGGCGTCATTTTTTAAGAATAATTTATTAAGAATAAAAAAATGGAAAAGCGGCTGAGGATTTGAAATCCACTGGCCAATTTTTCCATTTCATTTTTCAGTCAATCAATATCTACTGTACGAGCAGGGCTTCGGGACTGCCGAGCGTGTAAAAGTGATGAACAGGCCCGTGTCCTTTCCCCAGCGTTTTGTCTTTTCCGGCTTTGAGCGCGCCATGCAGGTAGTCTTTTCCTTTTTTCACAGCTTCTTCCAGCGGATATCCCTGCGCAAGAAAAGCCGCAACAGAGGAGGACAGGCTGCAGCCGGTGCCGTGCGTGTTTTTTGTGGAAATCATTGCCGCGCGCAGTTCAATGCTCTTCTTGTTTTCATAGCAGAAAAAAATATCCGTGAGATGGCTTTCCTCATTTTCCAGATGACCGGCTTTCAGCAAAACCGAAGTGTTGAATTTTTCGGCCAGGGCCGGCGCACTCTCGTAGATGTCCTTCTGCGTGCGGATTTTTTTCTCCAGAAGAATTTCAGCCTCCGGAAGGTTGGGTGTGATCAGCCGGGCTTTGGGAAGAAACAGCTTCAGCCGCTCTACGGCTTCGCGCTGCAGCAGCAGATCGCCCGAAGTGGCGGCCATTACCGGGTCCAGCACAATGTTCTCCATGCTGAATTGGCTCAGAACGCTGTAACTCTTCGGCGTAGCACGTCTTCCTTAACACCCGGAACCATTTTACCTTTGTAACATCATCAACACAAAGATTATGGGACAGACCCGGGAAGAACAAATGTATGCGCTCATCGAACAGTGGGAATCGAGCGAGCTGACCATCAATAACTTTTGC
>JAKSBZ010000372.1 GCA_022360875.1 Cytophagales bacterium | reverse complement strand
GAGTGGGGGCAGCAGTCGGGCTGGGCCAATGATACGCTGCTGAGTCGCCTTTATGGCGGCAGGAACGGGGGCGAGCTGTTTTATCTGCTGCTGGACCAGGCCCAGACTCAACCAGAGTTGCTGGCAGATTTTCTGGAGCTGCAATATGTCATTCTCCGGCTGGGATTCGAGGGGCGATACCATAACCGTGCTGATACCCGCCAGGCGGTCTGTTATCAATTACATCGGATACTCATGAGAGTCAGTCCCAGGCGGCCCCTGGAACTGCGGCACCTGCCCGCGGTCAATGCCCGTCAGGTTTTGCATCGGTTCCGATTCTGGATGATGACTGGCATGACCCTGGCTGTCATTCTGGGCATGACCCTGCTGGCTGGTCATCGATACTATGTACAGTTGCAGAACCAGATCGAAAAAGTTGAGCTGTACACCCACGGAGAACATCAATGAATCCCTTGCAGCTGGTGCTGATAATCATCAGCGGCGGTGTTGGGGGGCTGGGTCTGGCCTGGTTACTGCTGCGGCAGTTTGGCTGGTGGTCGGTGTCCCTGTTCCTGTCAGTCATGATCGTTCTGGCCTTGTTGGTACTGGCCCGGCGTTTATTGAAAAAACGACAGAAGAAGTTAACCGCGTCCGATGATTCAAGCACCAGCCGGGAGATAGAGCGCCAGACATTCCGGTTGCGGGAGAAGCAGATCCGGGCAGCACTGGACTCCATGTTCCGGCTGTTGCATACCCGCTTTCATATCCACACCTATCGTCTTCCTATCTACCTGATGATTGGTCCGGAGGGGGCCGGTAAATCTTCGCTGTTGAAATCACTGGGGCTGCTGCGGATGCGTACCAGTGAACTGGAGCAGGCTGAAGAGTATCTGCAGGTATGGAGCAGTGAGAACCTGGTGGTTATCAAGTTATGGGGCCGGATGTATGAACAGTCGGGGGGAGAACATGATGAATATCTTTGGATACAGACTCTTCGGCGGTTATTAAAGGAGCGTCCCCGCCGGGCGTTGAATGGTATTCTGGTGG
>JAKSBZ010000258.1 GCA_022360875.1 Cytophagales bacterium | reverse complement strand
CAGCACATTGCTCCAGGCTTCATCAACGTTCGGGCTTTCGGCGACAGGCTGCTCGAGCCGCTGCCAAAACTGCCTGAACCGATTGTAAAACAACGCATGCTCATCTTTTTCGGCCAGCCAGCCCTCCACGGATTTTTTTTCATCCTCGGAGGCGATCCCTTTCACGTACCGAATCAAACGCTCGGTTTCAAATGGTAATTTCATCTGTTTTTGATGGTTTTTCAATGGTCAGATTGAACATCCATTGTAATCATGTCTCTTGTGTGCAATAAGACCGAATATCCTGGATGTTTCATCTGCTGCTCATTAATGTAGATAAAAGGCTATCCTGAAAATTGCTGTTTTCACTCCTATGACAACAGTTTCGGATAATCCCCTAAATGTTTTTCCGTTTTTTTTTATTTTTTTAAAACCCCACAAGCAACCACACCAAATACCAATGTTTTGAGAGATTCTTTTTGATCCAGTGAATCGCTTTGCTCATATGATACTCCACCGATTTTACCGAGAGCTGCATCTCTTCAGCAATTTCTGCATATGAAAGATTTGAAAAACGGCTCAGTTTAAAAATCAGCCTCGTTTTTTCAGGCAGCTGCCCGACAATTCTTTCCGACAAGACTTCCAGATCCCTAAGCTCGGGAGCATCGGGCAAAACCTGCGAATGCGCTTCGTCCAGCTCCTCATGCATAATGCTTCTGTACTTGCTTTTCAAAACATTCAGCGCCATGTTTCTGACCATTCGGAAAAGATACGCGCGGACATTTTGCACCTCTCCCAGCTCATGCTTCCGGTCCCAAAGCTTAACAAAAGCCTCCTGCACCAAATCCTCGGCTTCCTCCAGGCTATTCAAAAACTGCAAGGCATGACGAACCAATTCCTCATAATGGGTTCTAAACAGCCTTTCAAAAGTATTAAGATTCGTTTCAGCCATTCTCTCAACAAATAATAAAAGTACAAGTATACATTTTTTTTCGAGAGCCCGAAAATTGTTCGAGAATTATGATTATGAATTGATTTGGCTTATTTTAGAAACTATATTCGGATTTTTTATCAAAATGCAAAAGATTCACTAAACACAAAATGACTATAATGAAAAAGACCTTTCCATTGTTCTGCCTGTTCTCCCTGCTTTTTTATTTTCCCTCATTTTCGCAAACAGAAATCAACGGTGTGAAAATTCCGGAGACGCTCGATGTGGACGGACAGCAACTTGTGCTTAACGGAGCCGGACTCCGCAAAAAGTTCTTTCTGAAGCTTTATGTCGGCGCACTTTTTCTACCGCATAAAACTGCAGACGGACAAACGGTGATTCAATCCAAAAAAACACAGCTCATGCGCCTTTACATTACTTCAGGGCTGATCACGGCAGAAAAAATGAACCAGTCGATAAAGGACGGCTTCAAAAAGTCCATGAACGGAAACACAACTCCCCTCCAGAAAGAAATTGACCGCCTCATGACGCTGTTCAAAACAATAAACAACGGGGACATCATCGATTTTTCCGCTGGAAACGGCAGTCTGAAGGTGCTGCAGAACAACCAAGAACTGGGCAGCTTCGAAAGCCAGCCGTTCAAAGAAGCGCTTTACGGCATATGGCTGGGCAATGATCCTGTAGACGACGATCTCAGAGAGGAGTTATTAGGTCTATAGATTTTTGCGCTCTGCCCGTCAATTCCAGCTGGCTGCTTGCATGTCTTATGATTAATAATAACTTCAGGACCAACTAAATATTAATTCCAAAAACAACTTTTGACAGCCTGACGGTGTCTTTGCCAAAGATTAATAAAAAATGCAAATTGGCATTGCCAGTAACTTAACTTATGTTATTATTTAGTTAAATCGCTGGCTGTGAACAATTACTAAAATAATAATAAATACGAAGTAGAAAGAAAATTGAAGTCTTCAAACAATGTCGAAACTCATCCAGCTCCTCTTTTTTTTTGCTCTTTTCGTTAACTGTTCTTCAGACGAAATCGATTTACCAGAAAATTCTAAGAAATTCTATTGGATTGCAACCACATGTTCCGACCCTTGGCATTACAAATACCTAAGGTCTGCAGAACAAAATGATCAAACGTTAAAAGAAGCCATCGCTTCCTATCTTACTAAGAACAAAGTTATTGCTAACCCTAGCTGGATTAAACTCAATTTCGATCACGAATTCAACATTACCTGCGAAGCATGCACTTGCCCCACAGGGATGATAATCGAAGTAAATGCTGATTCTGCATTCCAAGACAAAATGAAAACTTTGGGTTTTCTGCCTGCCCACCCATCCTATCTGTCTGATTTGACTAACTGGCCGCCGGTTCCAAAACAATCTTACTGGACCCCTTATGCATGGGTTTTAACTTGAATGAATTAAACCCATGCTGCAGTTTCAAACTTCCCGCGCCGCATGGCCAATCAAAAAAATCCTCAGCCGGAATTTCCAACCAAGGATTTCAACATTCAATTTCTTAACTCGCCTCTCCGACCAATTCAACCACTCTGATTGCATCCTGCTGGCGGTGCAGTTTGTAGACGTGCTGATAGATCAGCGGATCGTTTTCATTAGGCGAACCGAATATCAGGCGAATGTTTTTGTTGTTCGTAAACTCAATAAGTTCGCGCAGATAACGGTCCGAAAGCTTTCCTACTTCGTCGATCATACAGTGGATTAAATAACCGTCGTCCACTTTGAAGGCATTTTCCTTGAAAACATTCAGCAGCGTGATGTAAATCATCGCTTTCACCAAAACGTCCGTTCCTTCCGATCCGACATTCGTGAGCTTTTCCACCCAGCCCGTGTCATTGTTGTTTTCCTCAATTCGGAACCACAGATCGAAAGTGTCTTCCACCGAAACGGTTTTCTTTTTCTCGTTGTCTATCGCATTCTTCAAGCGGTTCAGCAAATTCACCGACTGTCTGTCGATTGCCTGCGTGCGATTGCTTTTGAAGAAATCAGCCTGTGCGCTAAAATTATTGTCTTCCGCAAAAGTTTTGATTTTCTTCAGAATATTCACGATTCCAAGGTTGTTCTCGCGGTAATCCAGCGCAATACTCTTCACCACGCCCACGAAATTGGTGCTCTGAAAATCCTTGTTGATCTGGCGTATCGTTGCGGAAATTTCCGACGTCTTGCTCGAAAAGTCCTTGATTTCCCCCGCAATATCCGACACAAGTTCGGCATGCATTTTTTCCAGCTGCTCCCGCGCCTGCTTTATTGACTGGTTTTCCAGGAACGGCTTCAAACGCTTGCGCACAAAACGGTTGTAGTCGCCGTCGCTGTCGAATTGTTTGGAAGTCGGGAAGTTCAGGAAGTTCCCCTGGCTGAACAGGCCTGTAAATTTGTGAATGCGCTTCTGCATAGTCGCCAAATTCACGTTCAGGTGGTTGTAATGACTGTTGATCAGATGAATCGCGCCTTTCACATCCGTTTCTTCCGGCATTTCCTCCGACGGATTTTCAATGCGGCCCTGAAGCTTTTCGAAAAGTCCCAAGCCCGACAGTTTGAACTGCTCGAAATCGTTTTGCAGCGTCACTTCCCAGTCGTTCTGCTCATGGTGCAAACGGAAAAGCTTTTCTTTCAGATTCTCAATGCCTTCGCGCACTTGCAGCGTCTGCTCTTCAAACCTTTGCTTTTCCTTAGCCAGCTCCGCCTCCAAATTCACTTTTTGCTCCTGGAAGCCGTCTTCCTTGTCAAACAGACGCTCTTTATTATAATAATACTGCTCAACCAGCTTTTCCGAATCGTCGCGGATCAGCCGAAGCTCGCCCTGAATTTCCGCAATGCGGCTTTCCTTTTCCTTCAGCCGCGACGAATCAAAACCCTTTCCGGCCAGCAAGTCGTCTTTCTCAGCTTTCAGATTCTGCTCTTCCTTCTTCAAATTGCCAAGCAGCAGCTGCTGCTCTTCCAAAAGCACCGTTTCTTTTTCTTTGCGAACCGCATCCTGCTCTTTCAGCTTTTCCTGCAGCTGTGTTTCCACTTGCTGCACCTCTGAAGCTTTCATCAGCGTCAGTCCCTGCCACTTGCTCTGCACCAAACGCAACTGCTCTTCTGCTTTTTCCAGATCCGCCTGAAACCGGCTGATCTCCGACGCTTTTTCCTTGCCGACTTGATGTTCGAGTTTCTCCAGCTCCAGACTCAGACTTTTCCAATGCGTTTCAGCCTGCGACTGCTCATACTGCAGCTGCTCGATTTCCTTGCGCCACTGCATAATCGGCTCCTGAAATTCGCTTTTCAGCTCCACAACCTGCGCTTCGCGCGAAAACTGCAATTCCGCCAGACGATGCTTTTGCTTTTCCAGCGTTTCCGCCAGCACCAGCTTTTGCTCGTCCAGATCCGCCAGCACGTCTTCTTTAACCTCCAAGCTCGAAAGCTGCAGCTGCAAACCGAACAAAGTCGACGATTCTTCCGTCCACTCCGGAGACAAATCTTTCTGGTAAAGCAAATCCGGCTGAATGACTTTCCCAACAGTCGATTTCCATTCCTTTCCGCTTTTCGAAAGAAATTCCAGCAGCGAACCGCCATAGCTTTCCTGCTTGTGCACAATCGCCTGCAGCTCACTTTCCAAACGCTGCATTTTTTCCGAAAGCTCGCGCTCCTCCGCATCCAAACGCTGATTCAGGTTTTGCAGACTCAGACTGTACGCCTGCTCTTTGGCTTTCACTTCCTGCTGCTTAAACTGCGCTTCCCGCTCGCACTGACGCTGCTTTTGCTTTTCCGCCTGCATTTTCGCCTGCATGCTTCCCAAACGCCCGTCCTTCGCCGAAGCTTCCTCCACGCTTCGAATCTGATATTTCAAACGAGCAACTTCCTCTCGAAGCATTTCTTTTTGCTCATCCAAAATCTCCTGATCTTCCGCAGAAGCCAGCCGCACTTGCTCTTTTTTCTGAGCAAAATCTTTTTTCAGCTGGTCCGCCTTTTCACTGAATTCTTCCCGAATTTTTTGCTTGCGCTGCGCAAAATCCTGCTCCACCTGCCGCGCTTCAATCTGCAAGCGCTCCAGTTTGTTTTTGTAAAGCTGCTGCACATCTTCCAGGCCAGCGGTCGAATCCTTGATGTCCGATTGCAAACGCTCCAATTCCTTCTCCAGCAATTGCTTGTTCTCCACGCGTTTAATCGCCTCATCGATATTTCGGCCCTGATACTGCGCTTTCAGATTCTCAATTTCCTGCAGATCCCGTCGAATTACAGCAATGTCCGCATTCAGCGCATCCCGCTTTTCGGAAAACTGGCTGTCGATTTCCTGAAAACGGCTTTCCTCTTTTTCCAGAAGCGCTTTATGCACCTGCGTGTCTTCCGCCAGGCGCTTCAGCTTTTCACCAACATTGCGCACCGCATTGCCCAGCTTTTCGGCTTCCTGTTTCATCTGCTCGTCCAGCTCTGTTATGCGGTCGTGCATGTCCACAATTTCCGACGCCGTTTTTTCATTGTTCTCAAAGGCTTCCAGATCCTTGTGGTCATTCTTGAACTTGGCCAGCTGCCGCTCCACTGTCGACAAATCCATCGGACGAATGTCTTCTTCAAACACCGCATCGATGATGGATTTCTTCAAATGGCGCGAGTCAAGTTTCGAAGTTCTGAAAATATTGGAAATCAGCTGCGGAATATTTGCCGTGCGCTTCTTGCGCATGCCTTGTTTCGTCTGGAAAATTGAAAAACGCTTGAGCGCTTTATTTCCCGTCGAGCCGTAAATCACGTTTCTGAAATCCGCGTGGCGCTGAATCTCATCCGAAAAATACACCCCTTCTTCTTCCAGCCGCTTCCAGATTTGCTCCTGCGAATTCGCTTTATAATCGGTCAGAAAATATTTCTTGTCGTAGGGCGCATCAATAAACCGAAAATGAAGCTTCCCGCCTTTCTTGTAGCATATCGCCGTAATCGGGTTTGGCTCCGTATTGATCTCATACAAAATATACGAAGCCTCCTCGCCGAAATAATAAGCCGAAAAGGATTTTTGATCCTCGCGAATACCCAGCGCCCGTTTTTCAGTACTCGGATTGTAAAAAAACAAAATGGAACGCAACACCGTCGTTTTTCCGAAACCGTTCGAACCCACAAAGTGAATGTTCCCGTCCAGCTCGATTTCCCCGTAGGGCACCGATGCGCTGTTTATCAAAATAATCTTATTTAGATGTCTCTTCATTCGTCGCTTCAATATCTATCAACTGCACTAATTCCTGTAAATAATGGTAAGCCGAAAGCACCTTGTAGTCCTGGCGCTCTTCGTCCTCGCACTCAAAAAAACCGCGGTCGTTCATCGTTTTCACCACCTTGCGCACGCGCTCAATAAACGGCAGTTCCTCCGGAACCAAAATCTTAAGCTGATCGCTCAGGTTCGTATCGGCCTTGCACTTCTGCTCCAGATCCGACACGCTGAAGCGAAATCCCTCGCCGAACGCCACGTTGTAATCCGAGAAAAAAGCCAGAATATCAATGTAGTCGTAAAACTTCATGAGCTTCTGCTCCAGATTGTAGCGGCTCTCCAAACGCGAAAAGTAATAATAACTGCTTCCCGCATGCGGCTCCAGCTTAAAATTCAGCGCCAAATAATACTCATGAAAGGCCTCGAAGTTTTCCGAAACCACCTCGTGCAGCTTCCGCGCATCGTACTTACTGCTGTTCTCACTAATAAAATTCCCCCGACTGAGCGACTCAAAGACGGGGGCAATGTATTTTTGTATTTGTTGCATTTTAAATCTAATTAACTCTCTAAAGGATTTTCTTTAAAAAGAAACCTGCAATAATAAAAACACTTAAAATGGCATCCATCATTACAATAAAAAATAGTTTATATTCATTCATAAAAATGAAAAACAATAACTGAAACTAAACTAAACCATATATTGCAGGAGTTTTATACACTTCTTCAATAGGAACTCGAATAAAAATCACGCAGCTTATCAGAGATGTAACTCCTAGAGGGAACATTAATCCAACTGGAACCGCAATAGCAAGTCTAAGTGCCCCTTTATCTCCTTTTATTAAATAGTACAAACTCAAAAAAAAGTATAAGATCAATACTATTGAAAAACGTGCAATCTCCTCTTTAACCTTTTCTTTGTCTATCATTTCATAAATCCCTAACACTATTCTTTATTATCCCTCAATGAATCACAAAATTGAAATTTCATCACTCTTTGTTCATGATAAGTAGCTGTATCTAAATACACATACACGCATTCATTCTTTGCTGGCTTAAAAAGCGAATCGCCTTTCACAGCAAATTCATAAATATTTTGTTCATATGAATTCAATGTATTGATATAGATCTCACTTCCATTATTAAATAAAATTTTTCTTCCAGAAGCGGGACAATTTGAATCAATTACTTTATCAATAATTACCCCCTGAAAAGTTTGATTAAACCGTATATCCTCGTCTTTTACCGGCATAATCCAAAATACTATCCAGATAATCAGGAATGGTAAAACCATTAACCCTCTCAATAAAAATTTATCTCTTTTATCCATTCAAACCTACTCCAACTTACAGCAACAAATGTGACTCATAAGCTCATATAAAATTTTGCCTTTTGTCGTTACTACTCGGCTTACACTTGGATCTTGGCAAGAATACTCAATAAAAATTTCATTACCAATATTCAGTGTATTCGAAGAAATACAGTCACTATTGTAAATCACCTGATTTACTTCAAATTCATAGTAACAATACTTCGTCTTTTTGTAAATTCTTGCCTTATAATAGTCTCAGAATACTCTTCAAGTTTTCCACTTTCTTCAATATGCTGATAAATCCCCCAAATTATAAAAGGAAGCACAATGACTAATACCGTGATTAGTTGCGCTATTTTGCTGGTATTACCAACCTCTTTCTTCTTCATTAAAAAATCCCTCAAGGAGCTGATTTACTTTTCAAATTTTTATTGCTTACGAAAACGCGAACATTAGCTTCCCAAAGCTATCGATAGTGCGTACATCTCATGATTTCAATACCAAGAACTCACTCCCAATTTCTTCTTTATCTCCTGAATTTCTTCATCACTCAAATCTGAGCGAAGCAAATAAGACTTAGAACCTAGCACACTTTCTTTTATGGGCAACTTTAAATCATACATTAGAGCTAGCCAATCTTTTATTATAGGAAGCTCTTCTTCATCAATTAGCAATTGAATTTTCTCCTCAACTTCCTTCATTTTCCAAGATAAATAATTTCCTTCTATTCCTTCTAAAAACGTAGACCGACCAAGTCGCTGCCCTCGAAATCCTCCGTAATTCAACTGTATAGTTTCTAAATCATTCCAGTGATATTCTTGCTCTTTAAAAGTAATGGTATGACGCTCAAAATCAATTGTACACATTCCTTTTGTCTCATAAATCATCGTGTTTTTCACACTTCGTTCAAAAGCCTTCCCCACCCATTTCGCGATTATAAAAAAAGGAATAAGAAGCGCAACAGAAAGCCATCCTGCCACAAGGGTCAATCCAATAAAACCGCTTACAAAAACAACCGTAAACAATAAAATGAAGATCGCACGCCCCCAAACTGATTTGAGGAAACGATCTTTCAAACTTTTATAAATTACTTTCTTTGTTTTTGTTCCGTCTACAACTCTTAATTCTAAATCCATATTCTAAAAAAACACCAAATTGAACCTTCAAAAAATCTTTGCGAATCACCTTATTTCTGTTTGGGTTCCCATTACATCTTTCCAAAGAATAACGGTATGCCTGTATCCCTTGCATTTTGCGCCTTAACAACTCACTTAATGACAGAAAATCACCGCCCCGTAATGTTTCATCTAAAATACTATTCAATCCCCGATATAAAAAATCTCTCCGGTTGAATTGGAGAGATTTTTCCAAAGGCGCTCATCTTTTCCCCAGGCCACCGCCACCTCCTCTTCCCGATTATTCTAAAGCTCATTTTTGTAAAAGTTGCCCGCATAGCGTAGTTTTACTTATTCATCACAGAAAGAAAATTTTTCCGAAAATGGACGCTATAGATATAAAAAACCTGACTTTTCTAAAACTTGACTTCTACTCGGGCGATATTCCTCCTCCGTACTGCAACACTTACGAGATATTCATCGACTTCAAGGACAATCTGGCCACCGATTTTGAGCTGGACTACTTTGACCGGGAAGATTTGTCCGAAAATGAAATCCTGGATGAAGGATTTACGCTTGACGACAATTTTAAATGGAAAGGCATGCTGCCGACCGTTTGGAAAAAACCCATTGAGGAACTGCTTGCCAAAACCACATGGGTAGTCAATAAGGATCTGCATAGGAATGCTGAAGATTCCGCGCTCAAAATCACGCTAATGGACAAAAAAAACAAGGCCTTTGAAGGCTTTCCGGCCAATAAAGACAGCTGGGAGCAGTTCAACCAGGAGCTTATTCAGGCGATATTTGAGCTTGGCGAACGAGAATCGCCTCTATGCATTCAGTACGCCGAAGTACAAAAAGGACAAAAAACCGTCAGCAAAACCATTATCGGACGGTTCAGCCAAAGGCAGCTGGAGGTTGTTCGCGAACAGAAAAACAAACAGAATCGCACGGTGTATCCTTGGGAGGAATCGAAAACAATTTTCAAAAGCCTTTTCACGCCCGACTACCACATGGAGAGCGCCTCTCCCAAGCTTCCGAAAAAAGACGGGAAATACCTAGAGGCTGGCGACGGGCTTTGGTTCGAACTTGGAAAGGACATCACCAACCCTTCCCCTAAATTGGATATCGTGAAAAAGCTTGAAGATCTTTTGTCCAATCTATAACCGGCCGGTTTGCCTAGAAAGCTTGTCATCCCGGATGTCCACGGCTGTTTGCGCACGCTCATCGCATTGCTGAACAAAGTTCGGTTCTGCCCTGAGGACGATTCCCTTTATTTCCTCGGAGATCTAGTGAACAAAGGAACGGACAGCCTGGGCGTTCTTGATTTCGCCGCCGATCTGAAAGAACACTATCCGAACGCGGTGAATTTCCTAATGGGCAACCACGACTGGCAATGGTTTCAGGCTTTGGCATATCGCGATCCAAGCGCCGAGGAAAGCATTGAAAATTCCAACTTCCCGGGCATATTAAAAACCATTGACCAGGCAACTAAAATGAGATATGTCCATTTTTTTATGAAAATGAATCATTATATTGAGCTTGAGAATGATTTTATAGTGCATGCGGGCTTTTTATTTAAAAAAGAAAATTGCTTTTTGGATTATGAATCCATGATGCAAATACGCGACTTTCCTTACGACAGCCAAAAGGCCAAAGGCAAGCGCATCATCCATGGCCACAACCCCAAGCCTCTGGGCTTTATAAGCGAATCGATAAAGAAACGCTGTCCGGTATTAGCCTTGGACAATGCCTGTGTAGAAAAGGAAAAAGAAAGTTTCGGCAATCTTCTCTGCTTTGAAATTGACTCCAATACCCTTTGGGTTCAGAAAAATATAGAATGAACAGCTGTACAAGCACCGACGGAAATATTCCGATTGAAACGACCACAGCTATGAGCACTGATACCATGGCAGAAGCACAAACACAATCAATACACTCACTTATACAGTATTTGGAAACCCTCCAGACTCAGGGAGAAGAACTGGCCAGAAAATTCCAGCATTTTCAGTTCCACGAATCATTCGAAGAAAGCCGGGCCAATTTGCTTCGCTATTTCAATCTCAGGCAGTCGGATATCACTTGGCAGCAGGAAAGACTCAGTGACCTGGGAATTACCAGCCTGGGACGCATCGAAAGCCATGTGCAAGCCAGTCTGAATTCTGTTCTGATTCATCTGAACCTTCTGAACCAGGACCGCGGACCGCTCCGCCAGCTTTCCGAGCACTTCACCTCGCAGAATCTCATAATCGACCGCCATACCGAAGGCCTTCTGGGAAAAGAGCCCGAAGGAAGAAATGTGCGCATCATGGTTACGCTTCCTTCCGAAGCGGCCAACAATTATACGCTGATCTACGCCATGCTGCAGGAAGGAGTCAATTGCTTCCGGATCAACTGCGCGCATGACTCGCCTGCTGAGTGGAAACAAATGATTGATCATATACACCAGGCAAAGACTGAACTGGGCAAAAGCTGTAAAATTGCCATGGACTTAGCCGGCCCGAAACTGCGCACCGGAGAAATTGAAAAAGGTCCGGAAGTACTGCGGATAAGAACGGCAAAAGACCAGTTCGGAAGAGTAACTGATCCGACGCGTCTTCGTCTGAGCCTGCCCAAATCCCCGCCCGCGACAAACCACTACCATATACCGCTGCGCCAGGAGTACCTGAATCTGATAGAAGT
>JAKSBZ010000315.1 GCA_022360875.1 Cytophagales bacterium | reverse complement strand
GGTCGAAAAACGTGGAGCCTTTGCGCACGCTTGTTAATGTGGTTGAGCCGTTGAAAATTTATACCCGCAACCCGAAAGGAACGCTTTACAATTCGTATTACAGTTTTGCGAAGTTTGCCGACGCCGCCAATACGGATGCGCCGGACGCTTGGGAATTCCGAAAGCTGACAGAGGCATACTGCGCTCATCCGACTCAGGCAGGCCGAGAGCGGCTTGTGAACTGGCTGCGCAAGTGGAAGAACAATCACCGTGCGTTACTGGAAATCATACAGATTTCTCCGGTGCTCGAAGAGGTGAAAGATCTGTCCGAGCAGCTGATGGTGCTTTCGGATTACGGTCTAAAGGCTTTTGAGGGGCCTGAATATCAGTCGAAAAGCTGGGAAGAACAGGTTGAGATTGTTTTGTCAAAAGCAAGAAAACAGGGAGGCCGCACCGAACTGCAGATTGTTGATGCGGTAAAACAGCTGATTGAGTTTGAAGTAAAAAGAAGAAGCGAAGCGCCAGCTTCCCTTTGATTTTAATTTGGATTAATAATTTTTTTTCAGACGCGAATATTCGTTCGCACTTGTAGTATCGCTTTCGGTGTTGCTGACATTTCTAATGTCTAAGCACCGGAAGCGATTTTTTTTTAATAAATATATTGCTGACAAATCAGAAGTAAATATCAATACAATTTTATTTTTTTATAAAAAGTAAACACTAACACCAGTATATTGAAAATATTTATTATTTTATTTGATAATTATTGTATTAAATAATGTCGCTGTCCAATGAATCAGGTAAAAATTGAGAATGAGGTTCTTCAAATTGAAAATGTTGAAAAGGGAAATTCTCTCTGGAAATGGCTGACTCGGTTAGGAGGAGTGCTGGGGCTTGTTGCTTCCGCCTATGTGGTTTATCAGAATCTGTTCATGACTCCCTCAGTATCTGTAAAAAAGATAAGTTATGCGCGGTCAGGCATTCGGCCTTTGAGCTACCATAGTGATGAATCAGGAGAGGTTTCGGTTTTTAAGGGGGTAAAATACTTTATGAAACTCGCGATAAATGTAGAAAATAAAGACCTGAACTATCAAGATATCTATGTTGTCCTCGATTATGGTGATGGCCGGAAAATCAGCGCTAAGCATTTTTATCCTAACAGGTATTTTCAGCCATGGAAACGAGAAGGCAAACATTATGTGTTGAAAGTGCCTGAAAAGGAGCTTTTAATATACCACTCCGTGATTAAAAAGAATACCACCACCACAGGGTATTTGGCTTTTGTGGTTCAGGATTCTTCGCTGAGAAAAGCGGATCCGGAATCCATACAAATCGCATTCAAGAAAAGCAATGGAAAGCTTTTGAAATCTGAGGTCAAGCGGTTTCCTGTAAGCGATCTGCTTTCAGTTTATGACCCGTCTATCTGGAAATTGTCGAATGAACAAAAGAAAAAAATTATTGACAGAAGACTGAAATCCAGGACGTTCACCGAGTTTGCCCGAAGCCATATTTGGTACCGGCCACAGGATTCTTTGCGAGCGTACAAGCATTTGAATGCATTTATTATGCGCTTGCATAATGAGCTGATGCAGAACTGATGTGTTCTTTTGTGAATTGATGAGGGAAAAGAGCTGTATATAAACAGCCTTGCAGAGACAAATGAAGAGCGCGTGCGAATGTATTAATAGCGTTATTTTTTACTTGGCCGTCCAGAAAAGACTATTGCGTTAATCTTTTACTGGCTGTTGATAAGGCAAGTTGCAAGAACGCATGGTGCTGTCAGTTAGAATATCGAGCCATAAGATTTTGTGGGGTCTGTTTTAGCAGCAGCTCAATTTTTGATATAGAAGGAAGCCGGTTATGAAAAACATTCAGCTGCTGTGAATTTTTTATTTACTGTTCTGTAATTGGAAGGGATTTTGAGCCAGAGGACCTATACTGTTTCTTGCATATTTGCGCCAGCATTCAATCCGAAAAACAATCACTGTACTATAATCCCTTTTGGGATGCAACTTTTTATCTATGACAAACAATATGATATTTTCAGAAAAAATCAGGCGGCTGAGAGGGTGTAGTTTGATTATTTTTCTGCTCTTTTTTATAGGAACTGAGGTTCCCGGAAAGGGCAAAACGGTTTGGCTGCAGGATGTAATAAAAATTACAGGTGCCGTGAAAGGGCAAAACGGGGAAGCTCTTGTTGGCGCAAACGTTTATGTGCAGGGCAGCAGCACGGGGGTGATTACGGATATTGACGGCCGCTTTGAAATTCAGGCGAAAATAGGTGATATGCTTGTTTTCAGTTATTTGGGTTTCAAAGATCTGCTTTTAAAAGTTGACAACAATACGGGGGACAAGCCTCTTGCTGTTCAGCTTGAGGCGGACGCGAAAGTGCTTAAGGATGTGGTGGTAACAGGTTTTCAGGAAATTGACAGGAAGCTTTTCACAGGAGCGGCTCAGGTAGTATCGATGGAAGACGTGGACATTGAAGGAAATCCGGACGCTACGCAGGCGCTGCAGGGACGCGTAGCCGGCGTTTCTATTGAAAATGTGTCGGGAAGTTTCGGTACGGCTCCCCGCATTCTGATTCGGGGAAATGCTTCGCTGAATGGATCCAACAAGCCTTTGTGGGTGGTGGACGGCGTTGTCATTGAGGATATTGTGGAAGTGAGCTCCGATGACCTGGCCTCGGGCGACGCGCGCACATTGATCAGTTCGAGCATTGCGGGGCTGAATCCGGATGATATCAAATCGTTTGAAATTCTAAAGGACGCTTCGGCTACGGCGATTTACGGCGCGAGAGCGATGAACGGTGTTATTGCCATTACTACCAAGCGCGGAAGGAGAGGGAAAACAAGTATAAATTATAACGGATCGTTTTCCGTAAGGCAGCGCCCGGTGTACAGCGATTACAATATTATGAATTCGGGCCAGGAGATTTCCGTTTACAGAGAGCTGATTAATAAAGGGTACATTGACGTGACAACCGCCGCCAGGGCAAAGAACTACGGAGCAGTCGGAAAGATGTACGATTTGATTGCCAAAAAAGAACTCACTTGGGACCCGAACGGCATTACGAATGAGCAGTTCTTGGAAGAACACGCCTTAGCCAACACTGACTGGTTTGATTTGCTTTTCCAGAATTCGCTGACACAGCAGCACTCTATAAGTTTGTCATCGGGAACCGACCGTTCTCAGTATTATGTTTCGCTTGGGTACTACAATGACAATGGACAGACTATTGCGGATAATGTAGAGCGTTATACTTTATCGACAAGGGCTGATTTCAGCATTTTTGACAAACTGGATCTGGGGATAAATCTGAGCGGGAGCATACGCGATCAGAAAGCTCCCGGAACAACGAACCGGGAATTCAATCCGATTGACGGCAGCTTTACAAGAGAGTTCGATATTAACCCGCTTGGTTTTGCCCTGAACTCGGCAAGAAGTATGAAGGCTTACGATGCAGAAGGAAACTATGCGTATTACCGGAGAAATTATGCGCCTTTCAATATTCTGCAAGAGCTGGACAACAATTTTATTAATATCGCTGTGGCTGACATTTCTATTCAGACCGATTTGAAGTACAGCATATTGAAAAATTTGAAATTCAGCACAACGCTGCAGTATCGAAAAGTAATTTCCCGAAGGGAGCACCGAATCCGGGATGAATCCAATCAGGCTGAAGCTTACCGGTCCAACAGCACGCAGCTTATCGAAGATGCCAATCAGTATTTGTTCACAGATCCGGACAAGCCGAACTCTGAGCCTTTGGTTATTCTTCCGGTAGGAGGGTTTTACAATGTGTCCGATAATATTCTGGACAACTATTATGTCCGGAGCTTGCTGACCTGGGATCCATCGTTTGGCGACGATCATGAGTTTACGTTTCTGGCCGGGCAGGAGTTGCGGCTGGCCAACCGGCAGTCGAGCCGTTTTGACGGCTGGGGTTACCAGTTTGACAGGGGAGGCGTGGTGTTTACCGATCCGCAGGCTATCCGCGCCAATGTGCTGAACGGAAACGACTATTTTGGCATGAATGAGTTCAAAGACCGTTTTCTGGGGTTTTTCTTTACAGGAGGATATGCTTACAAGGAAAAATATATCGCCAATTTTACGGCCCGCTACGATGGTTCCAACCAACTGGGCAAGACAACGCGCTCGCGCTTTTTTCCGACTTGGAATGTTAGCGGCGCATGGAATGTGACTGAAGAGGATTTTTTGATTGATACCGATTGGATTGAGCGTTTGAAGTTGAAAATGACTTACGGTCTTTCGGGAAGCATGGGGCCGTTTAGCGCAGCGGAGCTGAATGCTGTTGCTTATGTGCCGCAGCGCCCGAATACTACTGACCGGGAAACGCTTTTACGGATTGAGAACTTAGCGAATGACGATCTTACCTGGGAAAAGCTAAAAGAATTCAATGCGGGAGTTGAGTTTGGTTTTTTGGACGGACGGATTAGCGGCGGCCTTGAATATTACCAAAGAAGGTCTTATGATCTGATTAGCGCAGTGAGAACCAGCGGAGTTGGCGGCGAGGCGTTAAAACTGGGTAATCTGTTTAATATGGATTCCTATGGGTTTGAAGTAACGTTGAATGCCGTGCCGGTGGAAGCGGGCAATTTCACTTGGTCCACCAGTTTGACATGGGCTTATAATAAAAATGAAATAACCAGCTTGAGTCTGGCGCCCCGCATTGCACAGGCTATAACCGAAAACGGAGCGGCTTCACTCGGAAGAGCACGCCGGGGACTCTATTCTGTTCCGTTTGCCGGTCTTGATTCAAGGGGAATTCCGACTTTTTTTGGTGATGAAGGAATCACGCAGAATATGTATCTGCAGGATCGCGTGAATGAGGTTGAAAATTTGATTTACGAAGGATCAATTGATCCGTTGGGCAACGGCGGTTTCGTCAATTCCTTTAGGTTCAAAAACTTCAGTCTTTCGGTCAATTTTACTTACCGGTACGGAAATGTGATACGCCTTCCGGATCTGTATCCAACGATTCGTGGATTTGATGACTTCAGCGCTTTGCAAAAGGAATGGGCTGACCGCTGGGCACTGCCTGGCGATGAAGCGAAAACTCAGATACCGGCTATTGCTGACCGGCTTACGCAGCAGGAGCTGGATAATAATTCGCTCAATCCTTACCAGCTCTACAATAAATCAGATATCCGGGTGGCTGACGGTTCGTTTGTTCGTCTGAAAAACGTTACCCTGCGCTATACCGTACCTCAAAAAGTTGTTAAACGTCTGGGACTGTCAAAGGCGAGATTAAGCTTACAGGGTCAAAACCTCGGGTTGCTGTATTCGGACAGCAAATTGCAAGGAATCGATCCTGAGTTTTTCAATTCCGGTGGGGTTGCACTGCCGGTGCCAAGGCAGTACACGCTGAGTGTAAATATTGGATTTTAATAAGAAATATATTCTTCTGATGAGTAATTTTAAAAAGAATAAATCTATTGAAGACTTTAAAAAAATTCCCCCGAAAGGGAGTGTTCTGGAAAGATTTCCTGATAAAGACAAACAACATACAAATGAAGACATATAAATCATTAATAATCGGTTTGGCCGTTTTGTCATGCTTTTCCTGTTCGGATTTTTTGGATGAAGTGCCTGACAACCGAGTTGAAATCGACAATATTGAAAAGGCGGCGCAGCTGGTCGGAAATGCATACAATCCTGCGGCTTATTTGTTCACGGACTGGATGAGCGATAATGCCGCAAATTTGCAGGGAATTGGGAAGCAGCCTGTTGTAAATGACGCTTTTCGGTGGGGAAAATCGAATTCGGTGGCCCAAGACTCTCCCGAATTTTTCTGGAATGGAGCGTACGGGGCCATAGCCCATGCCAATGAGGTGCTGAGCCGTATTGACGATTTGGAAGGGGATGCCGAAAGGAAACAGGCAGTGAAAGGAGAGGCCTTAATGGCTAGAGCGTACAATCATTTTCTGATTGCAAGCCTGTTCTCCAAAGTTTATAATCCTCAAACGGCTTCATCCGATTTGGGCATTCCTTACGTTACCGAGCCGGAGCGTGAATTGCTCAAGAGCTATGCAAGAGGTACTGTGGCCGAAACTTATGCCAAAATAGAACGTGATCTGCTGCAGGCCATCCCCTTGCTGAATGCCGGATATTACGAAGGTTCCGGGAAATATCACTTTTCTCGGAAATCAGCCTGGGCTTTTGCCTCGCGCTTTTATCTGTTTATGGGCAGATTTGACAAAGTGCTGGAATATGCAAACCTCCTGCTTGGCGACCGGCCGGACGAGTATGTAAAAGATCTGCATCATATTTATGATATACAAAACGGAGGTTCCAACCTTTCACAGCTTCTGAACAGTCCGGATGAAGAGGCTAATTTGCTTCTGCAGTACAAACAAACGGTTTATTTCTATACTAGCCGTCATGGTTACGGACTTTCGTCTGAACTGAACGGGCAAATCTTTTCACAGGCGCCTTACGGAGCCGCAGATGTTCGGAGACGATTGTTTTACAACATAGGCGGAGGCGCAGGAGTTCTTTATCCTAAATATGAGCAGCTTTTTGAACGGGAAAATCTCGCTTCGGAAACAGGATTGCCTACAACAGTGCAGGTGGAACTAAGAGGTGAAGAGGTGTTGTTCAATAGGATGGAAGCCTCGCTGTATTTATGGTTTCAAGCCGCTCAGGCAGGGGATGAAGTGGCTGCTCAAGAGTATTTAAGCAGTATTTTTTCGGACTTGAATTCTTTTTTTCCTACACGGTATGATCTTGAAGAAGGGCAGCAGGCAGATGTGAATTGGTGGTTGGTAACCACTGCGCTTGCTCTGAATATTGATCCGCAGAATCCAACCGATGAAGAGCTGGAACTAATCTATCAGGAAGCGCCGACGATGCTGCTTCGCATTATATTGGATGAAAAACGAAAAGAATTTGTTCAGGAAGGCATGCGCTGGTGGGACAATTTGCGCTATGGTATGCCGATAACCCATATTACAGCTTCTGGAGAAGAGCTGGTTCTTCTTTCGGAAGATCCAAGACGGGTAATTCAGATTCCGGAAACGGCTATTGATCTGGGCATGACACCGAATCCTAGATGATTAATAATTTTTAAAAAAACGACTATGTTGCAAAATCATAAACTTTCTGCGGTGCTTGTGATGCTGATGCTCATGCTTTTGGGTTGTAAATCAGACGAATCCGTTTCTTTTGACCCTCTGCCCAAGCAAAACGATTCAAATGATCCTCTTGACAAGTATCTTTATGCCGAGTTTCAGCAGACTTTTAACTGCATGGTGCGTTACCGGTTTGTAAACCGCTATGTGGATGACTCCAAGCGCGTAACACCTCCTGATCGAAGCTTGGTGCAGCCTTATATGGATTTTCTCAAAGACCACTGGGTGCACCCGTATTTGGAGTCAGGGTCGGGCAGTGAAACGCTGATCCGGAAGCTTTTCCCTGCCGAGATTGTCTTGATCGGTTCGCCGATGTACAACCTGGACGGGACGGTAACGCTGGGTACGGCTGACGCAGGCGTTCGCATCACTTTGACTGAAGTGAATGACTTTGATCTCGAGAATTTGAACTGGAAAATCAGTCAGCTGCATGTCATGCAGCATGAGTTCAGCCATATTATTCACCAGAAGTACGATTTGCCGGACAATTATCAGAAAATTTCTGAAGGCGATTACACAGGTTCGGGCTGGACAATCAAGGATTATTCCGAGATGCTTCGGCTGGGTTTTGTCACACCTTATGCTTCCAGTGACCCGAATGAGGATTTTGCTGAGCTGGTTTCGAATCTGCTGACATTGCCCGAAAGTTTTTTTTATGAGCGTTTTTTGGATATAAACCGGAATGAGCTTGGTGTGCTTTGGGCTGAGACAGATGACGGTAATGCGGATCCGGAAGTCGTAAGAGGCAAGCTGCGGATTCAGGAAAAATACGAAGCTGTTCAGAAATACTTCAAAGAAGTTCTTGATATTGATTTCGAGATGTTGCGGACAAATACTTTGGCACGCCTGTTTCCTCCTTCAGTTGTTTCTCAAGAAAAAGAGCTGGCGGCTTCTTATCAAAATTAAAATATCATGGGAAAAAATATATTGCTTATTCTGTTGTGCGGGCTGTGGATGCTCTCTTGTCAAAACGAAGAGGAAGAAATATTTGACCAGGCTCCGGAGCAGCGGATTCGGGAGCGCCTGGCTGAATTTTCCAGCCAACTGACAACTCCGGTTCATGGCTGGAAGATGGAATACCGGCCCACAAATGAGACGGGATCACATTTGGTGCTGCTTCAGTTTGGAACAGACGGGAAAGTGAACCTGAAAACTTCTTTGCCGGGCTATGAAGGAGGAAAGGTTTCAAGTTATCGAGTGGGGAGCTCGCAGCTTCCCGAATTGGTTTTTGATACTCACACATTTTTTCATGAACTATTCGAGCTGGGGAGAAGCACTTTGGGAGCTGAATTTGAATTTTTTATTGAGCGTTCGAGTTCAGAGGAAATTGTGCTCAAAAGCAAATCGGATTATTATCCGGCGGCGACCGCAGCGCGAATGGTCCGCGCGGATGAGTCTGACTGGCAAATGTTGGACAGACAGGTTGCCTATCAGTCGTTTTTGATGGGCTTGCCTGTGTTCAATACGCTGACAATTGGAGATCAGGTTTATGGTGCAACGATTTCGCCTTGGCTTGGGATTTTAGTGCTTAATCCGGTAGTCTCGGGAAAAACTTCCGGCTTGCTCTTTTCTGTTCCTTTCAAGCTGGTTGAAGGAGGCATGCAGGTGCTTGGCGATCATGAGGCGCCTGGGGGCTTGGGGATAATACCCGGCGGAACAAAAATTCTGAAAGATGAGCAGGGCAGCTGGGTACAGCAGGTAGTCGATGCTTCTTCGCAGGAGCTGGGCCAGATGGAAGGCAGCCATCAGCCTCCGTTCGGAATTGCCTCCAATGCGCTGGTGGGATTGTCGGAAAGTCCGTTTGCACAGTATGACCAAAGCGTTTTGGCGGGATTAAGCGATGCCGAAGCGCTGAAACTGCTCGCTGAATTGGGAAGCTTTCACATTCTTGTGGGAGGAGCCGGCGTGTTTGAACAAGCAGTACAGCCGGTTTTCGGACTTCCTGGTTTTATTTATTGTTTTTTCCGGTGGGGAACGCTCGATCTCGCTGATGAGCAGCCTCCGTTTTCAGGATTTGAAATGTGGTTTGAAGGTGAGGAATTGATTCGCCGCTATTTGTTGTATGCGCTTGATGAATCACAGCTGGCTTTGAGCCGAATTGGTTTTGATTTTATCGGATTGCATAACTTCAGTGAGGAAAATTATAATACGACTTTAAGTTTTTGGTCAGCCTTGGCGAGTGATGGAGACCGGACTTTCACGGTTCGGTACACGGGAAGGGTTCTTTACAGCAATGCCATACAGTTCAATTTTGAGTTGGTGGATGGAACGGACAGTGCGAATAGGATCTTGTTTGAGTGTTTGTATTTTTTGTGATTTATTTTTTCGGGAGGCGCCACAGGCAGTTGTTTAGAAAAATCTCAAAAAAGCCCTGCGCTTGAGCAGGGCTTTTTTGATGGCTAGAAATTGAAGTTACCGTTTTCTAGATTTTTGCTGCGGACAGTTTTTACGAATTCCCTGAGTTTCTTTTTGGGAAGATCGCAGGTGAAATCGATAATGGCTGTATTGGCTTGGCCGTTTTTAATAATGAACAGCACGTTATTAATGCGATTTTTATCTTCTTTGACATACAGCCTGATCAGATTTTGTTTTTCTGTAACACGCAGGTATTCATCGAAGCCGCCAGACTCGGCTTTTTGCAGCAGCTTGTTGAAGTTCAGATTCTTTTTTTCGATTTGGCGGTTTGGGATCGTTAGAAAACTCATTTGTTCAACGAAGCTGAATATTTCAATTTCGGGATTTTGGCTTTCACCGCTTCCTACCATCTTGAATATTGAGCCGGGAATGCTAATTCGGTTGACACCCGTTGCTTCCCGAAAGTTCCTGGAGACTGAATTAAAGAAGTCGCTTTGGGCAAAAACCGTGTGGGTTGACAGCAAGACAGATAGAATTAATAATGACAGTCGATGCATAATGTTATTCATTGTTTAACTGGTCTAAATGATTGAATCCATTGATGTCCAGGCTTTTACTGAGTTTGCCGATTTTTTTTAGATCAATGTCGCCTACAAAACTGATCATGACAAATTCATTCGGTTCGCCCACCAAGAGCAGCAGTTCTCTGATTTTCTTGTTCTTTTCCTGTACATAGAACCGCAGTTCCGTTTCATTTTCTTTATGAATGTACATCAGCTCTTCGAAGCTTTTCTTGACGAGTTTTTCAGAGGCATCATTAAAAAGCGCCATTCCGTCTTTGATACTGTCGGCAGCAAGAATTTTCAGCCCCCGCAGGTTGCTCAGCACATCCGAAAAGTCATCCTCGTTTTCTTTGGTGATTTCGGCCATGAGCTCGAACATTTTCGGGGCGATGTGAACCACCGTAAACTGCGAGTTGTCTCGGTACTTGGCGAAGTACTTGTCTATAGCGCTTTCCTGGGCAAACAGCCCCTGCAGTCCAACCATCGGCAACATGATGATGAGACTGGTTATATACTTTTTCATATTTTTTTCTTTTTGGGTTTGATGTATTTGTTTAAAAGATGGAGCTGCGCAATATCTTCATCAATTTTGTTTTTTTCTCTTAACATTCTGGAAACCAGCAAAAGCGCTTCTTTTGTCTTCCTGTAAGCTTTATCCGGATCGTTGATTTCGGTATAATTGGCAGCGGTTTCAGCTGATTTACCGGCTTTGGTCAGCCAATATGCGCTGCCAATCAGTGCTCCGAATATTACCACGGCAGCCGCATGCCTGGTAAGTTCTATCGTAAATGCCTTTCGAGCTTTCGTTTTTTTCACAGGTCTTGAAATGCATTTTTCCTGGATCGCTAGCTCGAAAAGGGAACGGTAAGGCTTCAGGTCATCAGGCAATGCTGAGGAGAGGAAGAAAGTGCGTAATTCGTTCTCCTCATATTTGTTAAGCTTGCACGCCCAGTACTTTTTAAGATAGTGTCTTGCTTTTTCCGGATTCATAGTGGTACGACTTTTCTAAATGTTCTCTGAGCGCTTTCCGGGCTCTGAATAAATATACTTTTACTTGGCTGGAGTTTAGTTCGGCGATTTTCTCAATCTCTTGATAGGCATAGCCTTCAATATCGCGCAGCTGAAATACCAGCCGCTGTTTTTCGGGCAGTTTGCAGAGCTTTTTACGCAAGTGGGCCAGTCCGTCGGCGGTTTCCAGCTGCCGGTGGGGAGTTTGGTGGCTGCCCTCGTATTGCCATTCGTTCTCGATGTTTTCATGGCTTCTGAGCTTGGATTGCCTTAAAATATCCAGCGAACGGTTTTTGACTATTCGCATACACCAGGCTTCTATATTTCGGCACTGGCTAAGCTGTCCTGGGTCTTTCCATATTTTCAGAAAACTGTCCTGGACAATGTCTTCTGCCTCTGAACGGTCGTTCACCATTCGAAGTGCTAAGCGATAAAGCTTGTCTTGTATTTTCTGATATATTTTAAAAAAATCTTTTTGCTTCATCAGTTAGAGCCGAAAACAGTGCGGTGTTTCTGTATATCAAATTTGCTTTCTCGTATGTGCGGAAACTAACTTTCTGTCCGCGTTCGGGAGGAAGACGTTTGAGGGGTTTAAAAAGTTACAGACAATTTGGGAGATATGGCGCGAAAAGGCGCGGGTATCTGAGAACCGGTCGGATAAAGGGAAGAACGGCAGTTATGAAGCAAGCGCAGGAAAGACTTCCAGCGCCCCTTTGGATATCATTTCTATGGCCAGGGCAGTAAGAATTATCCCCATAATCCGAATGACGATGTTTACTCCGATCATGCCGAGTTTGTGGCTGAAATAGGGGGCGAAATGAAGAAAAAACCAAATGACCAGACTGATTGCAAGGCAAACGCCGCTGAGCATTAGGCGACCCTGCAGGCTTGGGAAATGGCTGACGGCAACTGTGAGCGTTGCGATGGCGCCCGGTCCGGCGACAAGAGGAATGGCTACGGGAACAATCGCTATGGCTTCTTTCTGCTGGGCTTCCTCGTTTTCGTCTTCGCTGTGCGCAATGCCGCTTGTCCGGCTGTGAAGCATCGAAACTCCCATGATGGCGATGATGATTCCTCCGGCTATCTCGAATGAAGGAAGAGTAATTCCGAAAATTTTTAAGATAAAATCGCCCAGCCATACGATCGTTGTAAGAATGATGAGAATCGCAAAAAATGCGTTTCGGGCTATCCGCTTGCTCTCCGCTTCGGTTTTATAAGCGGTCAGTCCGGCGAAGATAGCCATGTTTCCAACCGGGTTGGTTACTGACAGCAGCGTGATTAACAACGGAATAAGCTTTTCTTCCATACTGCCTTTGTTTTCAAAAAACAACCCAACTTGACCGGAAAAAGAAGCGATGTGATTAAAGTAAATATTTTTGAGGGATATATATTCCATGTAAATAATTTCCTTAAATATATATTTCCACTTATCTTTGCACTCTGATATTAACAAACAAAATCATGATGAGTCATACAGAATATCAAACTCAAGCCGCAGCTTTGCTTGAAACGCTTAGCTGGCGATATGCGGTTAAAAAATTTGACGCAGAGAAAAAGCTGAGCGAAGAGCAGCTGCAATTGCTTTTAGAGGTGCTTCGTCTCACTCCGTCTTCATACGGTTTGCAGGCTTGGAAATTTGTGGTTGTAGAAAATTCGGATCTTCGCCGGGAGCTGATAAAGCATTCCTGGAACCAAGATCAAGTTGCGGATGCATCTCATTTGTTGGTGCTGTGCCGTAAGTCATCGCTCAACGGAGAAGATGTTGAGCAGTTTGTTCAGGAGATTGCTGAAACACGCGGCGTTTCAACGGAGGAACTGGCAGGATACGAAAATATGATGAAAGGAGCTGTTGAGGGTCGCACAAAGGATGAGCGTGCTGTCTGGATGGAGAAACAGCTATATATTGCTCTTGGAAACCTGATGACAGCTTGTGCTTCGCTGGGCATTGACTCTTGTCCTATGGAGGGATTTGACGCTGGAGCCTATGATGAACTGCTGAGTTTAGAAGAAAAAGGTTTGAATGCGGTTCTTGTTGTGCCCGTGGGTTACAGAGCTGAGGACGATGCCTATGCGCCTCTTGCTAAGGTAAGAAAGCCGTTGGATGAGCTGATCGTAAGAATTTAAAAGACCAGGCAAGCAAATTGCGGTTTAGGAGACTGCTTAGATACGGTTTTTTTAAAGGCCGGATGTGAACAGCAGTTTCCCAAACCAATCCGATGAAAAAAATCTTTTTTTTGTTTTTGTCCTTCATGCTGTTGGCTGAAACGCAGGGTCAGCCTGCTGACCAGGCACATACAGAGCATGCAATTTATCAGGCTTATCTGGAATTTTTTCGTGCAGGCAACCGTGCTAAGCTAGACAAACAGATTCAGCGATTGCGTCCTGGAAACAGTGACCAGGATTATTATTGGGGGAGCTATGCCATGTATCTGAAGGCCATTACGCTGCTGGAAACCGATAAAAAGAAGGCGAAAGAATGGAACAGAAAAGCGATGGCTTTATTGGAAAAAATGCATAATAAAGACTCAGAATACTATGCGTTGCTGGCGACGGAAAGAAATCTGAGTCTTGATTTTCTTCCGTTCTACAAAATTCCTTTTCAGGCCAAACAAGTGCTGAGGGAAGCCGATAAATCGCTTAAGCTGGATTCGGTGAACATTCGGGCGTTTTTAGTAAAGGGCGTTAACAGCTATTATACACCGAAAAGTTTCGGAGGGGGAACCAAGGTGGAGCAATGCCTGCTGAAAGTGCTCGAATTAAAAAGATCTGCCACAAGTTCAGTGATAAAGGCAAGCTGGGGAAAGCGGGAGGCGTACTGGTATTTAATACAGTACTATAAGAAAACGAAGAACAAAACAGCTTACAAGGAATACTGCAGGAAGGCGCTTAAAGCCTATCCAGAAGATCCCAATATCCGTCAGTTGACTGCAGAATGAGCTTCGCTTTTTCCGACGATTTCAGTTTTTTTATGAAAAGCACAAAAGAAGTTAGCCCCTTTTCCTTGTTCGCTTTCAAGCCAGATGTCGGCTTGCAGGGCTTCAGTGTATTTTTTGGTTAAAGAAAGTCCCAGCCCGGTGGAAGGTTCGCCATTGGTTGGGCGAGCGCTCAGTTTCTGGTACTTTTTGAACAAGCGGCTTTTGTCTTCATGGCTGAAACCCGGTCCCTGGTCGCTAACCTGCAGGATGATTTGTTTTTCATTTTCAAAAAGGCGTATTAATACGAAAGAATCAAAGGGTGAGAATTTCAGCGCATTCGAAAGAAGGTTTTCGGCGATCTGGGCGAACAGGTTTTTGTCTGTAACAAGCGTGTTGCGCTCCAGCTGGTTGAAGAACTGGAGCATGATGGATTTATTCTTGGCCTGGTCTTCATACTGCTCAATGAGCTTTTGCAGCACATTTGCGCAGTCAAATTCCGACGGGCTGATCTTTAGTTTCGGAGATTCCAGCACCTTCACATCCAGCATGTTGGAAATCATGCTGTTCATCCGGGTTAAAGCGTTTTTTACGATATCAATAGCCTCTTGCTGCTGAGGGCATTCTGTTTGGCTGTCCATCACGTCGCAAACGGTAAGGGCGCTGGTCAGCGGATTCCTCAGGTCGTGGGCTACCATCCCGATCAGTTCGTTTTTTTCTTTGTTCAGGTGAATCAGCTGGCTGTTTTGTTCTTCAATTTGGTGCTTTTGGTTTTGCATTTTTTCGAATACACCGGCATTTTCCAGGGCGATTTGCGTGGTGTGCGCAATGTTCTGGAGAAGGTCCAGATGATATTCCTGAAAGCTGTTCGGCAGATAGCTCTGTACAGAAATAACTCCCATAAAGCGGTCATTGAGATTCAGCGGAATAAAGATAACAGACTGAGTCAGTTTGCCGAAAATCGGACGGCGGAATTTTTGGAGGATTTTGTCTTCCAGAATGTCGTTTGTCAGTACCGGTTTTTTATTGTCGTAACAATAGCGAGAGATTAAATCCTCATTTCCGAAGTTCACTTTTTGGCCGTCCAGGCAGATTTCGTGCTCGTCTCCGTAAAGCGTGATTTCGTTTGAGTCGATGTCAAACAGTCCGACACAGTACATATCCGCTTTGATGAGCTGTTTTAGCTGTTTTAACACCGTACTGATAATCTCCTGTTTGTTCAGGTGCGCCGTAATGTCTTTTTCCAGCTGGTTGAGTTTTTTAAGCAGTTTATAGGAGGCCTTAAGCTTTTCGGACTGTTCCAGCACTTCTGCCTGTTTTTGTTCGAGCTCATTGTTTTTCGAAAGAATTTCGAAGTTTTTCATGCGAACTTCAAGCGTTCGGTTTTTAACCTCATTTTCAAGATTTTTCTGTTTGATTTTGGCCTGCCGAGTCCACCATTCGAGACCGGCTAGGATGAGGCAGAAAACAATTAGGGCCGTTAAGAAGCGGAACCAATGGGTTTGCCACCACGGTGGCAGGATGACAAACGAATAAGAAACAGGATCCGTTATCCAGTTGCCTAAGTGGTTGGAGGCTTTGAGCAGAAAGGTGTATTCTCCCGGAGGCAGACTGGAGTAGCCAATGGCGTTGGCTTTTGAGGGCGGGGACCAATTTTGGTCAAGTCCCTCGAGTTTCCAGCTGTAGAGATTTTTTTCAGGCACCCGGTAGCTGATGGCTTCAAAATGAAAGCTGATATTGTTTTGGCTGTATTTAAACTCCGGATTTATTGGAATGCCGTACAGGCTGTGCAGTTTTTTGTAGGAGAGTTTGTTGTCCCAGCTGGCTTGATGCCAGTCGACAGAGTTATGAAAGAGCCGGACGTCAGTGAGATGGACAGCCGGAGGAAGATTTTTAATTTTCTCTTGCTGGTTCCTGAAATAGACGGCTCCGTTTACGGTTCCGAACCATACATCGCCGTTTGGGCTCAGGGTGGTGGCCGAAGAGTTGGTTTCAATGCCTATAACACCTTCATTTTGGCTGAAGTTTCTCGCAGAAACAAGCTGCATGGAGTCATTGAAGATCAGATGATCGATTCCGTTTTGGGTGCCGGCCCAAAGCTGGTTGCCTGCAACAGGAAGTACAGAATACAGCAGATTGCTTGATAAGCCGCTTTTTGAAGTGTACTGTTGGATTTTTCCTTCTTTATAAAGAAACAGCCCGTTGCCGTGAGAGGTAAACCATATTTCACCGGTTTTTTCTCTTTCGGTTATTTGGGTGATAAATGAATTGCTGAGAGACTTGTGAGGGCGCGGGATGATTTCCACAGTGTGGAGCCGGTCTAAGGGGGTTGTTTTCCATTTTTTTGAAACCATGCTTAAGCCTGAGTTGATAACGCCAATCCAAAGATTTCCTTCGTGGTCTTCAAATATGCTGGCGATTCGGTTTTTGGGCAGGCCCGAATTTTCAGAGTTAAGATAGCACTTTCTGTTTTTTTCTATCCGAAGCAGTCCATTCGAATTTGTTCCGATCCAAAGCCCTTTGCTGTCAATGGAAAAGTCCAGCCAGCGTTCATTATTTTTTCCGCTGTTTTTATGGATGCAGTAGAACATACCGTTTTGGCGTTTCCAAACAGCATTTTCTGTCAGAAGCCACAGGGAACCGATGCTGTCTTTGCGCATTTGACGTATGCTGTATTCAAATAGCCCTTTTTTCCCTTCCAGCTGAAGCCTTTGGTCTTTGATGCGGCACAAGCTTCCGTCCGCCATTCCGAGCCAAACGGTGTTGTCGGGGTCAGCCTGCAGCGAGGTTACCGTAGGGAAGGGAAGGCCGTCGGATTTTGAATAGCCCACAAACATGTTTTTGGCGTGCATGGCAAGTCCGCCCCCGGGTGTGGAAAACCATTTGTTTTTTTCATGATCTTCCAGGTAAGCGTGAATATTGTTTTGTGACAGTCCATGAGCATTGTCGATCTGGCAGATTTTTTTTCTCCCCGGGCTGTAGATAAAATAGCCGCAGTTGTCTGTTGTGACTACAATGTTGTTCTCATGGTCTTCATAAACTCCGTTGAAAAGCACTTTCTCTTTTTTTAGAGGAATGCGCTTGATTGTTTTGCCTTTTATTTTGTATAGCTCTTCAATACCGGTTTTGGGATCACGAGCAGCAACCCACCAGTTTTTTTTCGAGTCTTGCAGATAAACCGACTTAATTTTCAGTCGATTCAGTTGGTCGGAAATGTTAAGCCGCTTCAGTCCTGCGTGTGTCTCTTCCCAGATTTCAGTATTGTTTTTAATGTAGAAAAGCTTTCCGCCGGCAGAAGTGTATATGCTGGTACTGCCTCTCTGCAGCTGAGGATAGATTTGTTGAACGGGGCGAAACGCCTGCTTGTCCAGAACAAAGGTTTTTCCCTCGCCTGACACAACCAGCTGTCCTTTATGGTTTTCACTGATTTGCATGTAACGGACAGAATCCAGCATGTGGCCGGACGACAACACACTGAAGGAACTTCCGTCGTAAATGGAAATTTTTCATGATGGCCGATGGCCAGGTGGTTGTAGCTTGTAAAATACAGCGAGTAGATGTGATTTTCTCCGAGTCCGTCGCTTTCTGTATAGGTGCGGAAGTTTAATCCGTTAAATCTGGAAAGCCCGCCGCCGTTTGTTCCTAGCCAAAGGCTGCTGTCCGGACCTTTAACCATGGCGTATACTTCGGATTGCGGCAATCCTTCCTCTATTGAATAGTTTCTGAAATGGTGTTTTTGTCCCCAGGCGGAAAAAAAAAGCAAAAAGGAAAGAAGGAAGCTCAGAATTTTTGGCATTGGAGACGGAATTTATGCTATTCAAAATTCTAAAATAATAGAAAAACATAAGAGTGCATAGCCGTAAAGGAGCATACTTCTCAAATTTTCAGCTTCTGTCCAAAAAACATATACATTTCGTAGTTTACACCTGTTTTTATTTAATCTTTTGCATTGCATTATTTACAATGGATGTATGTCTCGGCTATGCACTCCAGTAAATACTCTTAAGCCAAAGTTTCAATGACTACAATGTTGCCAGTTCTTCTTTTTGTTCAAATGCCGCCAGTTCGTCTTCCAGATTTTGCACCGTCCGCTTGGGCAGATTGTTGAAGTCAACGATAATCAGTCCGTCCAGGCAGTTGTTGAATTTCGGGTCAATATTGAATCCGATGATTTTTCCATTTTGGTATAAGTATTTTTTCAGCAAAATAGGCATGGCGAAATGCGACGGATCAATATCCCGAATGTAGCTGTCGATTTTCTTCAGATCGTCTTTGGTGCACTCCAGAATTTGCTGCAGGCTGTCGTCTTCTTCCTTGAATTTATAGGCTTTTTTCGGACGGACGAGCTGCGCCAGCTCTTCGTTGAAATGATATTTTTTGATAAAAGCGGCGATCAGCGATTTGGAATACGACGCATACTGGTTGCTAATGCTTACCGGACCCAGCATATATTGATAATCGTGTTGCGTCCGATTGATTTTGAAATACAGAAACAATCCTCTCCAGAGCAGAAACAACGGAAGCCGTTCCTTTTGGTACGGCCGCTGGATAAAAGAGCGGCCCAGTTCGAAAGATTTGGAAAGAATGGATTCGAATTCCTCTTTTAGTTTGAACAAGGAAGAAATATAAAAACCCTGGGTTCCGTAGGCCTCCATGATGTCTTTTCCCCTTCCAATGCGATAGGAGCCAACAACTTCCTCCTTTTCCGTATCCCAGATGAACAGGTGTTTGAAATAGTAGTCATATTGGTCAATGTCCATTGACTTGTTGGTGCCTTCGCCGGCTTCTCTGAAGGTTACTTCGCGCAGCCTTCCGATTTCGGTCAGAATTGCCGGAATCTTTTCCGCGTTGGCCACATACCCTTGAAAACGGTCTTTCTCCAATAAAAGATGGTCCTTAAGCTGCGCCAGTTCATTCTTGATAAGCGAACGATCCAGCGGAGGAACGATTTTTTGTTTCTTCGGAACGAACAATTGCGGAAGCGGAATCAGCGGGTTTTTTTCTTTTAGTCCCGAACCCAGCGTGTACGTTTTCATCCTCAGAAACTGCTCGAATGATTCCGGATCAGCGTATGAGTTCTGTTCTTCGGCGCTGATAGGAGTTCCGATTCGCATGCGAACTGTCTCTCCGTTTTTGTTTACCATTTCGCGTGGCAGGGCCGCCGTGCGGAGCATAGGATGAAGCATTCCCAGCAGGTGAAACAGTTTGCTGTTTCCTCCGTCGAAATAGATCGGCACTACCGGAACTTTGGCCTTTTTGATGAATCGGAGCGTGGATCGCGTCCAGGGTTTGTCCACGATCTTCTTTTCCTTTTTCACATAAGTCGAAACTTCTCCGGCCGGAAAAATACCCAGCGGCATGCCTTCCTGCAGGTGGGCAATGGCTTCTTTCAGTCCGTTGGTATTGCTCATCAGATGCCCCATTTGCTCAAACGGGTTGACAGCGATAAAATATTCTTTAATGGGATCTACTTGCTTGAGCAGAAAATTGGCCATGACTTTGGCGTCCGGACGTACCTGGTGCAGAAGCAGAATAAGGATCACTCCGTCGATGGAACCGTAAGGATGGTTGGAAACTGTAATAAAGGGCCCGGATTTGGGTATCCGCTTGAGCTCTTCGGGATGAACTTCTATGCTTACACCCAGCTCACGAAGCAGTGATTTGATGAAGTCGACGCCTTTGTCATCGAAAATTCGGTCATATATTCTATTGATTTTACTAAAGCGAAGCACGTGCATCAGCGGAGATGCCCAGAAGTCGTTTAGTCCTGTTGCTTTCATTAAATCCTTCTTACTGACAAGTTCTCTCATGTATTAAATAGTTTGCATGTAGGTCATACGAAGCAGCTTGTTTTCAAAGAATGCGCGCTGCTGATGAAAAAATTTACACTTACTGATTGTTATATTCTATTTAATATAGAAAATTTTGGGTTAAGTGACTTTATCTGCAAGTAAATATAGAGAGAATAAATTTTAAATATATTAATATTGGTTTGTTTTATAATGAAAACATTCAATTGTTTTGTGCTTCTTCTGTTAAATAACTGCAATAAACAGGAATGAGTCAGTGCGGTAAGGCTGAACGGCAGACTGCATTTTCGGTCAGCATTCAGTTGACTGGCCTTCAGCAGAGGTTGTGTGAGCTGCTGAAAATTCAGCGTTCAGGAAAAGAACTGCCGATACACGGTGAAGAAAAAGTGCAGATATCTCTATTTTTTAAGCAGCGCTTTCAGATAGGTTTGCCGCTTGCGGTTGTCGACGTTGCGCACGCAAAGCGCCAGGGCTTTTCGGCTTCCCACAAAAACGGCCATTTTTTTGGCGCGGGTCAGACCGGTGTAGATAAGATTGCGGTACAGCATTTTGAAGTGCTGCGTGGCCACGGGTATAATTACGTAATCGAATTCGCTGCCCTGCGATTTGTGGATTGTTATGGCGTAAGCCAGCTCAAGTTCGATCAGCGATTCTTTTCTGTAGGCGACTATTCTGCTGTTCGGTTCCTTGCCGAACTGCACCGCGATTTCGTCATTTTCGTGGTCTATTGAGCAAATATTGCCGATATCGCCGTTGAACACCTCCAGATCGTAGTTGTTTTTTCGCTGGATCACCCGGTCGCCGACACGGAAAAGTCTGTCTCCCAGCTGCACAAAGGCTTTTCCCTCTTTATGCGGGTTGTAGGTTTCTTGTATGAGCTGATTGATGTTGTGTGTGCCCAGGCTGCCCCGGGTCATCGGAGTGAGAATCTGGATTTCCCCGGACCCGACTTTTTGCGGAATCGTTTTTCCGTAAAGCCGCAGCAGCATGTCGTTGGCGGTGAAGCCGTAGTTGAGGCTGGACCACGGGTGCACTTTGTCGAGCACAAGCCCGAGCGCTTCGGCTTCGGTGCGGGTCTGAAGCAAAGAAGGAATATCCGCTCTAAGAAACTTTTCGGGAATGTTGAAAACATAAGCGCGGCCGCCGTTTTGTTTGAGCTGTCCAAGCTCTTCTTCTGAAATGTGCTCGGCAAAGTAATCGTTTTCCTTCTTGTTCAGCGACTTGTACACGCCTTTTTCCTCCTGCACGATGGTTTCGGATTCGCTGTCGTCAAGCGTGTTTTTCATAACCTCGCGGACCTTGCGGATAAACCGAGCCTGTTCCTGGTTGGCTTCTTCGGAGTCGATGAACAGGCAGTCGGAGCCGCCTTGCCAAAGCGAAGGCTGGTGCACCGGCGAGGGCGGAGTAGGGAGGATGCCTTGGTTGATCTGGTGCGCGTAAGTAATGATTTTGCTTTCCCGGCCCTGCCGGAAAATCTGTGTAAGCCGGAAGCAAGGCACGGTCTGGCTTTCGATAAGGTCCTTCAGCACATTGCCCGCGCCCACTGAGGGAAGCTGGTCTACATCGCCGATAAAGAGCACCTGCGCATTGGGCGGCACGGCGTCCAGCAGCGAAGCGGTCAGCGAAATGTCCAGCATGGAGCATTCGTCAACAATCAGGAAATCGGTTTCCAGCGGATCTTCTTTTCCTTTCTTGAAGCCTCCGTTGCTCGGGTCGAAAACCAGCAGGCGGTGTATGGTTTTGGCTTCCAGGCCGATAACCTCGGACATGCGCTGGGCGGCTCTGCCTGTTGGCGCGGCCAGCAGTACGTTTTTGCCCATGGCTTTAGCCAGGCTGACGATGGCTTTGGTGGCTGTCGTTTTTCCGCAGCCCGGACCGCCGGTCAGAATGCTGAACTGAAAGCCGCAGATGCTGGCCGTGCACTCGTACTGTTCGGAGCTGAGCGGGAAGGGCTGGGCCTCGTTGTAGCGGTTAAGCCAGCGCTTGATTCGGTCCATGTCTGTTGCGAGCCTTCTGTTGAGCTTGCGGACAGCGTTGGCTGTGTTGAGCTCATCGAAATAAAGGCTTTTGGCGTAATAGCAGCGAACGTTTTCTCCCTCGTCGTCAATGTCGCGGTAGGCGAGCTCGTTTTCCTGCTCGAGCAGTCTGAGCTGCTCGCTGATAAGCTGTTCGTCGTTCAGGGCGATGAGTCCTTTCAGTCCTTCGCTTATCTGCATGCGGGTAAGGTAGCAGTGGCCCTGGTCGCGGCTGCTGTCCAGGCAGTGCTTGACGGCCGCCTGCACGCGCTGCGGACTGTCCGCGGCAAAACCCATGGCCAGGGCGATTTTGTCGGCAGAGAAAAAACCGATGCCGTAAATGTCCTTCGAAAGGCGGTAGGGATTTTCCTTTACAAGATCTATTGCCTCGTGTTCGTACTGCTTGAAAATTTTGACCGCAAACAGGGTGCTCACTCCGTATTCCTGAAGAAAAAGCATGACGTTTCGGATAGAGCGGTGTTCTTCCCACGAGCTGCGGATCTGCCGGAGCTTGGTTTGCGCGATGCCAGGCACTTCCATCAGCCGGTCCATTTCGTCGTCGAAAACATCCAGTGTCTGGTCCCCGAAGTACTGAACAATGCGCTTGGCGGTTTTTGGCCCCACGCCGTAGATGAGGCCTGAGCCTAGATATTTCTCCAAGGCTGAAGCCGAAGCGGGCTTGAGCTCCTGAACAACCTGCGCTTTGAACTGCTCGCCGTATTTCGGATGACTGCCCCATTCGCCTTGCAGCTCCACGGTTGCTCCCGCAAAAACCTTCGATTGGTAAGCAACCACCGGGATCAGATTTTTCTGGCCTTTGGCTTTAAGTTTCAGAACGGTCCATCCGTTTTCGGCATTGTGGTAGGTTATTCGCTCGACAACTCCGCTTATGATATCCATAAATTCTATTGATCAGCTTTGCCATGAATTTACAATCTTTTTATTGCGTTTCAAAAAAATATGGAATTTAACATAATGAGTATTATGAAACTATTCATTTTATATAAATAACCGAACGGCAAAACCATCTCCTTATACGTATAATAATTTCTCTTTCCGGACAAAGAAAGTATCCGCATATCTTCTGAATTCTTGTTTATATGATGGTAATAAAAATATTTAATATAATTAATTTCACTGTATTTATTAATCTCATGCCTTTTATTTTAATTATATCATCATTATTATTGAATAATAATAGTTGCTGATTTTTCAATTATTTTTTTCAATGGCTTGCCAAAAGGCTTTTTGCAAATTCAAACTTCTTTAAATTCTACGGCAATGACAGTCCTGACTAAACAGCTTATCAGATGCTTTGGCATCTTCTATTTCGCATTTTTGTCCGCGTGGAATCTTTGCGCGCAGGACTTTCCAGATTTTAACAAGTTGACCGAAAATTACCGATATCTAAACAATTACAGCAATTCAGATGGCTGGGGAGTGTCTTGGACATGGAGGAATCGCTCCATTCCAGGAATGGATGATGCTATTATATTAGGAGATAACCGTTATAGTAAGAGCCTTACAGTAAAAAATAACCAAACCATAAAGTTCATTATTATTGACGGATACGGGAATGTTAATATTACAATTAAAATTGTTGGATGGGTTTCATTCAAACATTCCATATGTAAAAATAATTTTTGCTAAATTAAAGACCTAAATTTAGGCCACGCACAAGCGTGGCAGCAGTAGGCAAGATCG